>CAZMCW010000009.1:11970-27985 GCA_964564405.1 uncultured bacterium
GGCCTGTATTTGATAAAAAAGCCGAACTCGCCAATGCCCTAGGCGGAATTTCACTTGATAGCGATCCTACTGCAGCAGTGACCCGTTTTCACGCACTTGTACAAAATATGCCTTCAGAAGTAGCTGTTGGTCAAGGAGCACTTTTGTGAATTCAGTGCACCCAACCAACCTTGGCTCTGGCCGCAACCGCCTTGACCAACACAACCGGCGGGGTCAAGTTATTGAGGCTGACGCTGCTGTGATTGGCGCAGGTATTGGTGGGCTTACGGCTGCAGCCATGCTTACCCGCCAAGGTTATAAGGTGGTTGTGCTCGAGCGCGACGTACACCCCGGCGGGTGCGCGGCAGGCTTTTCCAAAGACGGTTACCGTTTTGCAGTGGGTGCCACTGTTGCCATGGGCTTTGAACCTGGCGGCCTCCACCAGCGCGTTTACAGCATGTTGGGGCAAAAACCTCACTATGTGAATGTTGACCCAGCCATTCGCGTGCACCTGCCGGAGCACCCTGACCGCGGTGAGGTCACGGTGAACATTGCCACCGAGCGGCAAGCTTGGCAAGTTGAGGTGGCCCGTGCGTTCCCAAGTAACACGGCACACGAAGATGCTGCCAAACAAGCTTTTTGGCGCAAAACAGCAACCCTTGCGCGTGGTCTTGCGCATGCTGCGAAGCGCTTCCCTGTGATGCCGTTTAAGCATCTCTACGATGTGCTAGATACTGCCAAAGCCGCTCACCCAAGTTTGTTACCCGTGTTTGCCAACTTGCACCGCACGGTAGCTGACCTATTAACTGAGATTGATGATCCCTACCACCGCGCGTTTGTTGATGGGCAACTTTTAGATGCGATGCAGACTACTGCAGATGATTGCGTAGCACCTAACGGCGCACTCGCGCTAGATATCTACCGTGCTGGTTGTCAGTACAAAATTGGTGGGCTCGAGACGATTGCCCAAGATTTAGCCGACTACGTAACAGCACAAGGTGGTGCGGTTCTTTACAGCACGCTTGCCAAAGAAATTGCAACTGACGGGCGGCGCGTTTGCGGTGTGGCAACCAACCGCGCCAGTATTGACGCGCCTGTTGTGATTAGCGCCATCCCACTTGCCAACACAGCTAACCTACTTCCTACTGAAACTTCTTCTAACCTTCCGAAACGGGCAGCTGCCCAACCTGACATGTGGGGGGCATTTACCCTCTATATGGGCGTAGATGAACGCGCCCTACCTGCTGATGTTCGTTTTTATGAGCAGGTGACTGACCTAGATACCCACCAAGCTGCCGGCAATTGTCTTATTTCGATTAGCCCAGCTTGGGATAGAAAGCGCGCACCTGAGGGCAAACGTGCCATTACGGTAAGTACCCACGTTGAGGCAGCGCGCTGGCTTGAACTCGCCCACGATAAGGAGGCTTACCAGCAAGAAAAACGTGCGTTTGAACGCGTCTTACTTCATCAGGTAGAGCGTGCTTTACCCAATATCCGAGATGGTATTGAGGTGTTTTTGAGCGGCACCCCTAAAACGTTTCGCGGCTTTACGCGGCGTGTGGGTGGCACCGTTGGCGGCATCCCTCAAACCAGACAAGCAGCCAATTTTGCAGCACCTTCACACCGCAGCGACATTGGTGGTTTGTTCCTAGCTGGCGACACGGTATTCCCGGGTCAAGGCACTTTAGGTGTAACCGTATCTGGTTATAACGCAGCCCGTTCGGCAGGTCGTTATTTGAACAGAACAACACCCAATCGTGCTCAAGCCCGTTCTCTAACACAACAAGATGATACAAATCCTAACCGTGCCTCTCGCCAACATGACCGCATCGTTACAACCTCAGCAAATATGACTTCAGCTGAGCTTGTAGCATCTCAAAACACCCCGCAACCCCAAGACACTTCATCTTCAAAGGAGATATTCATATGACCCTTCCTACCAATGCTCTCGGCTACGACAATGACGCAGCAACCGCAGTGAACACTTTTCAGGACGATGCTCCTTCTATGCTGGAAGCTCCAAGCCAAACCATTAGTTTTCAACGCAAACAAACCCTCTACCACAATGGCGACTTAGCTCAGTCTGTGTTTCGCGTTCGTGACGGCCTCATCCGCATTACTAGAATGACTCCAGAAGGGCGCATTTTGACCGTGCGGCACGTGATGCCCGGCGACTTTTTTGGCGAAGAAGCGTTCATGACCGGACGCCGAAGTGAAATTGCAGAAGCGCTTACAAACGCGCAAATTGAGGCGGTGGATCCCGATATGATTAACCATAGTGACCTAATGACCATTACCCGTTCGCTGTCCGAGCAAATGCAGCGTCTCATGGACTATGAGTACCACCTACAAACGGGTGACTTACGCCAGCGCGTGGCACGCTACCTTATGAAACTAGCTGATACGCCCCTAGCTGTGGACAATGACGCTGGCTACCGCGTGATTTCAGCTACCCACGAGCTTATCGCTGAAGGTACAGCTAGCACCCGTGAGAGTGTCTCTAAAATCATCACTGAGCTTCGTTCAGAAGGTTTGATTGAGTCTGGTTACAGAAGTATTGTATTGCTCGAGCCAGACACCTTAGACGACATCTCACAAGGGTTTTAAGCACACTCAGCAATCTGAATGCGACTTCTTGTAACAGGTGCAAGCGGCTTTGTCGGCAGTCACCTCGTGCGTCACTTAGTAGACGAAGGCCACGAGGTACTTGCCCTAGCTCGCAGCGCGCCTGATTCTGAGCAATCTGGATCTGAGCAAACCGGACCTGAGCAAGCTGGTGTCACAACCGTTTTGGGTGACATTACCGATGCTGGTAGCCTCGAGGCTGCGGGCCGCAAGCTCAACACCCAAAACAGCACCGTTGATGCCGTGATTCACTTAGTTGGCATCATCCGCGAGCAGGGTAATGCCACCTTCGATGCTATTCATGTGGAAGGCACCAAAAACGTTTTGGACCTGGCCAAGCAACTTGGCGTGAAGCGTTTTATCCACATGAGCGCGTTAGGTAGCAGCCTAGACAGTGAAAGTCGCTATTTCAAAACCAAAGCCCAAGCTGAGGCCTACGTACGCGCCTCCGGACTTATCTTCACAATTTTTCGCCCCAGCCTTATCTTTGGCAAGGGCGACGAATTTTTTGGGGATACGCTTAAGGAGCTGGTGAGCTTACCGCCAGTTGTCCCCCAAATTGGCGACGGTAAGTTTCCGTTTCGCCCCATCTGGGTAGGTGATGTTGCCCGCGCATTCACGCAAGCACTCACCCGTTCAGCCACTGAAAACGAAGCTTACGATCTAGTTGGCCCACACGAATACACTTTTCGTGAACTTCTTGACCTCATGCAAACTGCCCTTGGCACCAGCAAACAAGTCGTACCCGTACCACTTATACTCATGCGCCTCGGCGTGCCAGTGATGCAAATTCTACCTAAGCCACCGATTACCCAAGATCAATTTATGATGCTGCTGGCAGGTAATACGGGCGAACTTGAACCAATTACCAACGTCTTCGATTTAGAACTCCGCGCATTGCCAGACGTTTTACCGAACATCATCAGTACTTAATTTTCATATCTAGCAAAGAATACAATCATTAACAAATGTCATTATGAGCAACCAGACTCGAATTTGCCCTAAGTGCAAAGGTCAAATGGAAGATGGCTATACACTCGACACGCACGGGGCTAATGGAATCCGTTGGTTTCGAGGTTTTGCAATAAAATCTTGGGTCAAAGGTATTAATCGTCCACAAAGTTCTGGCATCCCTATGGCTGCTTTTCGTTGTGCTCAGTGTGGCTTCGTAGAGTTTTATGCTCTAGACGAGTTTGAACCGATCTAAAAGCAAAACGCAACAAACCCCACCAAAAAACGGACTCCGCGCTTCTACGGAATCCGCTTTTTATTTGCCCGTCTATCAAACCAATTCAACGCGATAATCTCTACAACCCAACCGCCGTCAACGGCAACGTCCTTATCAACGCTTCTTGATGCGGCGTCACAAGGTCAATGTTAGCTTGAGGAACGTCTTCAGGAATTTGGACGTTAACGCCCTCAGCGCCTTGAACTGCGGTCACCGTGCTGTAGCCTAACGCTTCGTAAATGCGCTGGCGTACCCACGCGTACTCGGCAAGCGAAAAATCTTGCGCGTTGAGCGCATCTACCTGACTGCGCTTGGCACTAACGAGCAGGTTAGCAATGCCACTATAGGCTTCCATAACCTCACGGAAGTTCGCTTGATTGCCATTATCAAATTCCTCAAATCGTGCTTCAAAGGCTGCAAAATCGCCCTCCACCTCACTAAATATCTCATCCTGTACCTCTAAAAAGCGATTAAGCTGTGCCTCAGAAAGTAGTGGGCTATCTGGGTTAAACGCTTGCTGATTGCGTACATTGGCATTGAGTTCCTCGAGCTGCACAAACGCGCGTGCTGTGCGAACCCCAGGCATCACAAAACGGTAAACAATAATCCCACCCGCTAACGCGAGTACCAGCACAACCCCTAGACACCCTAAAGCAATTTTTTTACCTACGCCGCTGCTTTTGGGTACATCTGTTTGAACAGGCGCACTCATGAAATACCTTCGGGACTTACGTCACCAGAGGGCATAGGCGCACCCGCTGAACGCCGTCCAGCAGCCTCAGCTGCGCGTTGCCCCAGGTCACGGAACTTGTCACTGACGCCCTCGAGCTTGGCTTGCCACTCTGGATTAGGCGCTAGGTTTTCAGTTGAACGGTGATAGGCAATGAGCGTGGCAGCAAGTGCAAAGGCATCTGCTACCGCCACTTTGATGAGCCACGCAAACACAATCACACCAACGCCAAGTGCAGGACGAATCGCTTCAGGAAGTAGCGAGCCAATAGCGACCGCAGGTAAACCCAACAAAACCAAAAACAGCAAAAACTGTCCAAAGCTGATGAGTGCGAGAACCACCGCATTGGCTAAAATGGGCTGCCAAGCTTGAGCATATAAAATGACACCGTCGTGAGCAACTTTCCAAACGTTGCTTTCGCGTTCTTTGTAAGCGCGGCTTAAAATAGCTTCATCAATAAATGTGGTTGAGAAAATAGCAACGCGCTCGAGCACACCCATAAGGCCGTCTAACCCCGGAATCGGTAAAATTCGCCCGATGCGCGCAAAGTTACGGGTAAACGCTTTGGTGATGCCATCTAACAGCGCGTCTATCCCAAACATGATGCTGGTATCGCGGAAGCGGCTGGTCACTTGCTGCTTACCATAGTTGATTTGACCACCCTCAGGAACTTTGTTATAGACAATGATTTCTGTCATCACTGCTGTGTGTGCTGCTTTGAGTAAATAAAAGTAGTAACGCGACACCCAGCGGATGACGCCAACTGCACCAGCAAACGCCAGTACGAATACGATAATTCCCAAAATCTGTAAGAGTTGTCCCAACAGCCACGCAATCCCGCCCATAATGCCAAAGTAAACTAACAAGGCAAGGCCCAACACCGTGTACGACCCTAGCCTCGCCCAGATAAAAGGCATAGTTTTACCAATAAGTGCAAATGCTTCTCCAAAATAAAGTTTAGGCATGATTCCTCCTCGAGCAATGTCGCGTTACTATCATCATGTTAGCCGTGACCGTATTGACCAAACTCGTTGTTGTAAATGTTGACACTATGAGCTTTACAACCTATTTGATCTCAGAATGATTGATATCATTACAACTAGATAGTATGGTTAACTATGTGCTCCTAGACGGCTTTTGTAGCATAAAGATGATAAAAATGCGCGAACGGGTCAAGGGTAGCACGCAAAATCTCGAGGCGTATGTGAAAAAAAAGCTGTGTGATAGACTTCACACGTGCTAAGCCGCAAACAAAACCTCGCGTATGGTGTGGCAGATGTTGCCGGGTCAACGTCGTACAACACCATCAACGTGCATTTACTCTTTTTTCTGGTGACGGTCCTTGGCTTGAACCCAGCCTTAGCAGGTAGCGTTTTACTCGTTGGTCGGGTGATTGATGCGTTTACGGACCCGCTGATGGGCATCCTCAGTGACCACTTTAAGGTGAGGTTGGGCTCGAGGCTTGTCTTCGTTCGTTACGGCATGATTCCTTTTGGCATTAGCTTTGCCTTAATTTGGTTTTTAACGCCCCAAGCTAGCAACTGGCAATTGTTTGCACTCGCTGCCATCTTACTTACCTTACACACCACCATTTTTACCGTAGTACAAGTGTCGTACCTCGCCACCACACCAGACCTTGCACCAAGCTATCAAGCACGCACTGTCCTCACTAGTTACCGGGTTGCGTTTGCCACGCTAGCATCACTTATTGCGACTGCTTTACCGCCTTTGCTGGCATCTCAGATTGCTGCATTGCTACCGGGTTTAAATTCAGCCTTAGTTGGTTGGCGCGGCGTTGGCATCCTCTTTGGGGTCATTATGGTGCTGAGTTTTTTGCCGTTGGTAACGCTTATCAAAGAGCCTCAGACAGCAACCTCAGCCAGTAACCTGAGCAACCTTCGCGACATCCTCAACAAGGTTTTAACAACTCGAGGCTACCCACAAGTTGTGCTCATCTTCGTTTTGGCTACATTAGGCATTGGCATTGTGGCGTCGATGTTGCCGTTTTATTTAGATGCTGCTTTGGCGCTTAACCCCGAGCAGGCTACTGTGGCTTTGGGTGTATTGTTTATTGCGGCTGCGCTTAGTATGCCACTGTGGACGTATCTTGCGAAGAAATGGGACAAAGCTCGAGCCCTAAGTTGCGGTGCGGTTGTTCTAGCCACAAGTTTAGTGTTGGTCACACAACTACCTTTACCTGCTGGCATCAGCGTGCCGTTTGCACTTTTGGCACTGGCAGCTGGTGTAGGCTTGGGTGCGGTGCTCCTTTTTCCTTGGGCGATGCTCCCTGACACGGTCACAGCAACATCCAATGAAACATCGAGCGATGCCCAAAGTGGCTTGTTATATGCCTGTTTTAGCTTGGCGCAAAAAACATCTTTTGCTATTGGCGTGTTTGCGAATGGGCAAGTGTTGGCTCGAGCTGGATTTGATGCGGAGTTATCAGTCCAGAGTGCACGCGCTATTAACGCCATCCAGATGATGGTTGGGCCCGTTGCCGCCTGCTGTTTTGTACTGATGGGTTACGCAGCATGGCGCTATCCATTGAGAAAAAGTGATATTGATACAACATCAACTTAGCCGCTAAACGTCTGCACCGATGATTTCACTGAGGCTAATAAGTTGTTCGCGGATGACGTACTCGAGCAAGTCCTCACAAATTTTCTTCAATATCCACGGTCCTTCATACACAAGCCCGGTGTAAAGCTGCACCAACGACGCACCTGCTCGCATTCGGTCAATCACATCCTGCGCGCTGCTGATGCCACCAACAGCAATAACGCCCAAGTCCGGCGCACGTTGTTTGATGGTTTTGATACCGTCTAACCCGCGTTTAGCCAAGGGTTTACCTGACAGGCCGCCCGCTTCTTGGCTTAGGCTCATAGAACTTTTGAGACCTTCTCGAGTAACCGTCGTATTGGTCATAATGATGCCAGTAACACTATGTGTTTCACAACTTGCGAGCACTGCGTCAAGTTGGTCGTCGGTCGTGTCTACCGTCACCTTCACAAACCACGGTTTTGAGTCAGGTTGCTGCTGTACAAACTCAGCTATCGGTTTTAGTAAATCGTCAACATACTCACGGCGCTGCAAATCACGGAGACCTACCGTATTTGGCGAACTCACGTTGATGGTGATGTAATCTGCCACGTTCCAAAGCAATTTGAGTGAGGCTAGGTAGTCGCTAGCAGCGTCCTCGAGCGGCGCAACTTTAGACTTGCCGATGTTCACGCCAATGGGCACATTTACTTGCTCACGTTGACGTGCCAACCGTGCAGAAACCCCTTGCGCACCATCGTTGTTAAAGCCAAACCGGTTGATGAGGGCTTCATCGTCTGGTAAACGAAACAATCTCGGTTTAGGGTTGCCGGGTTGAGCAAGCGCAGTGACGCTACCTACCTCCACAAAGCCAAAGCCCATCGCTGGCCAGGCTGCGGTAGCTTTAGCATCTTTATCAAAGCCAGCGGCTAACCCCACAGGATTATGGCAACTAAGCCCAAAGCGGTGAACCTCGAGCCGTGGATCGCGTTTTTCAAACAACCACGAGATGAGCCTGAGTACGCCCGGGTGATTGCTACTGTGCTCGAGCAGTCTCATTGTCACATCGTGCGCAGTTTCAGGGTCACTGCGAAATAACCAAGGTTTAAGCGCGTCGTACATACAGTTAGTTTACGGTGATTTTGGAGTTGTGTCGGAGGCTTTCATCAAGATACCGTTAGCCTCTTTGTGATAGCTACCCAGTGCTAGGTACTTTGTGTGATGGCAACTGACAACAAGACTCAGCGACAATAAACCTCAACAACCCGACTTAACGGCTAGGCGCGAGGCTGTTGCAACGGGGCTCACCAGCAACGGCACCAACCTCGAGCGACCACTTTGAACCTTCATCAGCCGCTTGCCATAGGTCTTGGCTGACTTCACAGCGGTAGTCTCTGCTGTCATCATCTGCCACTGTACGCAGTTCCAAAAAGTAACTTTCACTGCGCCCCGCTTCACGTTCGTTAGACGCCAAGCGTAATTCTGGCCAAGTTGGACTGCGCCCGCTATTAGCAGCTTCAGCCACACGCGCTTGCGCCCAACGGTCAACAGTATAGTTACAATAATCGTCGTAAACAGGTTCACTGCGGTAATTGGTGGTACAAACTTGCTCACGTCGAAAGGTACCGTCTCCCCTGTCCACATTGCGAAAGTTACAGGTTTCACCGTCTGCCACTTGGCGGGTACTGCGCTGGCGCTGGCTGCGGTTGACTCTGTACGCATCTGCTGGCATGCCGTCACACCAGCCACCTTGCGGTCTGGGTGCAAAGTCCTCAATACGAATTTCCCGCTCCCAGGTATGCGCGGCTACCGTCACACTGGCGTCGCGTGTCCAGGTAACTAGCACCACAACCACCACAACAATCGCTGCAAGCACGCCACCAATCGTAGCCAGTGTGCTTTTTGACATCTTGCGTGATGCTTGGGTAGTATCCCCCGCGAGCGGTGTTGGCGTGTGTAATTTTGCCTTAGCACCGTCGGTGAGTGGCGATCCACATTGTTGGCAGTAGTCTGCACTCGCCGCATTGGCTGTTGCACAGGCTGGGCAAATGACATCTTTCCCCACGTACTTGTGGTCACTAACAGCAACCATGTTTTGTTCACTTGGAAAATAGCGCCACTTGGTATCTTGGGGGCCGCCGCAGTTGGGGCAAAAACGGTGGTTGAGTCCTAATAGCTTGGACGTGCCACAATAGCCACAGTCCCACAGCATTTGGTAGACGCCAGCGTCATAGACTCGAGCGTCCCCTTCGCGCTCTAGTAAGGTACGCGGTGTTGGTGTTTCAGATGTATCATCTTCATTCCCAGTGGTTGAGGTTGTAACCGCATCCTCTTGATTTACTGTTGATGTAGTTACCGACGTTGAAACCTGACCTGCCTGAATCGCTTGTAATTTATCTGAGGCATAACGTAAAGCGGCAGGTTCATCGAGAATCTCGAGCAACAGTAACCACAATGCTTCATCGTCTGGGACGGGTTCGTTTTTGAGGAAGACCTCAGCTTGGGCGTCTGCAACATCGTCATTAGCGCCTTCAAAAACGTTGAGTAGCACACGCAAACGGCCTGCTTGAACACGGTGTCCAGCGTTTTCTAGTGCACCTGCTAGCTGTAAAATATCGTCACGGCGTTCAAACATTTGCGTTTGAGTAAGCCTTTCTTGCTAATCTCATATCTTTTTGTAAACTTTTAGGTGTTCCCACACCTTGCTTAACGGCTTGATAGTGATTTGTGAACCTAGCCGTCATAGTTAGTCCAGCATAAGCAATCACTGCTAACTCAAGGTACATCTTCTTAAATAACGTCATCATTAAGATTGCCATTAGCACAGCTCATCAAGATGGTTCAATTAAACATCGTGATATTGGTAACACCTACCTCGAGCGGTTCTAAGATGCTGGCGGGGGCGGCGGGGGCGGTGATGATGATTGAAACAAGTTAGCGAGTTCAGAGGTATCTTTGGCAGCTTGCCACCCCGACATACCTTCGCGCCAGACGAGTGTATCTGCTTGTAATTGTCCTGACTGAGCGTAGCTGCGCAGGGCGTTCATGTCGTAAGGACCGTGGGTTTGTCCGTCAATTGCTAGGTGAAACTGAACTTGCGGTAATGGTGGAGGTGTCGCTGAACCAGAGGGTTGACCAGGCGCGGGTGGCGGTGACGCTGCTTGATTGAACGCTTGGCCCATCTGTTGACCTAAACCAACCCCTGCACCCATGCCCACGCCCATGCTCGCCATACCACCAGGGTTTTCTGCAGCTTTGCCAATGGCTTCGGCACTTTGATACTGCATGTACTGTTGCATATTGCCCAAAATACCCATACTCGAGCGCTTGTCGAGCGCTTCCTGAACAGCTTCAGGTAGGGTGATACTGGACACGAGAAGCTCGAGCAACTCCACCCCGTAAGCTTCAAAGTCATCTTTCATCTTGTCGGTAACAAAAGCACTCAAATCATCATAGTTAGCAGCCAAGTCCAGCACCGGGATTTTGCTTTCCCCGAGCGCATCTGCGAACCGCGTGATGATGAGATTACGCAGTTGATTGCTAATTTCTTCCAGCGTAAACTGGCTGTCAGTACCGACAATCTCTTTTAAAAATAGCGTGGGGTCTTTAATGCGATGTGAATACGCACCAAACGCACGCAGGCGCACCGGGCCAAATTCGGGATCGCGCAACATAATAGGTTGCGGCGTGCCCCAGCGTTGATCGGTAAACCGCTTGGTACTAAAAAAGTAGACCTCAGCTTTAAAAGGGCTTTCAAAGCCGTATTTCCAACCTTTTAATTTGCCTAAAATAGGTAAGTTTTGCGTCTCGAGGGTATAGGTTCCAGGCTGAAAAACATCTGCCAAGTCTAACGTGGCATCATCCAAGTGGCTGTCGATGCGTCCCTCATTCACAAACACCGCAACTTGGCACCATATTTTATTTCGTTGTCATAGCGTTCAAAGCGGTAGACCATTGTGTCATGTGAATCATCAAGCCATTCGATGATGTCAATAAACTCGCCTTTAACGCGGTTCCATAAGCCCATGATTGCCTCCTCGCGAGCATCGTTCGTCACTTGTTCTGGTGTGCTTGGTTCTGATGTGCTTGGTTCTGATGTACTCGGTTCTAATGTACTCGGTTCTATTATTGCGTCGCTATGCGTTTATGGTACACCACAGAGTTGTTTGAACTCCACTCATAGACACAGCTAGGAGGCAAATGTGGGCGCCACAAGCGCTTATTTTGTGGCCGACGTTGACGCGTTGGAAAGCGGCCGCTCGAGCACAATCTCACTGTCATAGCTTGCTTGTTGCACAGCAAGTTTGCCCTCTTTGACCAGCTCGAGCATGCCTGCAAAATATACAACTCGGGTGAGCCAAGGTAACGTTCCTAAGTCTGCTGTTGGTTCTTCAGATACATCTTGAAGGTAAGCTTGGCGCGTTAATGCCCTAAGTGTGGTTGTTTGCAGTTTGCGCATCAGTTTAGTGAGTCTACGCATTGCTATGGGAATACTCAATCGCTCAATCGCCAGCTCAAAATAGCTACTTACCTGATAGCGGGCTGCTAGTTGGCTTAGTTTAGTGAGGGCAGGTTTGCCTAGGGGACGTCTTGGGCGTGGATAATCTGGACGTGGCGTTTTGGCTGTCAGCAGATGTTGACGCGCTTGGCGCTGCTGCCGCAAAAAAAGCAGTGCATTTTCAACTGCTTCGAGCTCGAGCACCACTTCGACAACATCTTCTTTAATTGCTTCATCTGTGGCTTTAACTGGTCGTGGCAGTAAAAATCGCGCTTTTAATTCAATAATACGCGCCATTTCAGGTAAAGTTTCAGTAGCAAGCTCGAGGTCGTTAATTGCTTGTTTGCGGTAATACGCTAAATACTCCGTCACCAATTGGCTAACATTAAGCTGATGTACACTGAGATTATCACTACGTAGTGCGTATGCTAACTCGCTTAACGATCCTGTAAAGCTATTAGATCGATAGTAAAATAGTTGAATATCTTCAGATTGTAGAGGAGAAATTGTCTCAGTCATTAGAACTAAATCTTCAGATGTTCCGCGCAACAAGCTCAAAAAGTGTTAGCAATAGCGTCACAGACAAGGAAACTTATAGGCAGTTGATACCTTCTTGCACTTCCTATCCTAGATAGGCTAACTAGGATTATTTCAACCTATTGCGCAAATGATTTTTGTAACAAAATGTTGTATGACATTTGCCAAGCGTTATCAGGCCACTCTAACCTAATCTGAAACTACAAATGCGAAACCCACAATTTTACGTGAGGTTCGCACGATTTTGTCCGCTTGTAGGTTTTGTAAAGTAAACTATTTCGAAAAACATTATGTTGGCTTTATTTATGCCTTTGTTTTAATAGAATTAATAAAGTAACAAAATATCAAATGATAGCCAAGTTGACCCAAGAGACACTAATCTTGCAGTTCTATTTCTTGATCATCTTGTTGGGTTAGAGCGTGCTCACTAGCTGGTTGGACAACGAGCTCTTTGAATAATTCTGGCCAGTTGGACATCTCTAACACCTCCCTAGTGTGTATATTTTGTAGGGTAATACGCAATTCTTCATTGACCCACTTTACGCGGACGATGAATGAACTGGTCATTGAATCTTTAGTCATGGTCATAGCATAGCTCAAAAACGTCCCATGAGCGTCCGATTAGGCTTGCTTGTTATTTCTTGAATAAAAGCCGCAGACAGGGTTTTTGAAATAGCCTTTCTAATTGAATAAGATGCGTCATAGACAACTGCAAGCAAATTTCCCAATTCAGATCAATAGGTATTAAAGACGAGCTAACACTATAGCTGTACAAAAGCAAGCATCACTTCACCTTTAACAACTATCTATATTGATCTACATCACAACAGATTAGTATTAGAGTACAAGCCCCTAAATGGAAAAGAGTGTAAGCCGTCAAACATTCTTTACATAGTAAAAGTTAACAAGATGCTCATTTTGAGTACCTCCTCAACTATTTCCTAAGCTAGCTCGTAGGTACATTTAACTTTAATCAACAGCACAGCTACAAGGTTGCGACCCTAGCTGCATTTTGGACCTTACAAAACTTGTTATACGTTGTCCTGATAATAATCATTGATAATTGTTTTTCATGTATCCGCGCTCAAACAACTGCTCTTTGATAAAACTTGATGTCTTCTTCGGGCAAGCGAAGTTTAAGAGTGTTCCAAAGGTTCTCATAGCGTTGTTGAGTAGGGCCGTCGTGACGACTTTGCTCAATAAGGTTGAGAAGTTCAATTGCACGAGGGTAATCACCACTGTCTACTAAACCTTCTGCCAAATCCAAAAGTGTAGCGTGGGTGTTTAGGGTGTCATCAATATGTCTTGTCACGATCATGGCAGGTTTGCCTCTACCCTTTTCACGCACAACGTCAACGTGAACCGTTGGATCTTTCAAAAGCTCGAGCCAAGGCATATTTTGCAGGTCACCCTCAGGCGGTTTATCACTCGCGCGGCGACCATACTTACGCGATGACGCAACTTTTTGTACAGGTGTTAAGTCGCGAATGGAGGTTACTAGTTTTTGTGTTTCAAGATCGGGATCAACATCTAGCTCAGCACGTAACAACTTGCAAAAAGCTCCAGCAGCTTTAAGTGCTTGCTCACGACGCCCACCCAAGTAAAGGTTTTTAATGTAGACGCGAAATGCATCTTCAGCAAAACTATCTTGTGCAAATACTTGCTGAGCAGCTTTAGCCGCTTCAAAATGTTGTCCAGCTGCTTCTAAATCATGAGCGTAGTTGAGTACTACGTTGTGCCATTTGTTAAGCAACGATTCGCGTTCGGTGTCTAACCACGCATCGTAACTAGGTAAACCCACATCGTTTAAGCCTTTGAGGAAGTTACCTCTGTAAAGTTCCATAGCCTCATGCCAACGACCATCATCGATAGCTTCTTGGAAACGGGCAACGTCACAGTCTATTTGCCAGCGGAGGCGCTCTGATTCAATTTCTAGCTTGTCAGCCCAAGGCATTCTCTTAGCACTATTTAGTAATTTACGAACATAACTACGCGCTGTTGCTTCATCGGATTCAGGGCGAAAGAAAAATGCAAGTTCTTCGCGTGTCATCCAATCGCCATAGTAAGCAAGATAAAACAACAATAAAGACGGCTTGGTGAGGGGTAAATCCTCAACATGCGCGCCATCACAATATGCTGGTGAGCCAAATAAACGAAGCTTTGTCACAGTTTAGTATCACGACTGAGCAGAATGTACATTGTGCCAATGCATTATAAATGACAACATCAATAAACGTATTGTCATCAGTAAGCAAATCGAACTTACACAGCAAAAGGTGTAAGGTCGTCAGCTTGCACTTCCTGCAACCCTAAAGACTTAGATGGATAACAACATGCACTTTTTATTTATGCATGGTTATGAATCTAGGTTCATGCCTCCAACACTTTAAATACTGTCTACTGAGCACATTGCGCAAACATTTTCAAGATTGAAATGATATGTATAAATCCAAAGTTGTCACGCAACGCTTGCAGTAGCACTTTCAAATACTAGCAACAAGTTACAACGCACGCATAGTAACGTCCTGAAGCTAGCACAATTCAACTCAGAAGTAGATTCACACACATTTATCCAACCACATATAGATGTTGCTGAGGTGTTGCAAATCACTTCGGATATGCGCCACACTAAGCGCCCAACCTGAGCAGCGCACTGTACGTAAAATAGCATACTTGATTGAGTCTTCAGGTAATACGAAGTACAAGCATATTTATACCTTGGATGCTTAGGGTTAAACGCGCTAGAAATGTTAACTTATTACCTTTAGCAGTTCTGGGATTAGTTCCCCCATACTGAGTGGGTTGATTTCTACTCCCCCAGGTCGCACGTGCAACTGCCTGTGGACGTTATTCGTAGACGTTACTCGTGGACGTTACTTACATACACTCATACTTGCAGTTTGTAGCGCTCAACTACAGCCTGTAAACTTTTGCATCGTATGTGGATCGTATGTGGTTGGTGTGTGTTGCTGTGTGCAATCAAGCTAACGCTTTATGAAAGTCAACAGCGCGGCCTCATGACAAAGGAGTTGCACTTTTCCATCCACAAATTCTACGTCCAAATAGTTTTGTACTTGGCGGTCTAGTCTAAAGATCATCTGCTCGAGCTCAATTTGCTCAGCAGGTGACATTTTGGCACGTTCACACCAGTCAGGAAAATTTTTGCGGCGCTGCCAACGCGCTAGGTGTACACAATCCAGTTCCTGCATGCCCGCTTGACGTACCCACTCGCTCACGCTCAACGCACGTACATGACTAGCATCGCGCTTTTTTCAATGGCGTTCATGTGAAGTGCTAAGTGTTCATTTGCTGGCGAAATATTATTAATGACAAGTAGGTAACCACCAGAGCGCAATACTCGCATAGCCTCAGCTAAAAATATGGGCACACTCGCAAAGTGGTGGGCCGCAATCCGGCAAGTAAGACACGCAAACGTTTTATCTCCAAACGGTAGAGCTTCAGCTGCGGCTTCTTGTACAGTCAAGCTTACGTCTTGATCGATAGCATGTTGACGGGTGGTCATAAGCATCTCTGGGGTAATGTCTGTTGCGGTTACCTGCGCACCTGCTTTAGCAAAGGCAATTGCAGTATGGCCTGCACCAGTAGCGACATCTAGCACGGGGATTCCCTGCAAACTCCCACCTAAACATTCAGTGGCAACATCGACCATTTGCTGCAAGTCATGACCTTTAGCGTGAATAGCACTGGTCAAATAGGCGTCTGCCGTTTTACCAAATTGCGCTTGTGAACGTGTATAGGTGATTTGGTTAGTACCATCTAAACGCTCATAGTGGATGTCCTCTCATCTACATGTGATTACGTTTCTAGCTGTTTCTTAGTTGATGTGAGCTAAGCAACTCACAACAAGCTGATTGAGTAC
>CAZMCW010000010.1:0-5112 GCA_964564405.1 uncultured bacterium
TAAACATTGTGACTGGAGAACTCGCTATTGCAAAATTGTCGTGTACTTAGTTCAAATCTTTATGGTTTTGTGAGCTAACCCTACTCTCCGTCTTGCAGAAAGGATATTGATGATGTTTAAGAAGGTCAATCCCTTCTTTGTAGCTGCATGTTTACTGCTCGTGTTCTTGGCAAGCTGCAGCCAAGTTGATGAGGTTCGTGTTGAGGGTGATATTCTCAGCACTGCCACCCTCAACTTCAGCGCTGGCGACGACCCCTCGACCATTGAAAGTCAGGCTTTAGTTAATGGCATTAGCTTTAACGTGTTAGGACGTACAGTTATCGACTTCGAGGGCGAACGTTACATGAGCCTCTTCTTGGAAGTTGTCAATGGTAGCACTCAAACCCTAGATAATTTGAGCTTAATTGCCATTGCCCGTGACTATACCGTTGCGGGCACTGCTTTAACAGGCGTGCGTGATGCTGCTGGCAATCCCATTACCAACCCAGAGGTTGTTCGTGCTGTGCGTCCTGCTCACACTGTCATCGTGCGCAACGGTCAACTTCAGCAAGTGCCTGAAGAATCTGATTTTCAAGGCTACTTACCTGCCGAAGTTGCCCAAGTCCAAGTAGATGCTGATGCAGTTGCAGATGATATTGCGGTCTTGGAATATGGCTACGTAGTCAGAAACACCAACGGCACCAGAGCCATCCCAGCAGGTGAAAGTGGCATGGTTAGTTTCACAGTGCGGTTTCCCTTTGACCAAGACGCACCTTTAGGTAGTCCGTTTAGATTTAGTATGACGATAGTTCTAGTTAATAGCCCGATAACTCGCTTTACAAGAGGTCTAAACGAAACGAGTCAAGCGTTTCAAGACCGAGTTGAAGCTTACTACGCTCCTAATCCTGTCCCTACAACAACAGAACTACTTTTGGTTGGGGAACCCTCCACACCACTGACTGTTGGGACGACCTTGACTACGCTAGAATTGGTACGGTTTACAGGTACAGCTACAGCCTTGCCTACATTTGAAGATGAGCTTGGCAGAATTAAGCGTGTTGACCAAGCAAACCGTATTTTAGCTGCTGCGTTTGTGGATGACAACAACCAAGGATCACGTCTGAGAATTGTGCCGCAAGCAAACACGCAGTACTTTCTTCAGTCTCAGGGTGCTAATGAGTTTAGTCCGGTAACAGCAGACGAATTCTGGCAAGTGTCACAACAATACAGTACTATAATCGTAACTGGTTCGCAGATCAATGACGTAGTTATTGAAGCACAGGAGATGACCCTGTCATCGTTCTACCTCTATAGAAACGCAGGCGTATCTGTTACGAGCATTGATGTACTTAGTGCAAGCGAAGTCTTAGTTGACATTACTGTATGTGTTTCAAGCGGGGAGGTTTTAAGTGAAGTTGATCAAGGACGTGTTGATAATTCATTTTATATTCGATCAATTGCGCTAAGAGAGCCAGTTGCTCCTGTTGGTATTCCCTTTTGTAGTGATGAATCATTTTCAATTCCCTTACCTATTGATGGTGAACCGCTTGAGCCAGGTGAATACGTATTAACAGTCAACACTGGACAGTTTGCTGAGGACATTACCTTTACCATCCCTTAACAAAAGAACTAGCTAGCTGATTTTAGAAAGCGTGTGGGGCAACCTATACGCTTTTTGCTTTGCAGGCACATTGCTGGTAGTTTTAAGATAAGTTTTATCCTGAACGCAGTTCTTTAACTCGTCCAGCTCGCATTACGCAGCACGTTCCTACACACATAAACAAGCACACCTATAGCTAGCCAATGTAGTGATACCGTTTCCGGTTGATTCCTAGAGGAATTAATCCGCGTGGAACGCGTAGAAAAAATACGGA
Source organism: uncultured bacterium (assembly GCA_964564405.1). Lineage (GTDB taxonomy): Bacteria > Deinococcota > Deinococci > Deinococcales > Trueperaceae > JBCCBI01. Next base: position 1,854 of record CAZMCW010000010.1, read on the forward strand.
TTCCGTTTACAACGGAATCCGTATGAGATGTGCTTATTTAATTTTGAACAATGAGCTTGATGCCTTACAGCATTATGATGACATTAGCTAACACTGTTAGAAATTTAGTTATTGCTGTAGGGGTCGTTTACGTCTCTAAAGGCATCACCCAACAGGTTCCAGCCCAATACAAACAGCACAATGGCTATACCTGGGTAAAACGACACGTACCAATAGGCAAACGGGCGTCCTGGTGGACCTTGAATCCAGGAACGGGCAAAGTTAATCATCTGCCCCCAGTCGGCAAAGCCAATATCTGCCCCAATGCCTAAAAAGCTGAGCGCAGCAGCGGTAAGTACCACCGCACCAATGTCGAGGCTGGCAACAACAATGAGGGAACCCAGAGCATTTGGCAGTACGTGTTTCCAAAACAACCGCGGGCTTTTGGCACCTAGTGCCCGTGCGCCGTCTACAAAATCTTGAGCGCGTACCCGCAAAATGTCACCGCGCAAAATGCGCGCGTAACTGGGCCAGCCCACTAGCGCAATAGCAATCATGACGTTTTGTAAACTTGGTCCAAAGATGGTTGCAAAGACCATCGCCAAAATGAGGTTAGGAAACGCGTACACAGTGTCCGTAAAACGCATGAGGACGTTGTCGAGCCAACCGCCAAAAAAGCCTGCTGAGCCACCGACAAGAATGCCTAGTGCCAAGCTAATGCCAGTTACCAGCACGCCGATGTAAAACGCTGAGCGTGCACCCCAAATAATACCGTAGTAGATGTCGTAACTGCCGCCAGTAAGCCCCAGAGGATACTCTCTAGAAGGAGCTGAGGGAATTTCTGCAAACCCTTGCCGGGGCACTTGAAAACAACTTGGTGGCGACCATATAACGGCTCGCCAAAAAATAGGATGCAAAGGATTTACAACATCTTGCGCAAGTGTTGCACGTGCGTCCCTATCTGCTTGTAAATCGCGAACACAGGAACGTCCCAAACGCCCAGCCGTAAGCTGCGGGGCAAACGCTGCTACTATCATGTAAAGGATTAAAATTACTGCGCCTACCAAAGCCAAGGGATTGCGGCGAAAGCGCTTAAAGGTTTTAGACGTATACCAACGCGGCGCTTGACCTGCTTTAACTTGGGTATTTTCTTGCGTTGTGGCGGCCGTTGCATCCATTAGCTATACCGAATCCTAGGGTCTACTGCAGCGTATAGCAGGTCAACTAACAAGTTCGCCATCACAATGATAACAGCCGTTAACAAAGCAAACCCTAACACTGCAGGAATATCTAGTTGCACCGCAGCTGAAGCCGCCCAACTTCCTAAACCAGGATAGTTGAAAATAGTTTCTGTCACCACAACGCCATTTAACAAAAATGCAAACGCCACACCCGATAAGGTGATGACCGGAATGAGCGCGTTGCGGCGGGCGTGTTTTAAGTTAACAACATCTTTAGGGAGTCCTTTGGCTTTAGCTGTACGCACATAGTCTTGAGATAATGCGTCTAATAACGATGACCGCATTACTCGCATGATTTGTGCGCCAGACACAACTGCTAAAGTTGTGACAGGAAGCACTAGGTGCAATAGCGCGTCAAAAAATAAGTCGAGACGACCAGCTAGCAGGGCGTCTAGCAGCATAAACCCGGTAGGCGTATTGATGTTGCCAAGAGCAATTTCGGTTACAAATCGGTTGGATACTCTACCAATGCCAAACAATCCAAACCCACCGTAGAAGAAAATGAGTAACCACAACCCAAACACAAATGTTGGGAGTGACCACCCCACAATGGCAAATACACGCGTAAATTGGTCGATAAACGTATCGCGCTTTAGCGCCGCAGCTGTACCCAAAAGGATACCCATACCGATAACAGGTATTAGCGCTAGAAAGGCTAGCTCGGTACTTGCGGGTAAACGTTTACGAATGGTGACCATCACAGGCTCACTAGACGAACGTGAAAAGCCAAGGTTACCTTGTAATGCTGCACCTGCCCACTTACCGTATTGCACGAAGAAATTTTCGTCTAGCCCGTACTGGCGAATAATGGCATCGATATTGTCTTCACGCAGTTGCTGCTCGCTACGTGCAAACGCAGACGCACGTTGAATTGGCGAAAGAAGTTGCAACAAGCCTACAATAATAACAGAAACAGCAAAAATAACTATAGGAAGCATAAGTAATCTACGAATAATAAATGCGAACAACGTTACCACCTCCCCTAGGTGATATGGCAATATCTTTGCAAGATTTATATGTGCTAGTACGTTTATCTCTACGACAACGAATAGCTACAGTATCTAGCAAATTTTCAAGGTGTTTTGGTCAAGCCTCTAATTTGATGCAAACAGCTGATACAAAGAAGGAGAGACAAAGGCCTCTCCTTCCCTCACTGCCCAACCGCAACACTAACTTTTGTGCGGATGCAACTGTGATAAGTACGTCAACTAGTTTTTAGAAATCTCTTTCCAAAGGTACTGGTGGCTCAGCATGGGGTTGTAGTAGACACCATCAACATTAGTACGTGAGACAATAAACGCTTGACGGGTTGGGTAGGGGATAAATGGTACATCTTCGTAAGCAAGAGACGCTACTGTGTTGTAGAGAAGCTCGCGCTCGGTTGTGTCGGTTGTAGCCCTAGCATCTTCTAACAAACTGTCGATCTCAGCATTTTGATAGTTGAGCAGACCACCGTAGAACCCGCCGGAGTGGTAGAAGGTGTACATGTAGTTGTCTGGATCAGCATAATCTGGTGCCCAACCAACAATAGAAAGCGGTAACTTACCTGCTTGACGATCAGCTAGGAAGTCTGGCCACTGAATACCACGCACGTTGACAATGAAGTTAGGGTTTAAATCTTCGATATTTTGTTTGAGGATTTCGGTAATGGTTTGGCGTACCGTGTTACCTGTGTTGTAGCTTAAGGTAATTTCAAAGCCCGTTTCCCATAGCTCGCCATCAAAAGCTGCACGGAAGGCATCTTCTGCACGTTCGGGATCATAGGTATACACAGGTACATCTGGGTCATAACCTAAGAAAGTAGGTGGCAACGCCATAGTAAGTACAACACCTTTACCAAGATAAAGCTGCTCTAGAAACTGGTCGGGGTCAAAGCTATAAGCAAAGCCAAGGCGCACATTGGGGTCAGCAAAGAAGTCAGCAGGAATACCGCTACCATCGAACTCACCAGAACCAACATTAGCACCATTATCTGCGGTAACTACGTCTTGATTCATGTGTAGTGCGCCCACAGAGAGCGAAGTCCAAGAAGGGTCTTC
>CAZMCW010000010.1:5124-27437 GCA_964564405.1 uncultured bacterium
TGAATAGTCACACCGTCTAATCCGCGAATTTGTGCTTCAACAGTACCCCAGGTGTTTACAGCAATACGGTCAGCGTCACCCTGTTGTAAGGCTAAGATGCGGGTTGATTCTTCATCGACAATTTGTAGGAGTACGTTTTGGATTTCGGGTTGTTCACCCCAGTAACCGTCGTAAGCTTCTGCAACGGTGTTGGTACCATCCCACTCAACTAGGCGGTAAGCACCGGTACCACTTACATTGTTGTGCATGAAGTGCTCACGCAAATCCACGCCGACCCAGTCGCGCCAAGTGTCTTCGGTGCCATCCCACATGCCATTTTCAACTGCCCAAACCATGTCTACCACGCTAGCATTGGTGTACATGAGTTTTACAAAAAAGGCTGGGTCAACGGCTGGCAAGTTGAACTGCACGGTGAGGCCGTCATCGCCGTCTGGGCAGGTCACAGCGCCATCAATCATGGCAAAGGTGATGCTGTCGTCATCGTTGGCGTTGGCATCTGTACCAAGGAGTGCTTCTGCTTGGAACCACATGCCAGAACCGGGTGCATTGGTAACAAGACCGCGTTCAATGGAGTACTCAACATCTTTACAGCTCATGGGATTACCTGTGTGGAAAGTTACGCCTTCACGCAGTGTGTAGGTGTAGGTGAGCCCGTCGGCTGAAATGCTGTGGTCAACAGCGAGTGACGGCACGTAATCGGTGATGCTGTCGCCAGCGTAGGCGTAGAGGGTTTCGTAGACGTTCTCGAGCACCGTACCAGACGACGTATCGTAAGCCTCAGCTGGATCGAGTGTATCAATTTCCCCAAAGCTCATATACACGTAGGTATCAGCTGCAGATTGTGCTACAGCTGTAGTTAAGAGCAGTGCCACACTGCCCGTCACCAAATATTTCACAAATTTTTTCATCCCTTATCCTCCTTGTTAAACCTGGTATCAATCAATTAGATGACTGATATCGAATCATATACATTGATGAACAAGTCGTACGCTTTGTTCATCAACACAATTGGCAAAGCAGCACGATACAGCGCCCAAATAGAAGCCACACTAAGCAAGTTGTGCTTAGCTAGTCTATTACGTTACAGAGGACGGTGCATGTGTGCTACCAAGCGCCTCCCCTCTTGCCATACTTTTTGCGAATCCGTCAGGAAACTTACACAGCATAAAATCAACGTACTGCAGTTTAACAAAATTTGTGTGCTAGGATGCAAACGTAACAATACAAGTCAACTCTTCATCAAATGCAGCAAGATTATCGAAGGCAAGTTGTAAGTCTAACCTTGGATTTAAAAGTAAGTAAAGGCACTAAGGTTTAGTCAGCTTTTGAGGTACTCACTAGACTTACGAAATACCATTACACCTGTACTAAAAGACGCTGATAGTTTTTACATAAAAAACCTCTTTACCGAATAAAGTTGCATAACTACATATCATCAGTTTCATTGTTGGTTTAACTATCAAAGCCCAACAAGCTTAATTTGCGACATCACCAACATGGCGAGCTAGCAATGACTAGTAAACTGATGAGTATGGGCGCTCGAGCACATCAGTCACGTTATCAGTTAAATTCCAAACATACTCATCTGCTGTTGATGAAGTACTTTCGGCAGATTCTGTTCTTTCTAGGGCTTGGGGTACTGCTCAGCAGCTGCCTCGAGCGTGACGACTCGCTAGCGCCTATTATCACAATTACCAGTCCAGCTAACGGCACAGTTCGCAGTGCTGACGACCTGCGTATTTTTGGCTATGCTATGGACGACGAAGGTATTGTGGCCATTCGTGTTGACCAAGACGATATACTCACGTTTCCTATTTATCAAAACGAGTACGGGCGGGACCTGGTAAGGTTTGGGTTTAGACCTAACTTAGTCAATGAGGGTCAATGGCAATCAAATATTGAAGTTGAAGATAGTAATGGCAACATCACAACCTTGCAGTACATTTTAGAGATTGACACCACACCGCCTGTGTTGGAATTAAGTCCACTTGTTAACTTGGGCAGTGGGCGCTGGCGAGTCACGGGTACCGCAAGTGATAATCAGTTGCTCGAGCGCATTAGCATTAACGACACGGTGCTTTCATTTGCTGCCGTGCAGGAGCGCCCGTTTTCGCTCGATGTGGATTCAGAAGGATTATCTGAAGTGACTGTCCTCGTGCGTGACCAAGCGGGTAACGAAGTTGTTCAGACACTCACCCCGTAACTTAGACCGTAAACATCTTGCCAGATGACCAACCCCACGCCTACATCTGATGTCTCTTCTGCTGACGTAACACAAGCTGACGCATCAACAGTCAAAGTATCAATCCCATCGGACACAGCACAGTCGTCAAATAGGACAACGTCATCACCCCCAACTTCGGGCGATGTAGCTTCTGAAACATCCAACGACACGCTGCCTATTCGCACAGATGATGTTCTGGCGGGACTTTCTCCCGAACGCGTTATTAAGCTCGAGCAAACTCACGGCAACGGCGACCTCATTCGGGTACTTACAGCGTTGGGTATTGCTGGTCCTTTGCGGGTACTTGATCCGTGGCAACTTGAAGATACCTCAACTGGACAACACTTAATTCATGCCGGCGGGTACGCGGCGTTGCCGTTTGGGGAAAGCTATCCGCCATTGCTTAACTTTGTTCGCGCGTTTTTAGATAACTGGCGCGGGCAAAGCTTGCCGCAGCAAGCGGTATCAGGCTGGCGGGCGGCGCTTGAAGCCAACCTCGTTAGCTTACTCGCCCGTGAAGCGCCCTCCCATGCAGACAGTCAAGTCTTTTTTTCGAATAGTGGCGCTGAGGCCGTTGAGGCCGCGCTCAAGTTTGCTAGAGCCACCCGCCCCAACGCGCGCGTGCTTATTAACTTTACCCGGGCGTATCACGGCAAAACCTTGGGCGCGCTGAGTCTAACGCCTAACGAAGAGTATCAAGCACCGTTTCGGCCACTACTTGGTGATGTTGTCACCCTACCTTACGGCGATATTTTTGCCCTCAAAAATGCGCTACAACAACACAAGCCAAGTTGCATCAATGCCATCATCATTGAACCGATTCAAGGTGAAGGCGGCGTGATTCGGCCGCCAGGGGGCTACTTGCGTGAGCTTGGCGAGCTTGCCCGCAAACATGGTATTACCGTTATTGCAGACGAAATTCAAACTGGGCTAGGGCGCAGCGGGCACTACTTTGCGAGTCTGGCAGGCGGCTTGGAACCGGACATCATCACCCTTGCCAAACCTTTGGGGGGCGGACTGCTAGCTGTAGGCGCAACAATTGCGCGTAAACGCATTGTGCAACATGCATTGGGCGGGCTGGCTAGTAAACGCCATTCCAATACTTTTGGCGGCGGCGCACTGGCAATGGCGGTGGGCTTAAAGTCGCTCGAGCTCGTTGTTGAGCACGACCTTGCCACGCGGGCCCAACAATTTGGTGAGCGCGGGCTCAACCAATTACAAACCCTGCAACAACGTTATCCTGATGTTCTTACTGACGTGCGCACAGCGGGCATGTTGTTTGCGTTGCAACTTGCGCCCATCGTCCCGCCTAAGCTACTCGGGCAACACGCAGAACTGGCAGCGCAACTCGGCAGCGCCCTAGCCTTGCAAAGTTTTCACAAAGCGGGGATTCACGCGTGTTACACGCTAAACTCGAGCAGCACCTTGCGGTTCACCCCCGCGCTCAACATGCCTGAACAGCTTTTTGACGAACTTTTTAAGCGCGCAGACCAAGCCCTTGCAAGTCACCCCAAAAGTTGGCAGATGATTCCCAAAGCGCCGCTCAAAACACTTTTAAGCTTGGCACGCTTAGCACTCAAGTAGCAGGCAAGCTCGTCTTGAACATCTTTAGTGTTAGGTCAGTTGGGGACGCTAGTGCGGAGGTGTCTTGTACGCCCTGCGCAACGTCTGCGGGAATGTCTATGTGACTGACGGTGACAACCTCAGCTAGGTTAACTGCCGTGAGCGACACCGTACGGGCAGCAGAACCGTGCATGAGCACACTCAACTCAGACGCTTCATCGTTTCGTGTTAGGTGAAACCTGCTGAGATTTTCAAAGGTTACGACAGCGTGTTGTTGACACCACTTTTTGAAGAGTCGTTGACGATGCTGATTGGCTTTAACGTGATGCGTGCCTGAACTTGCCCACAACCGCGGGATACTAGCAGCCTCGAGCTGAACCTGCTGCCCGTCCCAAGTCAGCACGTACGCTTGTGGCTGAGCGTTGTTTTGCTGGGCGTGATGTTGAATACCCACTAAAGTACAACTGCCGTAAGCGCGCAAGTCTTGCTCGGCGAGGGTGTATATAGCTTGCTCGAGGTTAACTTGGCTTAAAAGCTGCGTGACAAGTTGGCCTCTCGAGCGTTTGACATCCAGCGGCGGATGATACTCGGGGTAGTTGTTGAGCAAACTTACGGCGATACCTGCCGCGTTTGCGCCCACCCAAGTGCCACCGCCTTCAGGATCAACTGGAAAAATAGCCTCGAGCTCAGCCAATTGATGATGTTGCGGTGCCAACGACGGTACTCGGCTGTGCAGTTCGTCGCGACTGCTCACCAACCAAATACCGTCCTCAGTTGTTGTTAGTGTGACCGTACACATACCAACTTACTGCTTTGTGAACTTTACGATTGCTTGAAGCCTCATCGCCATGCGTCTATTCGGCAGCAACTGCTTGCAAAAAGCTCACGAGGGTTGAAATGCCCTTGTAAAAGTTGTTAACGTAGATGTGCTCGTTGGGACCGTGAACTTGCGAGCCGCGGTGACCAAACCCCACAAACACAGTGTCTTTAGCGAGTGGACCCATCAAGCTTACAATTGGCACGCTGCCACCAATAAGTTCAAAGACAACATCGTGTCCCCAATAGGTTTGGAGCGCTGTTTGCATGATCTTGACCGCTGGCGAGTCTGTACTTAGTAAGACGGCTGGGGCACCTTCTTCGAGCACATTAACGTGGCTTGTCACAGTGCTAGGCGTGTGCTTTTGAACGTGCGCTTGAACTTTGGCAAGCACGTCTTTGGGGTCTTGATGGGCTACTAGTCGGCAACTAATTTTAGCCATAGCGGTGCTCGGAATGACTGTCTTAAATCCGTCTTCAGCGTAACCCCCGCGAATGCCGTTAATTTCTAGAGTTGGGCGTACCCCTGTGCGTTCGTGCAAACTGTAGTCAGGTTCACCCCAGTACGCAGGTGCGCCCGCTACCTGCTGCCAAGTTTGCTCGAGGCGGGCATTGGCAGGCGCTAACTCAGCACGTTCTTCTTTAGAAAGCTCGCGCACATCGTCATAAAAACCTTCCACGGTAATTCGGCCAGTATCGTCGTGCATAGTAGCAATAAGTTCACAAAGCGCTTGAATAGGATTGTGAAGCGTGCCGCCAAATTGACCACTGTGAACGTCGCGAACAGGTCCTTGCACGGTAAGTTCCAAGGTAAAAATACCCCGCAAGCCTACTGCCAACGACGGATATTCGTTGTCAATTACGCTGCCATCACAAATGACTGTTACGTCTGACGTAAACCGCTCCGGTTGCTCGGCTACAAGACCTGCAATAGTGGTTCCACCGGATTCTTCTTCGCCCTCAAACGCTACAATAATGTTCATATCTAGCGCGCCTTCGTGCAGGAGGGCCTCGAGTGCAGCTAATTGCGCTAGCACGTTCACTTTGCTATCTGCACTGCCGCGCCCGTAAAGTTTGCCGTCGCGCAGGGTAGGTTCAAAAGGTTCACTGTCCCAACCGTCTGCAAGTACCGCAGGTTGAACGTCATAGTGACCGTACAAAAGCACCGTGGGTGCGCTGTCAGACGCATGATAACGGCCGTAGACTAGCGGATGATTGCCAGCAGGATACTCGAGCAACTCAGCTTCAAACTCCAAGTGACTTAACCGTTCAACAAGCCACTGCGCCACACTGCTCACATCTGCTTGATGCGTACTTTGGGTACTTACACTGGGTTGAGCCACCAGCGCCATAAGGTCAGCTAAAAACCGCTCCCGCTGTTGCTCAATAAACGTTGCTATAGAAGATGTCATACTGATTATTGTGACACGTTTTGATGACAAGCTAAGAAACGCTAGAACATGAGTATGTCTGTAGCTGTTTCGAACTTTTGGTAAAACGTAAGTTGTGATATCCGAATGCGCTCACACGCGTTAGCGCGCGCTAGGTCAATGCGCAACGCTTGAAGTTGTCCTTGCCAACGTGCTTCTTCAAATAAGTTCACATAGACCCGTTGGTCACGCACGCGCACTTGGGTAGCCGCGTCGCCACTAAAACGCGACTCACGGTCACGCCAAAAGACGTCGAGCAACAACGACACATCTGGGTTGCGATTTTCGCACGACACGCTCATAGCAAGGACGTGCACGTCGTCTGCGTTTAAACCAAGTTCGCTTACGTTATAGATAATCCCAGGATCATTGCCCGTTACCTCGTAGTAGCCTGGTGCTAGTTCGTCCAAGTCTTGCCGGGGACGGTTAGGAACGTCGAGGTCGGCCACCCGAATCAAGGCTTCCCTAGCCTGGTAAAAGCGCACCTCACTTGCAAAAAAGATGCTGCAATTTTGGGCGTAGACCAGTTCAACACTGAGGCTTTCAAGACGTCCGGCGGTTTGCCAAGCGGCAGTTCTAAGCGGCACAAAGACTTCACCTGTGTCAGCACGAAAGTGCATCATGGCGTCTCTAGCAAGGGTGTTTTCACCCTCCCAAGACAAGCGCACCATAGGCCCGCCCAAACGCGGCAAGCGGCGATCTATAAAGCGGCAACGCACTGGAATTACTAGCGCGTCTACTTCGCTGGCATCAAGCTCGAGGCGACTCAGATCATAGGTGTAACGTTGGTTGGTCGTTACCGAATAGCGGGTTAATGGCGGTACATCGGCAACATTGGGAAGCGCTTCTAGAGGCAGCAATTGGGCGTCTTCTAAATCGCTCACATTGCCCTCTGGGCGAATGGTAAACACCGGATCAAGATGGTTTACACGCGCTTCTGGTGAAGCTGCATCAGCAACTGTAGTCACCTCGTTGGGAGGCACAACGGTTGTGAGGTTAAGCCACGGTTGGCTTTCAAGATCATTCCACTGTCTTGTTTCAAAGGTACGCGCCCAGGTGGGCATCCACACGTTGGGATCAATCGTTGCCCCATCCACTTGGGCATGAGCTGGACCTATAACAGTAGCTTCACACGCAGATACTGTAAGCTGACTGCGCGTTGCTGGTTCTACCTCTAAGCGCAACGTTGACACAAGTCCAGGAAAGTGTTCAATGACGGTACGTTCTCGTTGTAGCGTTCCCGGCACAATAGGCGCGTTGTTAATGGCTTGTTTAGCTAAAGCTGCTGAAGGCCGCTCGCTGATGTTTAGTACACCACGTTCACCAATGAGCGGCACACCTGTATCGTCAATATCAACTTGATACGCAAAGTCTACCTCAACATAAAATGGGGTTAGATCAACATAGGGACTTCTTGTTGTATCAACGTTGAGGTGGGTTGTAGCAGGGTCAACAGGATCAACAACACAGGGTAGCTGCCAATGCGGATCAGCCAAAGGCTCACTGCGGCGCGCCCAAACAATGTTGTAAGCAGTTAATGCAGCAGGTTGGTAGTTGGGCAAAAGCGCTCGGTAAAACCACCAATTAAGCCTGCGGTTCCAAGTTTCCCACCAACTAAAACTTTCTCTTAGGGTTGTCACATAGTGTGGGTTAGCTGTTTCAAACGCTTCCAGATAAACATTGCGCTCGTTGCCTAGGGCGTGAATAATATAGTCGTGCCCAGATGCGTTGGTTGCACCTGCAGCAACATCTAGTGCTGTCGTGTAGGTTGAAAACACGCGCGCGTCAGCGGGAACGTCAGCAAGTTCACTCGCAATTGCCCGGCCCAACACTGCTGCTTCAGCATAGAGCTCAACAACATAGCCGCCTAACTCAGGTACGTAAATATGCCGCTCGAGGTCTGCAGATTTCACCAGTGGCTCGCTTGGTACGTCTGTGAGTAGTAACACGTAGCCAATGGGCACAACTGTTGTTAGAGCAACAAGCCCCCACCGTTGCCACCCTTGCTGCATAGCTCGAGCTGGCTCCACAACTTGCCTTTGCAAAATCAACGTCTGTGGGGTTGACGTTTGTGGGGTTGACGTTTGTGGGGTTGACGTTTGTAAATCTGAACCAGACAACTTCGCGTGGCGCTGCCGGTATTTGCTAAAATGATAGTTGCTAAGATGATAGTTGCTAAGATGATGCTTTAACACGCGCTCGAGCCACAACAGTAGGTAAGTTCCAGCACCGAAAGCTGCTAACAAGGTAGGTGCTGCATAGCGAACGCTTACACTCCCGCCAATGGTGCTCAGCAACCAGGCAACCAATCCGGTAGCTAGTACGTACGCAAGTGCATACGCGCGGGCATCTTGACGCCGCCAACCCAAGACTAATAACAGAATACACATGGCTGCTAGCGTCGCAAACAACATAAGCCAATCGGGGTGGACAAAAATATCTGCTAGCTTATACACCTTGTCGCCATCAAAGTACCAAAACTGGTCGTGGCGCACGTCTTGCCAGTTGTAAACCAACCAGTCCCACGCGTGACCAGCTGTTAGCAGTGAAGCAACAACTACAAATGTGATGAGCGCAGTTAACAGATACAGTCCGTAGCGCTTACAAAACTGCCACCAAGTACACGGTAGTAACCAGACAGGTGCGCCTAAACTGAGCACTAACAGTGATGAGGTCCCGTAGTCATTGCTCCACAGGTGCTGTAAGCCGGCAACTACACCCAAAACGGCCGCGCGTATCCAAACGTGCGGTACACGCCCAACGTACAAAAGCCCAAACGCCGTAAAGTAAATAAGAATAGAACGCCAGCCCAACATAGAATTACCAGGGTAAAAAATAAATTCTATAAAGCCCAAACTGTAGCGCCCAGCCACCAAGGCAAGCAAGCTAGCAAGCGTTGCCACCAAAGGCCTCAAACCTGCAAGCCTAGCTAGCATGTAAGCGGAAAATCCTAAGCCAGCAGCATGAAGTAAGTGGGTGGCTGCTTCAGACGCTGCTAGATCGCTACCAAATAAACGAAATACTGCGTACATGGTGTAAGTTGTACCGAGCCCCAAATAAGTTTGAAAATCGCGCCCGGGTAACTCGCCAACCAACATACGGCGTAATGGGTTATAGGTTTGAAACGATCCGTTGAGCGGAAAAAAAGTGATGTCGGTTGCCTCGAGCACCACAAATCTGCGAACAATATCAACCGCAATAGCTGCCAAGAGCACCGTAAGTAGGAGCTCGAGGACATCAACCACGCTACCTGCGTTATCCCAAACCGGCTTTTTAGGCTTATCCTGTTTTGTCCCCTGTTTTGTCCCCTGTTTTGTCCCCTGTTTTGTCTTGGTCTGCCGACCTAAAGATGAAAGACGCGTACGTTTAGCTGTTTGTTTTGTCGTCATGAATGTAATTCCTGTGAAGTGACATCATCTACCGCTGAGCAATCTGTACAGTTCCCCTTGTTGGTTTAGTCTAGCGCACTTACCCATATTAGGGACACTAGATATTGCCAATAAGAAAGAGAGCCTCGAGGCTCTCTTGATGTTACAACTTTACTGCTTTAGCTAGTAAGCATCGTCTTTACAGATCAATCTCCCGACAGATTAATCACCTGCAGATACTCTACTGGTACTGCGCGGATAACGAATATTTTCTACAAACGCCTGCATATCTGCAGACGGTGCTGGGGTGTTTCTTGATACAAAATAGGTCACCGCAAAGTTAACCAGCATCCCAATGGTGCCAATCCCCTGCGGACTAATTCCAAAGAGCCATGGGTCCATACCCATCATGCCAGGCGCGGTTGTAATAATGTAGATGCTTGTAAACGCAATTCCGGTAATCATGCCAGCCACAGCACCTGTTCGGTTGGTACGTTTGTCAAAAATACCCAGCACAATCGTCGGGAAGAAACTGGCTGCGGCTAGCCCGAACGCAAAGGCAACCACCTCACCTACAAAACCCGGTGGATTGAGCCCCGCAATCCCCGAAGCAACCACCCCCACTAGCACACCAATACGCGCTACCAGTAGTTCACGCTGCTCGCTAGCATCTTTATGGATGAAGTTTTTATACAAATCGTGTGAAATTGAACTAGAAATCACTAACAGCAAGCCAGATGCCGTCGACAGCGCAGCGGCAAGTCCACCAGCCACCACAAAGCCAATCACCCACTCAGGCATGTTGGCAATCTCTGGATTGGCAAGCACCAAAATGTCGTTGTTGATATTTAGCTCGTTCTCGGGACCTGCTACGTATTGAATAAGCCCGTCACCATTGAGGTCGTTAAAGCTTAACAAGCCCGTACCTTCCCAGGTAGTAAACCATTCTGGAACTTGGTCGTAGGGTGCGTTGCTAACAGTTTCAATCATGTTGTACTTGGCAAACGCTGCAATCGCAGGTGCAGTTGTGTATAAAAGCGCAATAAAAAAGAGCGCCCAAAAGCCTGTCCAGCGGGCACCTTTAACACTGCGCGCTGTATAAAACCGGACGATCACATGCGGCAACCCAGCTGTACCACACATTAAAGACATAGTTATTAAAAATACGTTCAACGGACTAAGGCTGTTAAACGGACTGGTGTAGCGCCCAAACCCCAAATCTTCTTGCACTTGGTTAAGTTGGCCAGCAATTTCCATGAACGAAAGTTGCGGAATAGGGTTACCGGTGAGCGTTTGTCCAATGCCGATGGCAGGAATAATATACGCAATAATAAGTGCGGTATATTGGGCAACTTGTGTCCAAGTGATACCTTTCATACCGCCTAAAACCGCATACAACGCCACAATAAACATGCCAATAAAAAGGCCCCAACCAATATCAATTTGTAAAAAGCGAGAAAAAGCAATCCCCACACCGCGAATTTGTCCGACTACATACACAAATGAAATCACAATGACACAAATAGCTGCCACAATACGCGCCGTGTCTGACTCATAGCGGTCACCTACAAACGCAGGCACTGTGTATTTCCCAAACTTGCGCAAATACGGTGCTAATAACAGTGCTAAAAGTACGTATCCACCTGTCCAACCAAGTAAATAAATGGCACCATCAAAACCGTTACGGGCGAGGGCGATTAGGCCTGCCATCGACAAAAAAGAAGCCGCACTCATCCAGTTGGCAGCTGTTGCCATGCCGTTAAAAACAGAAGGAACCCCTTGTCCTGCTACATAAAACCCACTAGTTGTAGATACTCGTGACCAAATAGCAATACCAATATAAATGCCAAACGTCACAATCACAAACATAGCGGTAATGACAATTTGACTCATTTACTCCTCCACGTCGTATTCTTTGTCAAGACCGTTCATACGGATGCAGTAAACTAAAATGAGTAGCACAAAAACATAAATAGCACCGTTTTGAGCGATCCAAAAGCCTAGAGGACCTCCTAAAAACGTAATGTTGTTGAGTACAGGTGCAAGAATAATTGCGAGTACATATCCAAAAATAAACCAAATTGAAAGTAGAGTAAGTGTGAGCTTGAGGTTGGCTTGCCAATAATCGACCTTATTTTGAGCTTGCTTGTCCACATGAAACCTCCTGGCAGTCATAAGTAAATACCCGCGTTGGGTATTGCTTTGAGAGGTGTAACAACGTGATAGCTCCAGTTTCTACTTTGTTATTTGACGCTATGCATATGGCTACAGCACAGCCGTAACTGAATACCTGTACTACAAAGGCTAGCTTTTTGTACCTAAGCTACATGCAAAAGTGTAATTGCCTACAGGCACATCAAACCGTGATGCTATCTTGAAGCACCTGCTGAGCACTCATACTGCTGTACAAACATGCTATGAACTTTGTGCTACATAACGCTCAATTAACATCCCTTATGAATTTGCCAGGACGTGTGATGTTGGATACTAACACATTGCTTGTTGACTGCTAGCACATACTATCGTTTCATGAAAAACATTGCAAGCTTTTAGTAGCTCAACACACAGTTTTATTGTTTACAGCGTTTCCACGAGTAGCTGCCACAGGCAGTTACTCGTGCGACCTAGGGGAGTAGAAATTGATTTATTCAATACGGGGGACTAATCCTAGAACTGCTACTAGTGACAGTTTTTAGGATAAGTTGCCATACCCCAAATGGGGTCGTGTAGCCTCACCTAGTTCGCCTAGTTTGCCTAGCTCACCTGATTAAGCGACTGGGGGGGCAACTCCAGATCGACATGCTACAGGTTAGCGGATACCTGGGGGAACTTGGGCGGGTGGTGGTTCGGGAAGATTTTCGGGCATGGGCACACCCGTAAGCACTTTACTAACGCCATTTTCGTTACAGCCTGCAAAAAACGGACAGCGCAAGCACTCTGACCATACCCTAGGGTGCAGATCACGGGTTTTGTCGATGAGTATAAATCCGCACCTTTCAAAAAATGCCACCGAATATGTCCATGCAAATAACCTCGGTATGCCAATACGGCGCGCTTCTGCTTCACAAGCAGCGACTAACTTTTTACCGATGCCGCCACCGCGCAAACCGTCTTTAACAGCCAGTCCGCGCACCTCGGCAATATCTCCCCACAGCACGTGTAGGGCAGCACTTCCAACAAATTCGCGAGTGCCATCTTCAGACACAAGTTCAGCGACAAAAAAGTCCCGCAGGTTTTCAAAGATGTTGGGCATGGGGCGCACCAACATTTGACTTTTAGCTGCCCAATAGCCAATGAGGCTAAAAATCTCGGGCACGTCGCTAGCAGTTGCTGGACGTACCTGAATCTGCGTGCCCTCAATGCGGCGTTCAGGCGCAAGGCTGGTCATAATTGAGCATCCTCATGGGAGTCTTGAGTAGCAAAAAGAGCCTTGAGACGAGCAAGTTGCTGCGTCACTTGGTCGGTTGCTGTGCCCCCGTAGCTACTGCGGGCGTTAACGACAGAACTAAGCTCGAGCACCTCGTAAACATCCTCAGCGATAAGCTCAGACGCGTTTTGCATAGCCTCGAGAGATAACTCGTGCAAATCTTTGTTCTCACTTAAACAGCGTGCTACCAAGTTACCAACAACTTCATGGGCCTCACGAAACGGTAGACCGCGCTTGGCTAGATAATCTGCTAGGTCAGTCGCGTTGCTAAACGCTCTGCCAGCAGCATGTCGCGTACGTGCGCTGTGCACTGTCATTTTGGGTAGCATGTCAATGTAAAGTTGCAAGGCCACCTGCAAGGTCGCCGCACTATCCATAGCACCTTCTTTGTCTTCTTGCATGTCTTTGTTGTAAGCCAGCGGTAAGCCTTTCATGACGGTGAGTAAGCCCATTAAATTGCCATACACACGCCCAGTTTGCCCACGCACTAACTCGCACACATCTGGGTTTTTCTTTTGCGGCATGATGCTGCTGCCGGTTGTGTGGCTATCTGGCAAGGTGACAAAGCCAAATTCTTGACTGGACCACAAGATGAGTTCCTCGCTGAGGCGCGAGAGGTGCATCATAGCGATGCTACTTGCACTCAAAAACTCCACGGCAAAATCTCTGTCTGACACAGCATCTAGCGAGTTGTGTGCCACATCAGTAAATTCCAAAAGTTCTGCTGTGCGTGCCCGGTCAATTGGAAATCCCGTACCCGCCAGCGCCCCAGCACCCAAAGGTGACACATTTAAGCGAGCATAACTATCCTTAAAGCGGGCTGCGTCTCGCTGGAACATTTCCACGTAAGCCAGTAAGTGATGGGCAAATAAGATCGGCTGCGCCACCTGCAAATGCGTGTAGCCGGGCATAATCACGTCGATGTGACGTTCTGCAACGTCTACGAGGACGTAGCAAAGGTGCTCGAGCAAGCCCACAATACCCTCGGTCTGACCCCGCAAGTAAAGCCGAAAATCCGTCGCCACTTGGTCGTTGCGACTTCTGGCAGTGTGTAACTTGCCACCGAGTGCACCAATTTTGTCGGTCAGCGCTCGCTCAATGTTCATATGAACGTCTTCAAGGGCAACTTGCCAGGTAAATTCACCCGCGACAATTTCTACACGAATTGTATGGAGGCCGTCAATAATGGCTCAGCCTCGGTCAAAATTTCTACCTCAGCTAGCATGGTGGCGTGGGCAACCGACCCGGCAATGTCTTCAAGCGCCATCTTTTGATCTACGTCGATAGAAGCGTTAAAGCGTTCCACAAGGTCGTCGGTGGCTTCACCAAAGCGCCCGCCCCATATACGTTTTTTGGACGCTGCTGTAGGAGGCTGGATTGAATCAGCAGATTGTAAAGGTATGTTTGTATCTTTAGTCATAAAATCCTCGTAGTACTCGTTAGAATTGCTGAATTTAACTGTCTTCATCTAGGTGACGACTTTGAGATGCATCACTGAGAAACTTTAGGTCTTTGCTACGTGATGGAAACACTTCATGACGAACTAGAAAAGGTATGCTCGAGCTTTTCTCGAACATACCCAAAATCCCATATCAAAACGCTTGACGCTAGTATCTTGTCATGCTGCGTACCTAAATAAGACGGCTAGTGATACTGCTATCAGTGATTATTGCTATCAATGATATTGCCAAGTACCGCCAACGTGCTTGGACAGGGTTACTTCGTTTGTGCCATCATCGCGTGCGTACCCCATACGCTGGTAATAGGGCTCGAGGTCATACTGCTCTTTAGGTAGGGCAACGTGCAAGGTTGCAATATTACTTTGGATGGCAAGCGCTTCCACTTTTGTCATGAGCCAGCGTCCGTAACCTCGGTTGTGATACTCATCTGACGTCACAATGTGATCGAGCTGCCAACCATCTGTGCATTCGCGCCAACGCAAGACGCTGACAATGCTGCCGTCATCGTTTTCAACGACAAGCGCACCGCCACCCTCAAGCCACTTACGCATACTCGTTTCAGTTTCACCGGCGTTAGGCTCAACATGGTTGTAAAAATCACAAAGCGTGTGGGCGTCTACAATTTCAGCCAAGTGTAACCGGGCTGCCTCGTAACTATGCTGGCCTGTTGATGTTGCCTTAGGATTGTTTGAATTGTTTCCCAGACTGTCACTCACGTTGGCAATCCTGCTCCTTCCCGACCTTCAATTTAAACTTAATAGCTTGCGGTATGTTTTAGGTTAACGTGCTTGCTAGACATGATTTAGACGGCGCGATTTGGATGTGAAGTTTAGACGGTGTAGTTTAGATAATAGGGCTAGACGGTGTAGTTTAGATAATAGGGCTTAGATACAGGCTTTGGACGTTCATCTTGAGCGTTTGTAGTAGGTTATTTTTGAGTTATGGGTTCAGCTAGTTTTGGTGGATTGGTCTCGAGTTGCCGCATAATGCGCAACCGCAACGCGTTGAGCTTGATAAACCCGTCGGCATCTGCTTGGTTGTACACGTCATCTTCTTCAAAGGTGACCACGTCTTGACGGTAGAGGCTGTTGGGAGACTGACGGCCCAATAACATGATGTTGCCTTTGTAGAGTTTTAACTTGGCGACACCCGTCACAGGGCGCTGCATGTCGTCGAATAAACGCTGCATGGCTTCACGTTCTGGCGCAAACCAAAACCCGTTGTAGATGGCGTTAGCGTATTTGGGAACAAGTTCGTCACGAAGTTGCAAAACTTGCCTGTCAAGGGTGAGCGATTCAACTGCTTTGTGCGCGTGAAAGAGTAGCGTGCCGCCCGGCGTTTCATAACATCCACGTGACTTCATGCCTACGAAACGATTTTCCACAATGTCAATGCGGCCAATCCCGTGTTTACCTGCAAGTTGATTAGCGCTCTCGAGCAGTTCCACCGGACTCATTGACACACCGTTAATGGCAACGGGCGTGCCCGCTTCAAAACTAACCTCAACAATTTCTGGCGTATTGGGGGCGTCTTCTGGGTCGACGGTGAGCGTCCACATATTGCTAGGCGCTTGCGCCCACGGATCTTCTAACACGCCACCTTCATAGCTGATGTGATAGAGGTTGGCGTCTGTTGAGTAAGGTTTTTCTTTGGTTACAGGTACGGCAATGCCGTGTTCTTTGGCGTAAGCAATACAGTCTTCACGGCCCTTCAGGGACCACTCGCGCCACGGGGCAATCACGTGAATGTCTGGGTTAAGTGCGTAGCTAGAAAGTTCAAAACGCACTTGATCATTACCTTTACCCGTAGCGCCGTGAGCAACTGCATCTGCGCCCTCGAGCGCGGCAATTTCTACCATCCGCTGGGCAATAAGCGGGCGTGCAAACGAGGTTCCCATGAGGTAATAACCTTCATAAATTGCCCCCGACCGCAACACCGGAAACACAAAATCACTGACAAACGCGTCACGCAGGTCATCTGCATAAGCTTTAAGCGCACCTGTTTGCAACGCTTTTTGGCGCGCTTGCTCAACTTCTTCGCCTTGACCTATGTCTGCTGTAAAGGTGATGACCTCAGCGTTGTAATGGGTTTTAATCCAATGCAAAATGACCGATGTATCTAGCCCGCCCGAATAGGCTAGTACAACTTTGTTGATGGTTGACATGCCAAACCTCGCTTACCTTAATTGTTAGTTACTTGCTGCGTCGTTGCTCACGCGTTCATCATATTGAGCCTTGCAAGCCTACACCGGGCTGCGTAACTATACAAGTCTTTGGCTACACTTGCATGGCTAGCAGTTACGCACCAGTAGCACGCGTACCTTGGTGACACGCAGGTATTAGACACATATAAACGTAATAGTTATTACTATTTTTATCATAAAACTAACACTTTAACTAAGTTTTCGGCAACTCACCTGAAAAGCTATCCGGAAACCGTTACTGAAACTTAACAGTGTTCGTCAGGCGCTAGACTAGCACTCCAAGACACTAGGAACCCGCCTCAATTACGAACCGGCCTCAATTACCCAGGGACCCACTTTAATTACAACAATTACAACGCCTTGGTATTCGTTCATCGGTATTCGTTCATCTGTGAATGCAGTCGATGCTAGCATGCAAAAGATTACACGTCAAGGCGCTTTTTTGTATTCTAATACGAATGCAGACCAAGTTACGGTTGCTGCCGTACAATTGCCTCCGGACTGGATTCTCGCGTATAGCTGTACGACTAATTTTGCGTTTTTAGTCTATCTAATACCTAAGTCAATCCATCCGAACATTGTGTATATATTCAAACTATGTTGCATCTCGCCGACCTGACTTGACTTCAATTTGGTTCACATGTAACCCAAGATGAGACCCCTCTCGAGCCCACTGACGATGACATACGAGCGACAATCATCAGGTAGGCTAGGAGCCTATGGATATTACATCAGACATGCTCGAGCTGTGGCTCATTCGTCACGGCGAAACCCCTGGCAACAGACACGGCATTATTCAAGGTCAAACAGATGCACCCCTTAACGAGTTAGGACTTTCCCAGGCCAACAAACTTGCTCCCCGGTTGGCTCATGAACAGTTCGATGCCGTCTATTCATCTGACTTACAACGCGCTCACAACACCGCCAAACTAGCACTGCCCAAGGCTGAGATTCAGCTTGACCAGCGCATTCGTGAAATTTCGTTTGGGCGCTTTGAAAATATACCTTGGGACAACCTCGAGGGTGAAGATGCCGCGATGATGCAAGCCCGCCGAGATGCTATTGACACCTACCGACTGCCCGGCGGTGAGTCCAACGCCGATGTGCGGGTACGTATTGCCGACTTTTTTAGTGATCTACCCAAGCAGGGTAAACTCGCCATTTTTTGCCACGGTGGCGTGATTCGCAACACACTTTTATGGGTGATGAACGCACCTATGCCTCACCCAGATAGTTGGTGGTTCGATGTCGATAACACTAGCATCACCATATTGCGCCATACAAATAGACGCATGAAAATCGTGCGTGTTAACGATACGCATCACTTAAATGACTAACTCAGGATGACCTCAATACCCGACTTCAGTAACATCAGCTGACTTCAGTAACACCGCACAAACGCTGTCGTACATGTCAGATGTGATTAAGTGAATAATTAGGCTTAGGTTATATTGCTGAGGCTATGTCACACTCACTCCTTGTTGATGTTGGCAACACGAACATCAAACTTGCGTTGTATCAGGGTACATCGCTCGTTCACTTGTGGCACACGAGTAGTCGAGAGGCACGCTCGAGCCACGACTACATCAGCTTAGTAAGCGCGTGGCTCGAGGACATCCACGTTACCGACATTCAACAGGTTGTTCTTGCTTCGGTCGTTGCACCGGTTACAAAAGCTTTAGTCCCCGCTCTAAACGAAGTAACTGGGCGTGAGGTTGTGCAAGTCACCAGTCAGCTTATGATTGATCTCGGCTTGCTTCATTTTGACGCGACCAATCATCATGAAGTTGGCTCAGACTTGTTGGTAGCAGCAGTTGCCGCGCTTCATCTTCCACATAAGGACGTGCATCACGCCAAGCACCGCCTCATTATCGACATGGGCAGTGCTACAACCTTTAACTTGGTCACATTGCCTAACACATTTGAAGGCGTCGCGATTACACCTGGACTAGATGCCATGCAGGACGCACTTTTGCTCAAAGCACCAGCACTACCGCGTGTTCCCTTGGAAGCTCCTGATGCGCCGCTTGGACACGACACCATAACTGCTCTTCAGGCCGGCCTAGTGCTCGCCTATGCAAGTTTAGTTGATGGTATGATTGACCGCGTTCAAGCTGACCTCAGCCGTACAACGTTACATGATGATGCCTCATCCATTGACGATGCCTCGTGTTACGTCATTGCTACGGGTGGCACCAGTAACCTCATAGCACCTTTGTGTGCAAACGTTGACGTTCACAAGCCTCAGCTTGCGTTTGAGGGACTTTTGGAGGTGGCTCGAGCCTTGCAAGCAGCGTAAATACCATCTCCAATTGATAAATATGTTCGTGCGACGCACACATCATAAACCTGTAGCAACTAGCTGATGATGTGATAGGTCCACACTACCTGATGGCATCTCCCTTTCCCCGTTCTCCTACTTCTCCCTTATTTGCGCACGACATGACACAGCAGCAAGCTATAACAGCATCTTGCAAACCTGCTCGTGAACGCTTGATGCCTAACACACTTTTGACAAGCTGCGTTACTTTCTCCAGCAACCACATTGTTCTTAGCATCACCTAAAATAACGTTTATGACTAAATCCTCTACGACATCTTCAGAGGCAACTGCTAAGCCTTATGCTTGGCTGCTCAAAACCGAGCCAGACGTTTACAGCTTTGACGATATGCTCGCTGAACCCGAGCAAACCACCCCTTGGGACGGCGTGCGCAACTACCAAGCACGCAACTTTATGCGTGACACTATGCAAGTTGATGACCCTGTACTTATCTACCATTCCAACTGCAACCCGCCGGGCATCGTGGGGCTTGCCAGGGTTGCTTCCGCAGCTTATCCAGACGCCACTCAGTTTGCAGAAGACAGTAACTACTTTGACCCCAAAGCAACTGCAGATAAACCGCGTTGGATGTTAGTAGATGTTCAAGCCGTGCGCAAGTTTAGTGTCTACGTGCCGTTAAATACTCTTAAAGAAGACGCGCGACTCGCCGAGATGCCACTGGTCAAACGCGGCAACCGCCTCAGTGTTGTTCCCATTAGCAAAGACCAATTTGAGGTTGTTGTGGAGCTTGCAGGCGGTTAAGATTTCACATCATTGTGTAGATACTGATTTTGTGTTCAAAGTGCTTGTATCTTCATATCTTAATTAGGTTGCACTAAGTTTCAATAAATATCCAGCCGAGTCATGATATACTCAACAGACTATGGAAGAACGCAAGGCACGTATCCTCGATATGGTGATTCGCTCGCACATCGACTCTGCGCAGGCGGTACCGTCGGCGGTGATTGCCAAGCACCTTGGTGTCAGTAGTGCCACGGTACGCAGTGAACTGGCCAGCCTCGAGCAACAAGGCTACTTACACCAGCCCCACACCTCAGCAGGACGCTTGCCCACCTTAAAAGGCTACCGCGTCTACGCGCGTAAATCGATCCCACCCAAGCGCCTTCCCAAAGCCCAAAAACAATATATTCTGTCGCACCTACAAGCTGTTCGCGGTGAGGCTTTGTGGCAACAAGTCGCCAGCTTGAGTGCGCAACTTTCTGGTTATGCAGTGCTGGTGAGCTTGCCTACAGATGACAGCTTGCTGACGCTCGAGGTACATCTGTCTGCTTTGTCTAGTACACGTCTACTAGCTGTGGCCGTGCTAGAAACCGGGCTCATTCGCCAAGTGATGCTAGACCTTGACCCAACGCCAACCGACCGAGCATTGCGCGAAGCCGAAATGCCAGTAGCTCTGGAAGACATTGCTAGCCGTGCTGAAGACGAGGTTGCCCGTACCTTCCGCGCACTGGCTAAAAATTGGTCACTTATGCACCCGCCGCGTATGTTTACCGAGGGGCTTAAAAATTTGCTGGATGAACCTGAGTCTAGCGACCCCGGGTTTGTGCGAGCAGCTTTTGAACGGCTCGAGCAACCTACCGAAGCACGCCCTTCACAAACGCAAGAAATTCACACCAGTGACCTTGAACACGCCCTTGCCATAGTGCTAGAAGAGGCCTTTGGGCTGGTCAAAGCCCGTTTCAGCTTGGGCACAAATCAAGGTGAGCTGCTGCTACTCGGCCCTACCCGTATGCGCTACTCCGAAGCGTTGATGGTTGCGCAAGGCGTTTCTGAAACAGTTGTCACAACCTTAGCCAGTTGACACTAAGTTTTTTGAGTTGACAGCTAATTGTAGCAAACATATCTCTTATATCCATCAATCAGCACAACGCTTTAGCAGCACAACGATGTCGTGAAATATACCTTGCTGTGAGCCTAGGGTGTATCTGATAAAATCTCCCCATCCCCCTTTCTCCCCTTCTCTAGGCACAGCGTTCAAGATCAATAAGTTGTACTGGCACCTCATACAGTTGCTCATCTTTCCAACTTACAACCTAACTCGGCTTGCGTTGCTGACGTAAAACTGACGCGGCTAGTCCCACGTTGTCTTCAAGTAGCTCGAGCCCCAACAAACAGGCCCCCAAATCAGGGTCTAAATCAACGCTTGCTAAGCGGCTGTTAGGGAGTTTGCGCAGCAAGTTGCGGCGCATGAGTCTTTGGGTATCTCGCTCGCTAAAAAGCCGACCAAAGAGGCCCAGCTCGAGCGGCTGCGGCATCTCAGTGCGCCCCAAGGCTATTTCTAGTGCTTTCATGGTGTCACGCAAGGTGTATTCAACTAAACGGTTCATGACCGTATCGCCCCGGTTACTACAGCGGATCACATCTGGCACCATATCCACGGTATCTTTAGGCGAAATACCGGTTGTATACATGTAGCCGAACATGTCCGCACTGCTCATCACCGCGTACATTCTGGCCACATCTTCTGAGAAAAGCGTGGCTTCGCCAACACCGTCGAGGGCGTCCGTTGCAGCTTGTAAAGCGTCTCGTCCGAGGCTATAGGCGCTGCCTGCGGTTTGCTCAACGTAAACAGGATGACCGTCACCACTGTCTGCGTAAACGCGTAAGCGTTGGTCTGCTTCAATAACCACGCCAGGCCGGCCTGTAAACGCCGCCATGTGAAGGGCAGCAAGGTCAGACGTTGCCCTGAGCACAGGTGCAAGTTGAGCTTCTTTGATAAGGGCCTCGAGCCGGGCTAGTTCAGCATCTTCTTTGACACCTTGCAAGCACACACAAACTGCCTCAATCCCCATACGACGCACCTGCGCACGGTTGCGGGCACGGTCAGCTAAACGCCGTAGGGTTTGTTTAAGGCGCTTGTCGTCGTGTTCACCCCAGACAAAGCCAGCCGCTCTAGCATCACCGTATAACTGCCCGCTGCTATCAATAACCGCTGCGCTGCTTCCCCGCTCATTTGCGTACAACCCTAGAATCATCTCCTGATGCTACCGCGTAAGCTGCCTCACGCGCTATAGGTGAACGTCATCATCTTGTAAGTGAGCTAGCTGGCAGCCCTTTCAGCAGTACTCACACCTGCTCAGGACATATATAACTAGGTATGTATGAACAGGCTCTCTAAGCTAGATATATAGCGTTTTATAGTTTGTCTTGCAGTTTGCAATTATGCCGTCTATGACGTTGCTCAAGCCTCAACACAAACATTACTAACATCGTTAAGGGTTGCTCGAGGCCGTCTTCACCTACTCGTTAGGAAGGAGGCCTACCATGAAGACACTTATTCTTGATGGTAGGCCCGCAGATGCCTCACCCAAACACGTGCAATTGCTCCAAGAAAGCCTCGAGGCACACGGTTACGAGGTTACCCATGTGGCACTTCTTTGAGCTATAACGCTAAAACCTGCTCGAGCCGCGTCACCTTGTCGTCCACCGCCGCCACATAACTCCCCGCAAAGTAATACACATGCACCAAAAGCGGATACAA
>CAZMCW010000011.1:0-2333 GCA_964564405.1 uncultured bacterium
AAAGATGTCGTCAAATCAAAGTTGGGTAGCGCCAATACAACCGCGTTGTAAGCGACCAATAACAGGGCGAGCGTGGGAAATTTGTTCACAAGTGTCTCCTTATTAATACCCTTTCCGGTTATTTTGGTAACAAAGTAACCGGAGCAGAGCGAGCAGAAACCAATACCAAGTTCGACTGGAACGTGATGAACCCTACTGGAGTTTATCGCGTGTTTTGTCGGACTTGGTATAACAAGCAAATTAACAACTAGAGCAGCTAACACGTACCGGTCTTAATGTGTTCATTGTACGACGTGGTGCTTGGTAAGCATAAGTGGAAATATGAAGTCTTAGGGCGTTTGCAAGGCAAAGCTGGCTAAACAATTTAACGTGCTAGCCAATGTTTGTCCTGCAAAGCTTGGTATAATGACGTGTAAAAGAAGCTTATAACGATGTACACGCGTTTGTGTGAAGGCAAACTTATAGTAGGCACTTGGGCCAACCCTCACACGCAACAACGTCCCTAACAGGGCACATGAAACATGACAAACCTGCTTCACAGTCCCACACACGGTATTTTTACCCTTCATAACAGTCCGTGTGCTGAGGCTGTACTGGTGCAGTGTTCATGCTTTACGAATAAATCAAAGGAGGATTCATGGAGATTTTTCGCGGTTTAGAAGGTGTTCATATTGACACCACCCACATTTGTAGCATCGACGGGCAACAAGGCGAGTTAATTTACAGCGGTTATAACATTCATGAGTTAGCGGATAAAGCAACTTATGAAGAAGTGGTGTGGCTATTGTGGCACGGTGAACTGCCAACACAAGCTGAGCTAGCTGACTTCAAAACTACACTTGCTAGCAATTATAGCGTACCAGAAGCTGTCTACGACCTACTGCGCAGCGTGCCTAAAGATACCCAACCGATGCATGCCATTCGCAGCGCGTTGTCAGTGCTCGCAACGTTTGATGACCACTCAGAAGATACTTCTGTTGAGAGCGTTAAAGCTATTGGCATTAAACTTGTGGCGCAGTTTCCCACCATCACCGCAGCCTATCAACGCATTCGTAACGGTCAAGACCCAGTTGCACCTGACTCAAGTTTAGGCATTGCGGCTAACTTTTTGTACATGCTCACCGGCGACGCACCTAGCGACGCTGCCGTCCGGGTAATGGATGTGGCGCTTGTACTCCATGCTGAGCACGGGTCGAACGCGAGCACGTTTACGGCGAGGGCAGCGGCTTCATCTTTAACAGATGTTTACAGCGCTATCACCGCAGCCATGGCCAGCCTTAAAGGACCTTTACACGGGGGTGCCAACACCGCAGTGATGCACGCACTCGAAGAAATTGGCAGTAAAGAGGGTGTCGAAGATTATGTCCTTACGCAACTTGCCAAACCTCACGGCCGGGTGATGGGGTTTGGGCACCGCGTGTATAAAGTGCTTGATCCTAGGGCTGTTATTTTGCGACACGTGGCCGAAGAACTTAGCGAAGAATCTGGCGAAAGCAAGTGGTTTGAGATGAGCCTCGAGATGGAACGGGTCATGGACCGCGAAATGGAAGCCAAAGGCCGCGAAGTTAAACCCAACGTAGACTTTTTTAGCGCTAGTGTCTACCGCATGTTGGGCTTTCCAGGCGATATGTACACGCCAATTTTTGCGGTTGCTCGAGTGTCTGGATGGATGGCGCACTTGATTGAGCAATACGCCAACAACAAAATTATGCGCCCCCGCCTTGTCTATGAAGGCGAACGCAATAAAACCTTTACGCCAATTGACGCGCGTTGAAAAGACACCAAAATGTAAAAAGCGTGTTGAAGGATACGCGTGTTTCTCATAAGCACCTAATACTAAAGTGTTGTTTTGATGCCGCAAAGCGACATCAAAATCGCTCGTGTTCACGAAGTGTGATGTGCCACGCAAAAATCACCTTGGTATTACTTAGCAAGGAGCAAGCTAGTGCGGTCAGACAACATCTACTTTGTAGGTAAAAACCAGATTGACATCCGCAGCGAAGACGTGCGCCGTGCCGGTCCATACGAGGTCGTCATCGCTACTAAAAAGACGCTCATCAGCACCGGTACCGAGACAATTTGCTTAGAACGCCGTTTTGAGCCAGGTACAGGCTGGGACAACTGGGTTAAATATCCATTTGCACCCGGCTATAGTTTGAGCGGGGTTGTGGTTGAGAAGGGTGCTCGAGTCACCAGCATCAACATTGGTGACCGCGTTGCGGCACGCAAGCCTCACCATCAATATGTGGTTGTAAAAGAAGATGAACTTGTCTTGATTCCCGACAGCGTCTCTGACGAAGATGCAACTTGGTTTGGACTTGCCAACATCACCC
>CAZMCW010000011.1:2343-24852 GCA_964564405.1 uncultured bacterium
TGGTGATGCGGTTGTTGTAATTGGGGTAGGGCTTTTGGGGCAACTTGTTGTCCAGTACCTGCGGCTTATGGGCGCGCGGCAGATTATTGCCGTTGACTTAAGTAAGAAGCGGCTCGAGCTAGCAGCAGCTCACGGTGCCACAACAACGCTCGCTATGGGTGTCGAAGCAGCACGAGACACTATTTGGGAACTTACCGGTAGTGGTGCAGATGTTGTCTACGACATTACTGGTTACGCACCTGTCTTTGCCCACGCCCAAAAGCTCTTACGTAAGTTTGGCAAACTTGTAGTTCTAGGGGATACGGGCACCCCTTCCGAACAACGTCTCACGCACGAGGTTATCAAGCAAGGGCTTACGATTGTCGGCGCTCACGATATTCACTTTTCGCGCAAACATACCCCGGACATCTACTGGAATCACCTAACCATGACCCAGCTTTTTTACAGCTACCTAGCGCGTGTAGACATGCGGGTCAACGACCTTATTTCGCACCGCTACACGCCTAGTCAAGCGCGTGAAGCGTACGGCATGTTGACGACAGACCGGTCTGCTGCAATGGGTGTTGTGTTTGATTGGGAATAGGTCAGCACGTGTAGTACACTCTACCCGCTAGCTAGTGTTGATACTGCGTAGGGTGGCTGACCCCTTTTGAGTTAGTTAGTTGAGGAATTGATTCACGTGGAACATGTATAAATAGCTACAGCATAGGTGGAGACGGCACAAAGTCCTCAGGGGTTTACGTGGTGCTTGAACAGGATTAAGTATCTCCTATCTGTATCTTACAGATACGGATAGCGGTGGCGGTTAAGGAACATGATTCACTCACGTTCCATTTCGCAAAGTTATTATGGAGACACTTGGTCTGATTCCTCAAAGCGTTAACGGATATAGAAAGACGAATAAGATTTTAGTCCATAGTTATGTTGTACGGGTCCAAACATCACCAAGCTTAACGCAGTTCAAAACTTTCAACCTCAAAGGCGCGTTCTTGTTCACCGTTTTGCACCAAGACAAGCTCGAGCCGTTGCCTTGGTGCAGGTAGCCGCACACCAGGTAAAGACTCAATATATGCATCTGCGTCTAACAGAGGAATACGAATGCGTCTACCGTCATAGGTTGCACGGCAAGCAAACTCAACCTCAGATTCTTCAAGGAGTGACACGCTGCTAGTTGTAATCGTAAACACCGTCCCCTCTGGTTCGTGGGTTAGGGTCACTGCAAAGGTAGCAAGCTCGCCAGTAGGTTCGCGGGTGAGCGCGTCCAAAAGCCCAATTTGTAAAGCTGGAATAACCAGCCGGCGACTATCTGCAAAATAGTTGGCAACTTGGACCTGACAAACATTTGGGGTGAGCGCAGGTGGCAAAACAATACGTCCAGCAGGTGATGTTTCGGGTTCTGCTGGTTGCGGTAATTCAGGTGGAATTACCACCGAAGGTTCAGGGGGTGGCGTTTCAACAGGTGGGTCAACAAGCGCGGGTGCTGTAGGTGCGGGAATATTTGATGGGCTGTCTGGTGCAACACTAGGTGCTGGCATAGTGTCAGCTGCAGTAGGTGTGTCTACAGGTGTAGCAGGTGCAGCAGGAGGTGGCGGTGCTGGTGAAGGTAGCTCGCGCGGCATAAGTTCAGGGGCAGTACTTGGTAACACATCTATAATGTCACCACTTACAGGTGCAACAACCGCAGGTGGTGTCGTCAGGGGTTCAGCAGGTGGAAGCGGTGTTTGGTTGGGTGGCGGTGGGCTAGGTAAGTCACTACCCGGTAATTCTGTGCTGGGTAGTTCTACGCTAGGAGCATCTGTTACAGGGGCTGCAGTTGGCGCAGTGGGTTCAGATGTGAGTGGTACACCAACATGTTCTTGTTGGTACAACCGTTCAATCTCTGAAGTTGTAAGCGCTCTGTTGTAGAGGCGTACGTCGTCAATGCCACCTTGAAAATATTGTCCGCGCCAGTAACTGCCTATAAACAAAGGATCGTCTTGGTTAGGATTAATAGTCTGCATAAGTGGCTGTGTACCAATAAGACGGCCGTCTACATAGATACGAAACGCGCGTCCATCGTAAGTACCTGCAACAAAATGCCAAGTGCCTCTGGCAAAGTAGCTAGGTTCAATGGATGTGTTGCTTTCCTCACCTGCTGAGTTATTGATGCCTAAAGATAGTTCACGCCCCCGGTTTTGGAACGCAAATAAGTAACCTGACCCAAAACGCCCAGACGCTTTGCGGATAATATGCGAAAAACGGTCAGTCTCGAGGTCTTGTGGGCTTACCCAAGCTGTCACCGAAATCTGATTGTTGACAGCCATATTCAGTGAAGGGCTGTTGTCGACCACAATATTGTCGTCTTCACCATCAAACAAATAGGCGCTATCTGGCCTACCGAAGCGGTCAGGTATGAGGCTAGCACCATTCACTTGACCGTCGTTGCCCTGACCGCTAGCATCACGCGCGTCACCATTAAACGGATAAAACGCAACCAATCCATCAGAAATAATAAGTTGGACTACTGCGTCTTCAGGGTTAGGGTCAGCATTTGTAGGTACTACAGGTTCCACTTGAGCAACAACAAACTGAGGATGAACAAGCACACTAATCAGTGTTAAGCAAAAAAATAAAAAAATATGGATATTGCTTGGTCTATACATCATGAAGCAGGTATGACGAATCAAAGTTGTAAGTTGTCGCATATGGCGCATAGTAAACGACCTTAGTGTCAAGTCTGTGAAAATTATTTGATTGAATTTTGTGCATGCATACTTATTGGTAAAGATTTCATTTTGAAGGTATAATAGTGGTAGCATTTCTAGGATTAGTTACCCCAAACCAAGTGGGTCGATTTCTACTCCCTTAGGTCGCACGCACAATTGCCTGTGGCAGTTACTAGTGGAAACGCGCAGTTACTCGTGGAAACGCTATGATAAATACCAAATTAGCCCCAATATAAATGTCTTGAGTGTGACCATAAAACTTTTTACTTACCAGTACAGCTACTATCTAAGCCTCTTCATTATTAATATATTAAATGTGTAACTTAATGCGTTTTTGAGCAATATCTCTTCGGTTAATTTCTTTATGAGCTAACCAACCTAGAAAGGTCAGAAATAGCTACCTTTTCCGATGCGGACAAAGTAAAGTTCGCAAGGTTTACAAAGTATCCAATCGGAACTTGTGTAACATATCTGATGAACTAATTAAAGGGCCTAACATGCTACCTGATTAGAACCCCTTGTACCTTCACTGAGGCTAAGCTCGGGGTGAGTTTATCACGATAAAACGATTTGATGTGACAAAAATCCTGAAATCTTGTCACTTCTTTGTCACTACAATGTGTATCTGTAATAATATTAGGTGATCAAGGAACGTGTCTTCAACGTTTTAAGTTTGACAGAGATATCCTGTGTTAGACGGGAAGAATATCACCGCCATAAAATGATCTGCTCGTGCTAGATCAAAGAAAAAGCGCTACTTTAAAGTAGCGCTTTTATTGCGTTAATCATCTACAAACTATGCCTCGAGGCTAGCTTATAACGGCTGGCGACTCAGCAAGTTCACGTAATTTTGTGTACAGTTGATGTTGTTCATCAGAGAGGTCGTCTGGAATAACTATGCGCACTTCAGCAAGTTCATCTCCCCGACTGCCGTCGCGTTTGTACCAGCCTTGTCCGCGCAACCGCAGGGTACGTCCAGCCTGGGTTTGAGGGGGCAACGTCATATCCACGTCGCCCTCGAGCGTAGGCACGCGGACACTACCACCAAGAGCTGCAAGGTAGTCAGGGACATCAATACTTACGCGCACGTTATCGTTTTCTAAGCTGAAGATACTGTGTGAATCTAACTGGACCGTCAGGTAGATGTCACCACCGCTAGGTGCTTGACCGCGCAAGCGCAGTTTGGCTCCATCTTTAACACCTTTGGGAACGCTCACTTCAATGCGTTTGCCATCCACAGCAATCATCGTGGTAGTACCGTAAAAAGCTTGCTCGAGGCTAATATTCAAATTACCCCGCACATCGCTAGGGCGGCTACTGCGGCTATTCGTTTGAAATCCTTCAAAAGGATTACCGCCATTAAAGCCACCACCATTAAACCCACCAGCACCAAAAAGTGACTGAAAAAAGTCGCTAAAATCGCCACTACCAGCGCCACTAAAGCCACCGGGGAAACCTGCCGGAATACCCTCTGTAGTACCAAAGCGGTCATACATACTGCGTTTTTCATCGTCGGAAAGCACGGTATACGCTTCGTTGATCTCTTTGAACTTTTCCTCGGCACTAGGATCGTCTGGGTTGCGGTCAGGGTGGTGCTTAGCTGCAAGTTTGCGAAATGCAGCGCGAATCTCTTGTTGATTAGCCGTCTTTGACACGCCGAGTGTGTTGTAATAATCCTTATATGCTGCCACCCTTACCTCCTTTGTGGGATTTTGAGTAGGGTTCAAGTATTGTTGGCAAAATGTAGTACTAATAGCAGTTCTAAGATTAGTCCCCCCATACTGAGTAGTCCGGTTTCTACTCCCCTAGGTCGCACGCGCAACGGCCTGTGGCAGTCACTTTTGGAAACGCTATAATACCGCTCAAGACGGCAATGTACATTGAAGCGAACTATCAGATTAGCGCAAATCTGTCTTTGTATAATGCTCGAAAAATCCGTCTCAAAACAACTTTATAAACAGCCTACGCATAACTCAAGGTCAGGTTAATCGTCTTGGTACACAACGACTTGGGCGGGGCGAATGAGCCGTTCGTCTTTGACAAACCCCGCTTGAAAAACTTGGGCGATGGTGCCTTTAAGCTCGTCTTCAGGAGCTGGCATACTGGTAAGTGCTTCATGGTAAGTAGGGTCAAACTTCTCACCAACATCACCTGTAGCTTCGATGCCCTGAGCAGTCAAATTTCGCTTGAGGCTACTACGGACAGCCTCAATACCTGGAATGAGCGTGCTGGGGTCAGCTGTTGCTGCTTCAAGTGCTCGCCCTAGATCATCGTAAACAGGTAGTACAGCTAAAACGATGCCATCAGCACCACTATTTCTAGCTCGTTCTACGTCTTGCGCAGCCCGCCTGCGGTAGTTTTCGAGATCAGCTCGAGCCCGTAAAAATTTGTCTTTGAGCGTCTTATTTTCAGCTTGTAAGGTTTCTAAACCTGCTGGATTAGCTTTGAGCGTAGCTAATTCAGCATGAGCGCGGTCAAGTTCAGCGCGCAAAATATCAATTTCAGTCTCAGCTGAGCTAGCTTGACCAAAAGCTGCAAATGCATCGTGAGTGTCGTGAGAGGGTGCTGTTTGCTCAGCATCTTCGTTGGCTGCTCGAGCACCAGCCTGAGTCTCAGCTGAACTGGCTTTCCCTGTACTGTCATCTATTAAATTGTCGTCACTATTCAATGTATCTGAGGTCATAGGTTCATTCACATCTGTTTCTGGTTGAGATACTTCTGATATTGCGTCTGGTGCTGGCACATCTGGTGTGGGCGCGTCTAGATCTGTCACCGGAATACGCCGCACACCATCACTCTGAGACGTGGCGTCATTTTGAGATGCAGAATTGTGTTGAGATGCAGAATCATTTTGAGATGCAGAATTGTGTTGAGAAGGGGGTATATCCTTTGGCATGTCGCGTATGTCATCATTCATACATATCTCGCTTAATGTAGGGGCTTTTGGTTTGCTGTTAACTTGTTAGCTACTAGCATAATAGTAGGAAAAACTAACTATCACGCTAGTAGCTTTAAGCCACATAGCTTTAGATCAAGCAACCTCAAACCGAGCCCATTACGTTACCCTAAAGGTGTTTAGCTAGCAGGTTTGAAATCTGCGTCAATGACGTCTTCGTCATCACCGGAAGGTGCACTACCGTCACCACTACCACCGTCATCATCACTTGGCGCACCAGCAGCTTGAGTAGCTTGCTGGAAAGCCATAAGCGCTTGTTGGAGGGTTTGCATGAGTTGCTCGAGCCGCTCTTTGGTGTCGTTGTTGCTGATTGCGCGTTCAACTTCATTGACAGCATCTTGGAGGGGTTGTTTGACGCTGTCATCGGCACTATCTGCTTCGTTCAGCGAATTTTGAGCTTGAATGCGCATGCTGTCGAGGTTGTTTTTGACTTCAGCGTATTCGCGGGCTTCGCGGTCTTGCTCGGCAAAGTTTTGGGCTTCGTTGACCATGCGGTCGACTTCGCTGTCATCGAGCGTGGTGGTGTTTTGAATGGTAATGGACGCTTCTTTAGCTGTTGATTTTTCTTTGGCGGTTACGTTCAAAATACCGTTAGCATCAATGTCGTAGGTGATTTCAACTTGTGGCATACCAGCTGGCATAGGAGGGATGCCCTCGAGCTTAAAGCGGCCTAATGACTTGTTGTCACTGGCCATGGAGCGTTCACCTTGTAGGACGTGTACCTCCACACCAGTCTGATTGTTTTCAGCTGTGGTAAACGTTTCAGACTTGCGCACCGGCACAGTAGTATTGCGGTCAATCAAGCTAGTGAACACACCGCCTTTGGTTTCTACCCCAAGGGACAAAGGGGTAACGTCTAAGAGGACGATGTCATCAACATCACCTGTGAGCACGCCCGCTTGCACAGCAGCACCAAGGGCTACAACTTCGTCTGGGTTAACTGACTGGTTGGGGTCTTTACTGAGCATGTCTTTAACGATGCTCTTAACCGCAGGCACTCTGGTAGAGCCACCGACAAGAATGACCTCATCAATTTCGTTAGCGCTCAATTTAGCGTCGCGCAAGGCAGCTTCTACAGGACCGCGCACGCGTTTAAGCAAAGGATCAATTAAAGACTCAAACTGGCTGCGAGAAAGTTTTTTATCTAGGTAAAGAGGTGCATTGCTCGCTGGGTCCATGGCAATGAACGGCAAGCTGATGGTTGTTTCAGGCAGATTGGAGAGCTCAATTTTGGCTTTTTCAGCAGCTTCAATCAGGCGTTGCAACGCTTGCTTATCTTTACGCAAATCCACGTTGTACTCTTGCTGGAATTCTTTGGCAAGCCACTCTACGATGGCGTAGTCAAAGTCGCTACCACCCAAGTGAGTATCACCAGATGTTGAGCGCACTTCAAACACACCGTCGCCTACTTCCAGCACGGATACGTCAAAAGTACCGCCACCAAGGTCAAAAACAAGCACAGTTTCGTTGCCTTTTTTGTCTAGACCGTACGCAAGCGCAGCTGCAGTGGGCTCGTTAACAATACGGAGCACGTCTAGACCGGCAATTTTACCAGCATTTTGGGTGGCTTCACGCTGGGAGTTGTTGAAGTAAGCAGGTACGGTGATAACTGCTTTGGTAACTTTTTCACCGAGGGTGGAAGACGCATCATCAACCAGTTTGCGTAACACCATAGCTGAAACTTCTTCTGGCGTGTACTTTTTGTCACCGACGACAAAGCGCACGCCGCCATCGTCGCCGCGAACCACTTCGTAAGGGGAACGTTCTGCTTCTTGCTTAACTTCGTCCCAAGTGCGGCCCATGTAGCGTTTAACTTCAAACAAGGTGCCTTGCGCGTTGAGGACAGCTTGCCGCTTAGCAACTTGTCCGACCATGCGGTTGCCGTCTTTAAAAGCGACAACGGACGGGGTCGTGCGGTTGCCTTCGCTGTTCACGAGGACGCTAGGTTCGCCACCTTCCATGATGGCGATAACACTGTTAGTTGTTCCTAAGTCGATACCGACTGCTTTAGCCATAGCTAAACTCCTTTTGATGTTAGGTACAAGTCACAATTTTTTGGTGTAACTTGCAAGTATTTTTCATAAATTATGTCTTTGGCAGATGTGTTGCGTCAAAAGGTGGGGGTGGCTCGAGCAACTCAGATGCTAGTTACAAGATTGACAAGGGTGATTTTTCGAACAAGCATGGTAATAACCATGTGATGGTAAACATTCTCAAGCAAGATCATTCAAAAGCATCTTAGGACGCATAACCCAGATTACCCACGCAGTAAAGTTGACACACAGGTGCGCAAGACACCAAACTGATAGTGAGTATAGCAGTAGATGTGACTGATGTCAAGAGATATGAGTGTGGTTATATCAAGTTTGCAAATTTGCAAGTAGACTGTTGAGTTGACACCATCACAAGATGGTAGAACACTTGAAATACTAAAATATTAGCTAGTAAAGCATTAGCTGCTGTACGGTGGTGGCATCATCGCTATCTTAAGATGCTAATTTCTTGTATTACAGGTTTACTAGGCCATTTCTTTTGAGCTTCACAGTACCTATACTTGATACCAAGTCCGACAAAACACACCATAAATTCTTACAAAGTTTGTTACGTTCCAGTTAGACTTAGTATCTGTTTCTGCTCGCTCAGGTTACTTTGTTACCAAAATAACCGGAAAGGGTATCACTATTGACGACCTCACATCTACAACCCCACATCGACACCCTCACATCGACAACCCCACGTTGACGACCTCACGACATTGAGAGTACATGCGCTGAGGTAGGCACAAGGTGCATCTGATGAAATCACCTCTTTTGCCTTTTCTTCCTCTTTTTGATTGACATTATTTATCTACAGCATCTTGATACAACCGCTGTACATGTTGTGTCTACGGTGATTCACCTTCGTCGTGCTCACGGTCAGGAAGGGCTACTTTAGCAGCAAATTCGTGAACCACAATAGATAACAAGATGGTGAGCGCTGCAATACGCCACACAGCCTCAACATTTGTAAACTCAGCGTGATTTTGAGCATAGGCAATATA
This sequence comes from uncultured bacterium, assembly GCA_964564405.1. Classification (GTDB taxonomy): domain Bacteria; phylum Deinococcota; class Deinococci; order Deinococcales; family Trueperaceae; genus JBCCBI01. Next base: position 11,045 of record CAZMCW010000011.1, read on the forward strand.
AAAAATAGATCCCATACCACGAATACCAAAAAACGCAATCATCCACCGCTCGGTGCGCAAACACTTGATACCAGCTAGGGCAAGCCAAGCCGTAACAGGTCGAACAACACCTATGAGGAGTACAGCATAAGCTACGTCTAGCCAAGTCCACTCGCGCCACAGTCCACTAGCAATAAACGTACCAAGCCATAAAAGTAGTAAGGCAAGCAGAATCGACTCGAGCTGCTCTGCACCGTGATGAACTTCCCGTTCGTAGGATTGGGTGTCTTGACCACGTGAACGCGCCCGGGCCGCTCGAGCGGACATAAACACGGCTAAAAACCCATAAGCATTGAGCGCTTCAGCTGCGCCATACGCTAAAACTGTGCCGGCAAGAACGGTTAGTGTAGGATTGCGCGCATTATAAGTGGCATCTCCAAAACGGCTATACACCAACTTGGACATCGCTCTGCCGCACACCAGTCCTACAACAACGCCAACGGCCACGCGGTAAACAAGGTCAAAACTAAACCATGACCAAAGCCAGCCCCAATCGTCACTAGGTGCTGCTGACAAACCCGCGAGGGTAATAGCTAGCCAAATAAAAGGGAACGCTAGGCCGTCGTTTAAGCCAGCTTCTGCGGTAAGGGCAATACGAGTTGGCTCTTCATCATGACCTGGCGGGCCCACTTGCACCGAACGCGCTAGCACAGGGTCGGTTGGTGCCAGTGCAGCGGCCAACAACACAGCACTACTAAGCGATAACCCCAATACCTCCGTTCCTAAGATTGTCAGTAACACAATACCAAGGGGCATAGCGATGATGAGCAAGCGCCACGTGGGTTGCCAGTTGCGCCAACTTTCGGGTGTGTCGATAGCTAGCCCAGTACCTGCTAACGAGATGATGACAATCAGCTCTGCACCATGCTCTACGACCTTAGCTGCAAGGTCACCTGCTAGCGGATCGATAACCGGTAAGCCAATAAGCACGCTGCCCGCGCCGATAGCGACGTATATAGCTGGTAAGTTAAACAGCGCAAGCCGCGAAAGCGCTGGTTGTAACGAAAGACCTAAAAAAGCAAGTCCGGTGAGAAGATAAAAAAGATCTCGGAGGTCTACAAAAGGTAGCTCGAGCACAATTCCTCCAAGGTGACTACATTCGGGTATTTAAAATACAATTGTCTTGTTACCGTAAACAAGTACTCGGTCAGACACGTGCGCGTCTACAGCCCTAGCTAGCACGGTGCGCTCGATCTCCCTGCCAAGACGTATCAGATCTTGGACTGAATCACGGTGAGAGACCCGGGCCACGTCTTGGTCAATAATTGGCCCTTCATCAAGGTCATCGGTAACATAGTGGGCAGTTGCCCCGATAAGCTTAACGCCCCGCTGGTAAGCATGTTTGTAGGGGTTTGCGCCAATAAACGCAGGCAAAAACGAGTGATGAATGTTGATGATGCGGTTGGGATAATGTGCCACAAAGCTGGGTGATAGAATCTGCATGTAACGCGCCAGCACAATAAAATCCTGTTCGTCTAGGACGTCATCGAGTAAGGCAATCATGTCAGCTTCTTGTTGCGGTTTGGTGTCTTTGGAGACAGGTAGGTGCTTAAACGGCACGCCGAATGAGGTGCACAGTCCCTCGAGGTCAGCGTGGTTAGAGATGACGAGGGGAATCTCGAGGTCAACATCACTACCTACATCACCACTACGCCAGCGCCAAAGTAATTCTAACAAACAGTGGTCATATTTAGACACAAGCAGTGCCATGCGGCGCGGTACATCTGCGTAGCTCACGCGCCAATTCATGGCAAAGGGCCTCGCCACAACCTCCGCAAAGGCCCGTTCAAACTGGGTGCGGGTGACATCTAAATCCTCTAGATAAAACGCCATGCGCATAAAAAACGTGCCGCCGGTTGGGTCGGTTGAGTGTTGGCTCGAGTCCAGCACGTTGGCTCCATGCGAGTACAAAAACTGCGATACCGCCGCAACGATACCGGGTTTGTCGGGACAAGAAATCAGGAGGCGCGCTGTATTGCGTGTGTTACTGGTATTAGTAGAAGATGAAGCGGTCACGCGCTTACTCTACCGAGTTTGCTTGACGAATAATTCATATCAAAGTACCTTAACAACCCTTGCTTCACATCAACACATGAAGCAAGGGTCACGATATCTCATGTCTTTTTTTGAAGGGCTAAACGCTTGATTACGGACTAACAACCTGACCCATAAACAAAATTGCCCCACTGACCTCATCGCGAATAATCACCATAAAGGGTCGGTCAGCAATAAAATCCACAGGTGGTAAGCGGTTGGCTACAGAGGTGGTGCGGGCCATAGCAACGGCAGTGGCTGCAGCGGCTTCGGTACGGGTTTCGTTGGCATCTATGTAAGCTTCGTGGATGACACTATCAATGAATAAGCAGCGGCTACCGTCTAGCTTGGAAAAGTCGGCACCATTACCAGACAGGCCGGCTTCACAGTCACTGGCAGGTGTGTAAGGCGTAAACGCCAGCGGCATTCCTAAGTTGCTGAGGATGGTGGCGAGGTCGAAGCTCGAGCGCATCTCAAACCTTGGCAGTTCTACGTTGACTCGCCTGCTACTCTGATTGGCTAACGCTGTTTCGTAGATGCTGGCAAGATCATCACTTACCGCTGTAAACGCGCCGTCTCTTGGCAGGACAATCATCATAGAGGTGGTTTCACCTTGGTAGGGCAAGCGTAGAGTTTGGTAGATATCTCCCTCGCTGTAGGTAAACTGACGCGTTTGCCGCATGGTAGGGACTAAACTTTCCCGTTCAAAGGCGTTGAATGTATCTAGCTCCGTAGCGTCTGGGTCAAACGGGAACTGCCACAAGGCGTTGAAGTAAATTGCGTTGGTGAGAATCAAACGGGTATCGGGGGTGACAGCATTCGAGGGCAGAAGTTCGGGAATAATGCCGTTGGTGGCTTGATTCACCCACGCATTAATGGTTTGGCGTGCTTCGGTACTAGCGGTGCGAAAGTCGAGGTTACGCAGGGTAGCTCCGTAATCCAGCCGGCTCATCAACAAAAACTCGGGTTCAAAGCGGCTGTCTTGCTGGGCCCATAGTGCGTTAGCAAGGTTTAGGGTGAAGCCTTCACGAGACTCTAAATCATCACTTAAGTCGCCGAGGAGGTTGGCGAGGTCTCGAGTTGGGAAGTTAAATCCCAAGACGTCCTGCATTTGGGTTGCCGTCTCGCCACTAGCACCGCCATAGGTCATGGCCAGTGCTAGCGAGATGCTAAATGGTGACACAAATAGGTTGTCTTCACCTGCGAGTTGGTTGTAAAGGTCAAACGCAAACTGGTTGGTGCTGGTTGTTAAGGTTGTTATATCAGTTGTCATTTGAGAGGTCATCTGGGTGGATTGTCCAAAGCTAGTGGGCATTAAGCTGGTCACAACGAGACTTGCCAATAACCCTAGACGTTGCAATACAGAGTTCATGAATGTAGCCTAGCACGCACATCTAGGAAGATGTTAAAGGTTCAGCAAGCATTTCTTTAGTCTCACTAAGGGTGGCCATCATAGATGGTTAACGTGGCACAAAAGATTTAACGTGACTGAGGTGAGTATCAACGACATCTGGAAAGGCTGCTGCGGTGTTGATGCGCACAGTGTTGACCTTGGGCTCATGGCGGACTGGCTTGGTTGACCTTGGGTTCATGGCGGACTGGCTTGGTGGATGGGCCAATGCTGGGCTGGTTCATGAACATCATGATGGTTAAGTGCAAGTAAGCTCATGGGCGTATCAGCGTGCTAGCGTAGGCTCATGCTTATGAGAATGATTACAGGTGTGGTGTTGGCCCTCGGTGCCGTGTTGGTGTCACTCTGGCAACTTGATGTGGTGAGCCCACCAGTTTCTCGTTTTGCGAGCCGTGAAAGTGAACAAGTAATGGCCTCACGGGCCTTGCTCGAGGCGGTTACGGCAGGTGACATGGCAGCGGTACAAGCTAGCCTCGCTCAAGGTGCCGACGTACGCATGCGCGATGCCGACGGCCTCACCCCCTTGATGCAAGCCGCGTCACGCACTACAGACGATCAGCTTGTGCGGCTTTTGCTAGCTGCAGGCAGTGACCCCAACGAAAGCAGCAACAGCGGCATGACACCGCTTATGTACGGTGCGCTGAGCGGTAATCCAATGATTCTTGAAACGCTTTTACAGGTCGGAGCTAACCCAACCTTACAAGATGCAACTGGGCGGCGCGCGGTTGACTACGCGGCTGCACAGCCGAATTTGCAAGGTATGGCCGTGCTCGAGACACTCACCAGCGTGAGCAACCTAGCTTACGACCCTGCTTGGCCAAGTGCGTTTGCCATGCCGATTGCCGGTGCCACTATGAGCTCGAGGGCTAGCCATTTACCCAACGCCCGCCGCGCCTACCGCAACGGTTTTCACGAAGGCTTTGACTTTTATGATGGCGTGGTAAGTGTGCCTATTGCCTACGGCATGCCTACGGTAGCGGTTGCCCCTGGGCAGGTTGTTCGTATTGACCGCGAGTATCAAGAACTTAGTCTGGAACGCTTACAAACGCTCTTAGATGAAGCTGCTCAGCTCAGCGATACACCCGAAGATACCCTTGACTTACTGCGCGGGCGGCAGGTTTGGCTCGAGCACGCCGGCGGCTATATCTCTCGCTACGCCCATCTGGCAGATGTCGCTGAAAACCTGCAAGTGGGCAGCTTGGTAGATACAGGTGATATTGTCGGCTATGTGGGTAATTCCGGCACAGACGACGCTGCAGCTGGCACGCAAGACTTTCCACATTTGCACTTTGAACTTTGGCGTGGTGATACCTACATGGGTCAAGACCTCGCACCAGATGCCATTTATGACCGCGTTGCTCAGGTCTTTGGGAGAGCTACGCTGCCGCCTATAAGGGAAAATTGACACCAGCAAAAATGTCATGTGTGTTGTTATGTCGTGAGTTGTGTGAAGTAAGTTTGCTACGTGAATGCGTTTATTAGCTTTACTGTATTAGCTTTACTGAGGTTTTTTACGAACCTCACTCTTAAGTTTAAGCACTTGTGTGCCACCTTCTTGTTCAATTAGCAAAGCTGGGTCGTCGTCACTGCCGTTGCGGGTGACCTCGCTGCCTTGTAGTGTGCGAGTGACTTTGTCGGTAAATATCTCTTTAATGACACCCTCAGCGCGGCCTTGACCCCACGCCCACGAGACACCATCACCTTGGCTGTAACTGCTCATCTACACCCTCCACTTCCTGAGTTCCCAGTTTTGAGGTTGCTAACTGGACCCTAGTATGCACACAGTGTAGTTGCTCGGTGGAAGAAGGTCTAGGGTAGATGTCCACGCTAAAAAGTGATGTATGCGTCACATGTTTTTACTGGTGAGGCTTTTGAATCCAAAAAATTATTAGCAAATCTGATCAATCGGTAAGCGCCCTAAAAACCAGGCTACCCGGCGGCGATTGGTTTCAGAAAAAAAAGTCATGAGCGTTAGACCTTCAAAGCAGGGGTAAACCCGCGTCAAAATATTAGGGTCTACGTGCCGCTTGGGGCGACTTAACAGCATGGCGTTGGCTTCACGGTGAGCGGTGAGGACGGCCCAAGGCTCACCGGCTGCAGCTAGGTGAATAAAACCTGTAAAATAGCGTCCTAGTAACATCTCAATGCGCCGCCAACCGCGAAAATAACGGCGAATGGTGACGAGGTCATTGCGAAAGGGTAAGTAAGCTGCTCGAGCTTTCACGGTCGCACGCCCCTTGGTATCACCACGGTCATTCCAAATGTGGTAAATCGGCGCGCTGGGTAAATAATCGGCTTCCCAGCCTTGGTCAAGGTACTCAATAATGGCAGGAATTTCTGTTTCGTACATAAAATACCCTTGCGGGCTTGGGGGGGTTTGCTCAGCAGCCTCACGGCGAATCAGCACCGCACCTGCGTGATAGCTGCGGGTGGGAACGTGGTCTGCGCCGTCGGGTAAGGGCGGAAAATAAGGCGTGTAGCTAAGTCGGTCAGTGCCGGGGCGCATAAAAGGAAGTGCTACGAGCCCCAGACGGTCGCCCCTGATTCGCATGTGTTGCACCATTGTGCGGAGGCTACCTGGTGCGGGGTAAGCATCATCATCTAAAAACAAAAGTAAGTCACTGCGCGCGCTGCTGATGGCCCTAGGTAGCGCATCAAAGCCTTGGGGGGTGTCGTTGCGAATGACACTGACACTTGGGTAGTTGCACAACATGGCATTGGTACCGTCGCTCGAGGCATCGTCTAGCACAATGATCTCGAGCTTAACTTCATGGCTGGCTAGCAAGCGCTCGAGCAATTTTTGCAGCATGTCACAGCGTCTATGCGTGGGAATGATGATGCTCAGGTCAGGCTTGTTAGATGAATACGTCATAGTTCAGTGTTCGTTCCTTTTGTAACACGTTTGAAATTAGAGGATGTCGTGATTAAGCAATGTTGTGATTAAGCAGTGTTGTGATTAAGCAATGTTGTGATTAGACTTAGACGATATAGTGATTAAACGATGGTGTCGTGAGCGTGGACTCACTGACAATCAACTTGCAGATTTAAGTGAGGCTAGCTGTTTTAAGTAGATGTGTTGCATTAAGATTAAAATAAAATTTATCTTCTAAATTTGTGTTTGATGCCATATCATTAAGTTGCCACTTACTAAAAGGTCATGTTACTAAAAGGTTACAGCGTCACTTGCAGACTGCCAAGATATAACGCACAACTTGTAGGTATACAACAGCTAAACTATATAATTAAATGTGCCGTGTAACCGTGACGGGCGTGTTAAATAACATGTAGGAAAGTTGACTACCTCCTGCTTAATTGGGCAAATGCCAAAATCATACAAGGTCATATTTAAGTCTGACCAAACGCACCACAAATCTTATAAGACGTGTTCTATCTGTCACTGGCTTGGCGTCTGTTTCTACTTGCGAGTCGTTTCGCTGACGCCCTTGTCAAGCAGGTTAGCTTGTTACCAAAATAATTAAAAGCGAACATCACGTAAGTTCAGGACACGCATTTCTTATTATTCACACAGTAACATTGATAGGTGTAACCTTGGTTAAGCTAGGGTCTAATACATTGCACGTTGGTACTTGGCAGCTTACATCTGATAAACGTATATCAAGGCATTATCTTAAAGCTTGCATCTCAAGATAGAATTGCTAACAGGGCTAAACCCAGATCAGTTAACTACCAAACATATCATCCCAACCCTAAAGGAGTTGAGGTTGCAAACTTTTTTGTTTATTTCGTGTCAAACATACCTACCTGGAGACCTAGTATGTTAACGCCTATACACAATCCTGTGCTCATTATGGCGCTAGCAATGGGGATGTTTTTAGTTGTGCCGTTACTTTTTGAACGGTTGCGGTTGCCTAGCATTATTGGACTTATTTTAGCTGGCGCGCTAGTAGGACCAGATGGTCTGAATCTGCTCGAGCGCGATGAAACCATTCAGCTTTTAGGCACGGTAGGCCTACTCTACCTCATGTTTGTAGCAGGTTTAGAACTTGACTTGGTGGGGTTTATCAAACACCGCACCAGCAGCCTTACCTTTGGGCTTCTCACCTTTGCGTTCCCCATGCTACTTCCGCTAGCGCTTATCCCATTTTTTGACTTAAGCTGGGCGGCAACTATCTTAATTGGTGCTATTGTTGCGTCTCACACGCCTATTGCTTATCCTATTGCAAGCCGTTTGGGGATTAGTAAAAACCCAGCAATTACTGCGGCTATGGGCGGCACGCTGGTCACCGATACGCTGTCACTGGTGGTGCTAGCGATTGTCTCGAGCTATGTTGATGGGGCCTCGAGCGTGCAGTTTTGGATCATCAAATTTAGTTTGCTAGCGGCGTTTTGTTTTGTGGTGCTGCAAGGCTTACCCCGTTTAGGGCGGTGGTTTTTCCGCTACGTGGGTAATCAACCGATTGCTCAGTATGCGTTTTTACTTACAGCCTTGTTTGGGACGGCTTTTTTGGCTGAAGAACTAAATTCTAAAGACCTTATTGGTGCGTTTCTGGCAGGATTAGCTTTGAACCGATTAGTTCCTGATACCAGCGCGCTTATGAACCGCTTGCAATTTGTGGGCAACAGCTTGTTTATGCCCTTTTTTCTGTTATCGGTAGGTATGTTGGTAGATGTTCAAGTGCTCACCGACCCAACCGTGTGGTTTTTAGCGGCTATGCTGTCGGTCATTTTGCTAGTGGGTAAAGGCCTTGCCGCGCTTGTGTCGCAGCGGCTTTTCAACTACAGCCCAGCTCAAGGGTTTTTAATGCTGGGTATGTCTTTACCGCAAGCTGCAGCAACGTTAGCAGTGACGTTTGTTGGCTATGACATTGGGCTATTTGATGAAAGTATGATCAACGCGGTGGTTGTGCTTATTATGCTGAGTTGTTTGTTAGGGCCGTGGTTGGTAGAGCGCTACGGGCGCAAGGTGGGGCTCGAGAGCGACCTGCCAGCGGCAGCTTTAGATACGCCCCAACGGTTGTTAATTCCCATAGGTACAAGTCGTTCGTCTGAAACACTGCTCGACCTAGCTGCTATGTTGCGTGAACCCGGCAGTAGCGAAGCCCTTTTTCCGCTAGCTGTTGTTACGAATGACGACACTGTGCAAAGCCAAGTTGCTAGCGCTGAAAAACGCCTTGCTAACACTGTCATGCACGCTGCTGGGGCAGATGTACCCACCACGCCCTTAGTGCGCATTGCAACGAACACGGTCGTAGGTACCCTGCGCGCGGTTAGTGAACAGCGCATTAGTGATGTGGTCATGACGCTCGAGCCAGACCAAAACTCATGGTTGTTCGGTAGCGCCCTAGAGCAACTTTTGGCAAGCAGTGATTGCACCGTTTGGGCGGCCCGCTTAAACGCACCTGTTAACACGCACAAACGAGCGGTACTGCTACTACCACCTTTGAGCGACCATCACCCGAGTTACCAGCAGTCGATTCGCGCGCTCAAACTCTTAGCCAATCGTTTGTCTATGCCGCTGCTAGGTCTGGTTATTCAGACAGGTGCTGAGCGCATTGCCCGCCATTTTGCAGCTGTAAAACCCGATATTGAGCAAACCTTTGAAACAGTTAGTTGGGACGGTTTAAGTACGCGTTTAAGCAAGCTAGATACGAGCGACTTGTGTGTGCTGTTTAGTTTCCGGCGCGGGAGTTTAACGTGGACACAAGCGCTCACACGGCTCGAGCACAGCCTCATCGAAGGTCATATTCCTGGTTTACCTGCAAATTCACACCAGCCAGCACCGTTTAGCTTGCTCGTTCACTATGCAAGCGAACCCAACGCCGCTGCCGACCTACAGGTGACCAACGTACCCGCTGCCCTAGCAGCTGAGCGAGTTATGTGTAACGTACCCGAAAGTAACTTGCACGACGTTATTGAGACGTTGTTACAGCAAGAATTTGTGCGCACCCCAGAGCGCTGTACCGAAGCTTTGACGTGTTTGTTTAATGACCCAACTGGTTTTGAAGTTGAAGTGTTGCCAGAAGCTTTGGTTGCCCACGCGCGCATTGACATTCCGCAAACACTCATGTTTTTAGTGACAAGCACAGCACAGCTCACCTATCACAATCAAGCACGTCAAGTTGCTGGTTTGCTGCTAAGCCCTATTGATGATCCGCTTGAACGCCACCATGAAGAACTAGCTGCTTTTGCTAACTTTTTGCACGAGCAAGGCGGGCGTTTGTGTCATGCTCAGTCGTTCCAAGACCTCTTCCAGATCCCAGCGGTTGCTGCTACGCCTAGTTAGTCATACACCTTCCAGGTGTAGAAACAGCCATCTGTGCAGGTGGGAACGGAATAAAGCCCGTAGGAAATTATGAAGTATTTAATCGGAATCAGTGTCAACAGCCTCGAGGCTTGCACACGCGCGTGCGAGTCCCTCTTGCCAGGTAAATTTTGAAACGTAGCCAAGTTCGTCTCGAGCTGCTTGCGTGCTCAAGTGAATATCTTGGGTCATAAGACCTGCCCGGTAGCGTGTAAGCGGGGGTTCTCGTGTTGGCATGAGCGTCCACAACCCCTCGCAGAGTTCAGCTGCGACCCTGACTAAGGGTATAGGAAGATGATATTTAGGCGCAGGCACGTTAAGCGTGTTAGCAATGTGCGTAAAGACCTCTGACCAAGTCGGCCGACCGTCATCAGCCAGTAAAAAACTTTGGTTGATGGCGGCATCATGGCAACTTGCCTGGCAAATACCCTGTGCAAGATTGGCTGCATAGGCAGTATTGATGTGAGTTTGACCATCGCCAACCAAAGGCAATTGCCTTTTTTTGATTGCGGTGACAACCCGTGCAAACTGCGGATCGCGTTCGCCAAAAACCCATAACCCCGGGCGAATAATTGTCCAAGGTAGGCTAGCCGCCATAACGGCATCTTCTGCCATGCGTTTGCTGCGGGCATAAGCATTGATAGTACTATTGCGGGGTAAGGTGCGTGTATCTGCGTCCCTAAAACCGCTGTACGGGTGAACCGCAATGCTCGAGACCAACACAAATCGAGATACCTTTGCGCGCTGAGCTGCCCTTAAAAGGTAAATGGTGCCTTTAACATTTGCACCATAAAAATCTTGCCAGCGCCCCCAGTCAGCCACTTTGGCAGCAGCATGAACGACAATATCTACGTCGTGACAAACGTCTGTGAGTGCCACCTCATCACGTATATCAGCACGCACAATATGCAACTTGGCAAGATGGGCGATGTTCGCAAGTTTGCCCCACGGCGACACCAACGCTGTCACCTGATGCCCAGCTGCTAGATAAGCGTCACACAGATGGCTTCCCAAAAAGCCGTGCGCACCTGTGATGAGTACCTTAGCCATCATCAACCACGCTTTGCCACTGCTATAACAACAGCCCAAGTCGCCACAAACAAAATATGTCGGTGGCTAGCCCAATGACCCAATGAAAGACAATGGGGTAGACAAGGGAACGCCCGCGCACTGCTAAAGCTGCAAATAAAAACCCAGCGGGTAACGCGGCCATGACTTCGGCGGTAGGTGTGCCTAGGTGAATCAAAAAGCTGCAGGCGGCTTGAATCCAGATGGCTACGGTAAGACCGTGCTGTTCGCGCACGCGCTCCAGTAAGAACCCTCGGTAAAAAAACTCAAACGCAGTGTAATAGATTAGCCGTAGTAGCGACCACAAGGTAAGCGCGGCCAAGCTAGTCCCAGCCCACGCGCCAGCCCATGGGTAGGTGGCTTGGAGTTGAGAGTCGCTCGAGCCAATCCAAAGTAGCACTACAGCAACGCCACTACAGACCAGCGTAGGTATTAAGCCAGCAGAGACATCGCCAAGGGTAAGCCATTTGGCGCAAAACTTTGCCCAAGTCATATCTTGCCAGAGCCACATACTGGCTAGTGGCACAGCTAAAAATAACAGCACCGTCCAGCCCACGCGCACGGTGCCACTTATTAAGGTACTGTCCACGCGGCCAAAGGCAGGTGCAACGCTATACCAGTACACACCCTGCAGAACCAATGCAAGCAGTAAATAGCGACTACTTTTTGAAGCCGTGAAGGGCTCGAGACATTGCCGAATAAATTGTCGCATGATGGTCATTAAGGTATTTAGATAGCTTAGATGATTAACTCTGTGAAGTTAACAGCAATCTTATGATAGGGTCTTCTCGTAAAGGCGGTAGGTTTTGTATATCGTTGCCCCAGTTGCCTTAATCGCTTGGTTAATGCTGTGGTTATCTTCCAAAATCCATGAAAGCTCACCAAAGCTGTAGCCTTGGTTGTAGCCACACGTAACAATGTGGTCAATCAAAATAGCCTCAAATCCTTTATTGCGAAATTCAGGCAGAATACCCAAAATAGGCAGACGTACACTTTGAATAAACCACTTGCGCCGCAGTTTCATACCAAGTAAGTAAGGGATACCTCTGGGTAATAACCTGCCGTTGGGAATGCGTTTGAATACCTCGTTGACATTGGGCAAGCACACACATACCCCGGCAACCTTACCTGCAGACTCAATAAAGAGGGCCATCTTAGGATCTAAGATGAGTTTGAGTTCAGCTGCCAGATGGTCAAATTCTTGGTCTGTGTATTTGACAAAGCCCCAGTTTTTTTCCCAAGCTTCACTGTAAATGTGTTTGAGTAAGCCTAACTCAGCCTCAAAGTTGCGCATGTTGACGTCACGAACGGTCACGTCGTAGCGTTTGCTAGCGCGCGCTGCAATACGGCTAATGCGCCCGCCAACATCAGGTTTTTGAATGTCAAAATACCAGGCATAGAGGTCTTTAATTTTGCTGTAGCCAAGTGACTCAACATAACTCGGGTAAGACGCTGGATTAAACGGCATCATAATAAAGGGGTCCGTATCAAACGCATCAATCTGAAACCCAGAGCCGTCGTTCATACTGGGATTAGCTGGCCCGCGCACCGCACTGCGTCCAAGCTCACTCGCGTGAGTTTCAATGGTGTTCATGAGGGCTGTGGCAACGTCTTGGTCGGCAGCCTCAAAAAATCCAAAAAAGAGGAGGTTGTCAGCGTGGGTAGCGTTGTGGTGATCGTCGTCAATAGCAGCAACGCGTCCAACCACGTGTTCACCACGTCGTGCGACAAAAAGCTTTACACGGGCGTGCTCATAAAAAGGGTTTTTCTTGGGGTCAAACTTTTCCCACTCACTGATGCGCAGCGGCGGCACAAAGTGAGGGTTAACTTGGTGAAGCTGGTAAGGCAAGTCGATAAACTGTTCAAGGGTAGATTTGTCTTCTACAGCTTGAATCGTGATGTCTTGATGTGTTGAACTATGGGTCATGGCACAAGGTTCATGAAATAAAATTCACTGACCGAAAGATATTACTTGCCTAAAGTCATCATGTTTAAAAGTGAGTACGATGATGCTTGAAGACAGGTAATGCTAAACAATGACACCTAAATGCTTACCCACGGTTTCAAAGGTGGCAATAAGCGTATCAATTTGATCTTCAGTGTGATTTGCGTTGATACTAGTACGAATAATGCTTTTACCCGGTGGCACAGCAGGTGGCAGCGCTGGTGTGGTGAAGATATCTTCTTCCCAGAGTGCTTTCCAAAAAATCATGGTGAGGTCATCTGGGCCAATAACTACCGGAATAATTTGGGTTTGCGTGCCGAGGGTATCGAAGCCAAGTTGCTCGAGCCCCTCTTTAAAGCGCGATACATTGCGCCACAATTTGTGGCGGTGCCAAGGTTCTTGCTCCACAATATCCAAAGCTTTAAGCGCAGCAGCCATTTGCATTGCAGGCAGTGCAGCGGTGAAGATAAATGGGCGTGCTTTGTGTTTAACCCAGCTTACGACTTCTCTCGAGCCGGCCATAAAGCCACCTACAGAGGCAAACGACTTTGAAAATGTACCGACAATCAAGTCAATTTCGTCTTCTAGCCCGAAGTGTTCAGCCGTTCCGCGACCATTTGCACCAAGTACGCCTGTTGCGTGGGCGTCGTCTACAATAACGCGTGCGCCGTATTTGCGAGCTAGTGCCACAATGCCGTCAAGCGGTGCAACGTGACCGCTCATGGAAAAGACGCCGTCAGTCACAATCATGCGGCCACCGGGTTTGCCTACGTCCTTTTGGAGAAGACGCTCGAGGTCATCTAGGTCGTTGTGTTCATACTTACGCAATTTACCAAACGCAAGCCTCGCGCCGTCGTACAAACACGCATGGTTTTCACGGTCAAAATACATGATGTCATGCCGGCCAGCTAAAGCACTTACCACCGACAAACAGCCTAAAAAGCCTGCACTAAAGGTGAGAACCGATTCTTTATTAAAAAAGCTAGCAAGACGTGTTTCAAGTGCTTCGTGGAGGGTGAGCGTTCCCGTTAAAAAGCGCGAGCCTGTGC
>CAZMCW010000011.1:24862-26920 GCA_964564405.1 uncultured bacterium
ATTAAGGGCTTCTTTGGCAGCTTCTTTAAGCCGCTCGTCTTGGGTAAGCCCTAAATAGTCATTTGAGCCAGTGATAATCATCTCACGGCCATTCACCATGACAGTACCGCCATGTTGCGAAGCAATTGGTTTAAAGTAAGGGTGCATACCCAAAGCTTCAGCTTCATCTGCTCTAGAAAAATTGTAGGCTTTGGCAAAAACATCGGCTGGCGCGGGAATGACCTGCTCGTTGGTTGCTTCTAAGACACTACTTGCTTGACGTGTAACTGATTCTGACACCGTACTCTCCACAAAGTTTGACAAAGGACCCTCCACATAACGTGACTGCCGCGACAACGGATTAATGTATCACGATTTGCTAGCTTAGAACAGTTTATTAATTTCAGATGATAGTCGTCTCATGTATCTCATCGACTTGTTTTTGTAGGTCGAGATATTTCACTGAGCAACTTAGCTATTACAAATAGCACGTATATCTGCCAAGTTTCTTCAGATTACACGTGCTCAACACTGTTAACACTACGACATCGTCAACACCATGACGTCACTAAGCCATAGTGAGTGCAACTTCATAATTAGCCTCATCGTCTTATAAATACACTGTCCTTACTTAAACTTTCATTTCAAGCTTGGCAAGAGGTGTAACACGTGTGCAAACTTACCAAACTGCTTAATTAAATTAGTTTATTCGGAACATACCCTAACGTGCAGGGCATTTTTTATCTTGCTATGGCTCACGTGCTATAACCCTAGACCGTCTCAACACCTAAGTTTAGCAAGTTGCTTGTGTGTATCACTGTAAATCCTGCTGAGGATTATGATAGGGAAAATGTGTAAAGCAATTAACAATTAGATAGACAAGCTTAATCTTTGCTGTGCAGCGTAGGATTCAAACGCGTAGGGTTAAGTGCGTTGCATTTACAGACAGCTCATCTGTAAACAACCACGTTTTGCAAACAACATAGCAGCTACAGATAACACAAGTAGATGCCCGTCCTCAGTAAACGCAATAGTCAGAGTTAGCACAACCTAAGCCTAAAACTTATAAAGTGATGTTATCTTGTGCCTCAACGCGTTAAATCTTGTACTTAAATGGTTCAAACATACATGCAATCAGCTATATATCACGTTGATTTAGAATATACATATAGGACTTGCTTAACTTAATACGCTCGAGTTGTTGAGGTTATCTAGCTCAACATCCTAGCTTTTAGATACTATTTGCATATAATTACTATGCTATTTCACAATAAATGTGCCATCTCACAATAAACCATAGGTGGTTTGACGGTATCCTCAACGAGGTAATTGAGGTTCAGAAGCTGCACAAAAACTATATGTAAGCGTCATTAGCACAAGTTAAAACCATCAAAACACCCTACAAACTGCACCAACACATCATGCAGTGACATGCCAAGCTTGTACATGATACACAATCACAGAAATTGCAAGGTGATGTGTACAAGCTAGCAGTGTCCAAGCATTGTGAACATCTGTTCAATTTTGCATTTACAGTGTTTGGAACGCCAATATTATCTTTTTCTGAGGTCATATTGTTTCCAGTTAATTTCTTCTAGAATCAATTTATGTGCCATGTGTAGAGTAAGCACAGGTTCCGTTAAAAAAGAACCAAGCTAAAGTTGATGTAGTATTCAATTGGAATCCGTACCACAACCTTAACTATGCTGAACACTGTGCTCAGCTTTTTTTAATAAGAACGACTTAATTGAAGAAAATTGTATATTTGTGGCGTCGAACTGATGCCAGGTCAAAGATTCTGCATGCTGCGTTAATACCCTTATTTAAGTGCCCCCGAGGTGAGTCCGCGAATAATCTGTTTGCTAGCAAACCAGTAGAGCACAAGTAGTGGGAGTGCGGTAATGGTTAACCCAGAAAACAGCAGTGACCAGTCATTTTGACGCTCGCCAAAAAAGCTAAACAGCCCTAAAGGTAGGGTTCGATAACGCTCAGCACGAATGAAGATAAGTGGGAAGAAAAAGTCATTCCACCACGGAACAACGTTAAAAATAGCTACGGTAGCTAGGGCTGGACGCACAA
>CAZMCW010000012.1:0-3838 GCA_964564405.1 uncultured bacterium
GTCACATCTCCAATGTTCGGCTCAATAGTTAAGGTGATAGGCTCATCCCCAGTCACTTCCCACTCAAGCGTGCTTGTTGCACCTTCGCTGATTGTGTCAGGCGTCGCCGTGAAGGTAGTAATGGTCGGTGCTATCGGCTCAGGCTCAATGACATTCACCGTGACAGTTTCCGTCACCGTCCCCGACTCATTCTCGGCAGTCAGTGTGTAAGTTGTCGTCTCAGTTGGTTCCACTACAATGCTGTCAAGATTAGATACATCTCCCACATCTGGCGTAATCGTTAAGTCAATTGGGTTAATCCCCGTAATCGTCCAAGCTAAGGTACTACTTTCCCCTGCCTCAATCACATCTGGCGTAGCCGTAAAACTAGTAATTGCAAGTGGCACAACTACCGGGTCTTCCGGTAAACGACAGCGCACTTCGTAACCCCATAACGTGCCGGGGTCTCTGCCCGTCACAATAATGCGGAACTCGTCTTCGTCGCCTTTGGTAAAGAAGCCAAGTTCTTGCCCAAAACCAGGACCTACAATGCCACCTGGATAGGTCACGGGATCGTTGTTAAAGAAAGAGTTACCACGCCAACCTGTATCAAGTTGCACGGTATTAGCCGGATAGTTAATGACTGGGTAATCTATGCCTGGGTCAGACTGAGGGTTTTCGATTAGGAACGTATCACCAATTGGGTAAATACCAACAATGCTGTCTGGAATGTTCAAGGTGTTATAGCGAATATCAAAGATCGCACCCTCTGGAATTGCGCTGATGTCCCAGTCCACCACGGTTTCACCATCACCACCAGAATCGAGTGCCGACCAGACGTTACACACGTTTAAATCAACAAAGCGAATGTCAATTTCAGTCGGACAGTTAGTGGCATTGCCCGTTGAAATATCAACCTCTATATTCCCAAGTTGTAGCTGAATGGAGATACAGTCTAGGCTGTTGTTGTTGCTGACTATCACCCCGTTGTCGTTGTTGAAGTTCACGAGGTTGCCGAAGTTAAATAGCGTTACCAGAACTGTGTTGATGCTGATGTTGATGTTGCCACCAATGGTAGTGATGCTGGTAAGTGCTGCAATGGAAATTAGTGCGCTGTTATTGGTGATGATGATGCTTCCGCTAATCACCGTAAGTTGCTGCAAGCCGTTCAAGTTCACCAAGGTTGTGTTGCTAATAGTCAGGCTACCTGTAATCGTTGTGAGGGATGATAACGCTTGCAAAGAAACAATCGGATCATCTTGCTGGGTGGTCACAAAGCTGCTTATAGCTGTAGGGTCAATGGTCAAGTTGCCAAGAATAGTGGTGCAGTCACGCAGTAGCTCCAACTCGCTTTGCGTAGTTACGACAATGTCACCAATACAAACATCGGCAATAAACGCATCTTGAATATCAAAGATGACTTCAGATGGGTCAATGAGTCTGTAACTGGCAGGTGCCTCAACAATCTCTAACACCAACCGCGCTGGGTCTTCGTCAAGCGCGCCTGCTGGCACAGCTAAGTCAAACTCAGTACGTGAGCGGAACGCTGCAAAGGTAACGTCAAAGATGCCATCTGCTGAGGTGCGACCGTTCACGCGGACGCCACTAGCTGCTACCGTTGAGCCGCGTTCACGGACTTGCACTTGTACGGTGAGCGGTTCACGAATGGAGCCTGTACGTTCTAAGACAACCTCTTGCGCGTCATCAACTGCCACGGTGATGAACTGGTTGAGGCTGGGGCTGTATTCAGCTGGCGTAACGAACCGTACGGCGTTGGTGGGTGTGGCGGTTGGGGGTGTGGCTGTCTCACAGTCAACAGCGTTGCCTGAAGATACATCTACCTCAAACGGGAGGGTGGGCGCGCTGCAATCCAAGACAGTGTTATCTACAACTGTGACGGTGTTGGCGTTGTCATAAGCAGCAATAGTCTCTAAGCCTGCAAGTGAAGGTAAGGTGGCGTTGTTGCTAACCGTGAGGTTGCCACCTAAGCCAGTCAGACTGTTAAGCGCAGCAAGTGAGGTTAGTAAAGCGTTGCCTTCAATCACTAGGTCTGTACCTACCGAAGTGAGGGTGTCTAAACCTGCTAGGTCGGTGAGGTCGGTGTTGCGGATTTCTAGGTTGCGGGTGATGGTTGTTGTGGTTGCTAGGGGTGCCAGTGAGGTGATGGGGTCTTCCTCAGTTTGTTGGCTGGTGACTTCTGCTGTAGGGTCAATGATGAGACTGCCGATGGTGGCACACGCGCTGAGGGCGGCGAGGTCAGTTTGGGTGGTGATGACAAAGTCGTTGCTACACGCTGGGCCAGTAACGTCATCACCCACAATGGTGAGGGAGGTTGTCGCTGTGACGGCATCAGCTGTGACGGGATTGAGGGTGAGGGTGGCGGTGTAGGTGCCTGCGGCGCTGTAGGTGTGGCTGGCGTTTTGGGTCGTTAAGCAATCTGCGAATGTTTGGGCGTTGCTGCCGTCACCGGGGTCGAGTTGGCAGTCAACAGGCTCACTAGCTGTTAAAGACCAGGTGAAGGTAGCGGTTTGGTCGCTGACGGAGGCGGCAAAGCTGTCAATTGTTGGGGCAGGAGCTGGGGTGCTATCGTCTGGTGAGACGGTGACGGTGACGCTAGCACTGTCGCTGCCGCTATTGTTGGTAGCAGTGAGGGTGTAGGTGGTTGTTTCAGTAGGTGAGACCGTCACAGGACTGACAAGATCAATACCATCAACTAGGTCGGTATCAGGTGTGAGGGACAGGGTGATGGGGGCATCACCGGAGATATCCCAAGTTAGGTTACTGCTTTGACCTTCGGTGATACTTTCTGGCGAGGCACTCAGCGACAAGACATTGGGGGGGCTGCCCTCATCTCCTGAACAGCTTATGAGGAAGCTGAGTAAACCAAGTAAGACGGCGTAGACCAGGCGGTAGCGCATAGATAGACCTTCCGGGTGGTGGAATGTAGCAACTCGAGATGTGAAGACAATATACAGTGGTTTATATACATACACGTCTGTACACAAACCTAGCTGATGTCTTCACGGAAATCTCAAGTGTTGCTCATCTGACAGCATGACGCTCGCCGTGCCACGAACGTGCCATGAAATGGGGTTTCGTGGCAGCTTCATTGTGCTTGTAATCAATATAAATTATATGCTTTGGCGAAGCTTAAAGTTATTTAATAAACTAAGTTAGGTTAAGGCTTGCTCGAGCCACACGAGCGCGTCATCCACACCCTGCTGAGCTTGCTGCGATAAACTTTCCCCCAACCCAAAATCACGTGCCGGTAGCATGAGCCACGTTGCTACCGGCGCGTGATTGTAAAGTTGTTTTGCTAAATAAAGTAAGTAACTTGGGCTGGTGTGGTGGCTCGAGCTAAGCTCACTTGAATCATCTGGTTCAATAGTTTCTATACGGAGTTGCTCGAGCCCTTCACAAGCATCTACAAACACAACCCGCTCAACCTCAGCCATATCTGCAGCTAGGTCAGGCGTCAGTTGCACCACGCTGACGACGCGCGTGCAAGCGCGTGACCAACTTGCTACTTCGTCAGCCACGCGCCTGCCAACACCATCGTCACCACGTAAGTCGTTGCCGTAACCAATCACAAGCCATGTCACGGTAACTTCACAGCAATCTCACAGCAATTTCTTTGTAAGATGCTCAAGGTTAATGACGTTGCAACTCTCGCACAACGTGACCATCTGAGGCAATCACTTGCACCTGCATGGGCATTTGCCCAATCGCGTGGGTGCTACAACTCAAACAGGGATCAAACGCGCGAATGCCCGCTTCAACGCGGTTGAGCATGCCTTCTTGCACGTTGTCGCCGTGCACAAACTGCTTGGCAATTTGCGTGACTGTACGGTTCATCGGC
>CAZMCW010000012.1:3856-10834 GCA_964564405.1 uncultured bacterium
AAGCCCATCAGCATCCACTGTGTAATCGTGGAAGAGCGTGCCACGAGGTGCTTCGCTCACACCAACGCCATGCAGGGAGTTAATACCGGCATCTGCTTGAAGGTGGGTTGATGACATCTCTGGCATGGCCAACAGGCGCTCAATAAACTCAGTGGCAGCCAACATTTCAATGACTCTAGCGTAATGATAAAAGAAAGATGATAACGCCATGCCACCTGCACGCTCGCGGAAACGCGCCAGTTCAGCATCGGCCAGCGGGACACCTATTTGTTTACAAATATTGAGGCGGGCCAGCGGTCCTACCCGATACGCACCAGGGCTTTCGGGTGTGATGGCTTGGCTTTCGTCAACTCTGGGACGGTAGTAAGGAGATTTTAAGTAAGAATTATTCCCCGTTGCTTCGCCAATAATCTGCTTGTAGTTGGCTGGGTCAAAACCGTCCTCGAGCACATCCCCCGTTTCATCCACCACGCGTAAGACACCGTCGTAGTGTTCCCAGTTGCCTTGCGGCGTAACCAGTCCCATAAACAAACTAGGGAACTGCCCAAAACTACTGACTTCCTCGGGGTGATCGTCATGGATTTTGCTAATGAGCTCGAGCGCTAACAGCACCGTTTTCTGAGCTTCAGGTAGGGTTTGTTGTAAATGTGCTTTGGCGTCATCACTTAAGTTGCCGCGCACACCGCCGGGAATCGCCCACGCAGGGTGAATTTTTTGACCGCCCAGTGCCGCAATAACTTCTTGCCCAAACTTGCGCAGAGCAATCCCTCGGCGGGCAAGTTCAGGGTCTTGCTCCATAAGCCCAAAGACGTTACGGCTTGCCGGGTCACTGTCAAAGCCAAGGAGCAGATCAGGTGCACTGAGGTGGAAAAACGACAGCGCATGGGACTGAATAATTTGCCCTAAGTTCATTAGCCGGCGTAGGGCATGGGCAGCGGGCGGCACGCGCACAGCTAAAATAGCATCACCTGCTTTGGCAGATGCCAGTAAGTGACTCACCGGACAAATACCGCAGGTACGACCCGTTAAGCTGGGCATCTCCCAAAGCGGCCGCCCCCTACAAAAGGCCTCAAACCCGCGAAACTCGGTGACGTGAAAGCGGGCGTGGTCAACACTGCCGTCATCTTCTAAAAAAATTGAGATTTTGGCGTGCCCTTCAATGCGGGTGACTGGGTCAATGGTAATACGATTACTCATGGTTAAGCCCTCCTTTCTTTAGGCCCCTTGCCCAAAACGAATAAGCTCACCACTTAGCTGCACAGACTCGTTATCTCGCAGGGCTTCTAGCATCGTTTGAATGCGCGTAGCTGAGGGTGGGCAACCCGGCAAATACGCATCAACCTCAATCACTTGTTGCAGCGGCAAGACTTTGGGTAAAAGCTTTGGCACAATGCCTTCTTCCCTTGGGACGCCGTCCTTGGCGATATCAGCTTCATGTTGCGCAGCGCAGTGACGTTACCGGTAATAGCACAATCCCCAAAGGCGACAACCAAACGGCTGCGGGCGCGCACTTGCTGCACGAGCTCTAAATTGTCTTCATTGGCAATGGCACCTTCAACCAGACACACGTCAACACCTTCAGGAAAGGTTTTGGCGTCTGCAACGGGGCTGAACACAACATCGGCAAATTTCGCTAGTTCAAAAAGCCACTCGTCAAGGTCTAAAAACGACATGTGGCACCCTGAACAGCCGCCTAACCAGACGGTCGCTAGTTTAAGTTTGGTCATGTTAGGTCCTCCTGAGTTGCTGCTTGGGGTGAGGTTGACTGGGGTGAGGCTGGATTAGTCTGCCACTCTTGGCTGCCTCTGGCTTGTTGCAAAAATTCAATCACGCCCGGTTGGTGATGCACGCTGGCGACGCTCGAGCCCTTCTGAAACAGCGCCCCGACCGGGCAAGAACTTACGCACTTGCCACACGACGTACAACTGATCGAACTACCCCAAGCTTGCGACATGTCGGTGACGACCCGTGCATCTGCCCCGCGCCCGGCAATATCCCAAGTGTGGGCTCCCTCAATTTCGTCACAGGTGCGTACGCAGCGACTACACAAAATACAGCGGTTGGCGTCAAACCCAAACAGTGGGTGGGTTAAGTCAATGGGCCGGGTGGGGAACTGATAAGCCAAATCTACGTGATCTAGCCCGTGTTCCACAGCTAAATCTTGCAATTCACAGTTGCCGTTCGCAACACAAACAGCACACACGTGATTGCCTTCTGCAAAAAGCAGTTCTAACATCAACTTGCGGTAATCGTGCAAGCGCGGGCTGTGGGTTTGCACGCTGAGGCCGTCGGCAACTTGCAGCGCACAGGCGGGTTGTAACTTGGGACTGTTTTCAACTTCAACTAAACAAAGCCGGCACGCACCCCAAATGGACAAACCTTCTAGGTGGCAAAGGGTAGGAATGTCAATATCTTCGCGGCGGGCAACTTGCAGAACGGTCTCGCCCGCTTGGGCTCTACAGGTTTTATCATCAATCGTAAGTTTCACCATTAGTGCGCCCCCTCTCCCATATCTTGCTGTGAGGTAGGTGCAGCCCAGACCGCACGAGCTGGCGTGCTTGCGAGTAGGTCTTCGTATTCACTGCGGAAATAGCGCAAGGTGCTCATGATTGGGTTAGGAGCACTTTGGCCGAGACCGCATAAACTGGTAGCAGCAACCATCTCGCAGAGGGACTCGAGCTGGACTAGATCGCTCGCTCTAGCTTTACCTTCACAAATTTTCTCGAGCAGTTGATACATCTGCACCGTACCAGCCCGGCACGGCAAGCACTTGCCGCAACTTTCATCCATACAAAATTCCATGAAAAACTTGGCGACCTCGGGCATGCTGCTGGTTTCATTCATAATAATGAGCCCGCCCGAGCCCATAATCGAACCAAGTGCTTGCAAGCTTTCATAGTCCATGGGGGTATCTAAGTGCGCTGCTGGAATGCAGCCTCCACTAGGACCGCCAGTCTGGGCAGCTTTGAACTCGTGCTCACCAGCTACGCCATCGCCCATGTCTTCAATGATCTCGCGGAGGCTAATACCCATGGGCACCTCAATGAGACCCGTGTTGTTGAGTTCACCTACTAAAGCAAAAACCTTAGTGCCTTTGCTATTTTCTGTGCCAATACTACTAAACCAGTCGGCCCCACGGCGAATAATCGCAGCTATATTGGCGTAGGTTTCTACGTTGTTAATCATGCTGGGTTTGCCCCACAAGCCGCGTTCTACTGGGTAAGGTGGGCGCAACATAGGACTACCCCGTTTGCCTTCAATACTGGCCATAAGGGCTGTTTCTTCCCCGCACACAAACGCACCTGCGCCAATGCGCACTTCGACGTCAAAACTAAACGACGTACCCAAAATGCTGCGCCCTAAGAGTTTATTGCGTTTGGCAATGCGAATAGCGTTCTCGATCCGTTGTATGGCTAGGGGGTACTCAGCCCGCACATAGATGTAACCCTTGCTGGCACCTGTTGCATAGGCTGCAATGGTTATACCTTCAATGACGTTAATGGGGTCACTTTCCATAATGGTGCGGTCCATATAGGCCCCGGGGTCACCTTCATCGCCGTTGGCAATAATATATTTTGTGTCTGCTTGAGCCGCATGCAACATAGCCCATTTTTTGCCTGTTGGGTAGCCGCCCCCGCCGCGCCCGCGCAAGCCGCTGGCCAGCACTTCTTGCACAACGTCTGCGGGTTGCATGGTTTGCAAGACTTTTTCAAGAGCTGTGTAGCCGCCCTGCGCGACGTAGTCCTCGAGCCGTTCTGGGTTAATGTCACCCGCATTGGCTAGTACAATACGCTGCTGAAGACTAAAAAACGGATGGTCTTCGGATAACGTTTGAACGTTGGGAGCAGGTTGCTTATCAGCTTGGTCAGCATCATCAGTTAGGTGGTGCTGAATAATATCTGTGGCCTGTTGGGCGTTGACCTGAGCGTAGAGAGTCGTTTTTTGACCGCTTGGTTTGACTCGTACGAGCGGTCCATCACTGCACCGCCCCATGCAGCCAGTTGGCACCACCTGCACACTGTCGGCAAGGCCATTATCCTGCACAGCTTTGTCCAAGGCCTCACGGATTACTGCTGAACCTGAAGACAAACAGGCTGTGGAGTTACAACACATCACCCGGCAGCGGGCGTTACCTTGGGCTTCACGTTCGCGCATACCTACGTCATAAAGGTCAATAGGCCCACTCACGACGTCACCTCCTGAGCTGCTTGTTGACTTGATAACACTTCCTCGAGTGCGGTAAATACCGTTTCAGTCGTTTCTTTACCCAGCACTGCACCATCTAAAACAAGCACTGGCGCAAGCCCGCAACTACCTATACAACGGGCGCTGTTAAGGCTTAGCTTGCCGTCTTCGGTACTACCCCCTGGCTGGACGTCGTAACGCGCGGCAATAGCATCTAAAATATCGCCAGCACCTTTTACAAAACAGGCTGTTCCCATGCACACGGTGCAAGTGTGCTCACCTTTGGGTGTAAAGCTAAACAGGTGATAAAACGTAGCCACCCCGTAAACCCGACTTGGTGGCAACTTGAGCTGACGGGCAATATAAAGTAGTACATCTTCACTTAGGTAGCCAAAAATGTCTTGGGCACTGTAAATGGCGTCAACAAGGGCGTCCTGCGCGTAACGAAGACGCTTGAGGGATTTATCGAGTACCTCAAAACGACTATCGCCACTAGGGTGAGGCTGCCTAGCGCGTGCCGCAGCTTTTCCCCTAGAACCACCAGCACCTTTCGTAGATGTCTGGACCATACATGCATCACTTCCTCCCTGAGGATTACTTCCAAGAGTTGATACAGATTCCGGTGAACGACACGTTGACTAGCCTTGCTTTGATTCTATAGTTAGCGGAACCTGTAACCTTGACTTACACCTTGTGCGTACACGTCGGATAGGTAAATTAAGCTTGAGATACGCACATCTAATTAATGACTTTGTCTAACTTGAAGCTAGTTACGATCAGGGTTGAAAATTCAGATGACACTAGTTTGTTCACTGCACTTGAGTTGTAGTTACAATCACCTGTACACCGTTCACATATTCACTCAGCTAGACGCAAAATTTGTTTAAATTTATTTTTAATGCCTACTATTCTGTCAAATTTCACTCGATAGGCTCTTTGCCTTATCAAATCCGTCTCATTTATATTGAGCTTCCTGGTTGTAACGTAAATCTCAATTAAGAGTATACTGACGACCCTATGGGCAAGATGTCCCTGTGGCTAAGGGGTATTTGGACAAAAACATATATGCGCGGGCAATGCAATTTGACACGATGCTCGTTGATAAAATTATCGAGATTCGTGTTTAGTCAATATTGATGTTTTTTGGGTCGTCTTTGGATATGTATGTTGTTAGCAGGATTTAAGATCAGTAGTACATGTGCATAAGGTTAGTCCACATTGTGTAAAGAATACAGTGTGCAGAGAATACAGCCGTCTCAACATCAACGCTGCTAGCTGCCACAGCTTATTTTACGTACCTCGAGACAATGCCACTAAAGATAGTTTTGGATGATTCAAAAGTAGTATTTCAGTTGGGATAGCCGCTCGAGACACAGTAATCAGATATTTACATAACGCCTATACTAGCTGCCTCGAGCGTCTCTATGACACTAACTATCAGCTTTCAAAAACCTGAACCGCATAGCTTCCCGCAGGTGCGTCAAACATCACAAACCCTGC
The DNA here is from genome assembly GCA_964564405.1 of uncultured bacterium. Taxonomy (GTDB): domain Bacteria; phylum Deinococcota; class Deinococci; order Deinococcales; family Trueperaceae; genus JBCCBI01. The sequence goes on from CAZMCW010000012.1 coordinate 9,542, forward strand.
TTCTTGACGTAAGTTCATAACGAGTTTTTGGGTGACGTCGTCAGCTACGAGCCTCGAGCCAGGTACGCGCGCACTTGCTGTTGTGTTGGCAGGAATGGTGAACTCAAGGGTCAAACCTTCATCAGTTTTTTGCCAGTGACTACTCAACGTGCCATAAGGTGTTTCTAAGCTGGCGTTGGCATACCTGAGTCCACCACCGGGTTGCGGTTGAATCAAGCTGTGTTTATAGCCGGGTTGCGCGGGGTCAAGCTCGAGCCCTGCCACCACTTGGTACAACCACGCGCCAATGGCCCCGTAAGCGTAGTGATTAAACGAATTCATCTGTTCACTTTGAAAACCGCGTTCTGCCGTCCAACCGTCCCAGCGCTCCCAAATGGTCGTGGCACCTTGGGTGACAGCGTATAACCACGAGGGCCAAGTTTGTTGCTTGAGCAATGTGTAGGCGGCCTCGAGCTGTCCTGCTTCACTTAACACATGTGGCAAATAGGGTGAACCTACAAACCCAGTTGATAGATGCATCTCCCGGCGGGCGATGTCATCCATCAGTTCTTGCGCGGCTTGGGCTTTCAGGTCTTCTGGCAACAAATCAAAGTGTAAGCCCAGCACGTAAGCTGTTTGGGTTGGGGTAAACAAGTCCGTGTTATAAACCTGCGAGCGTATCTCACCGTAATCGCGTTGCTCGAGGTTGCCCTGCGAAATAGCATCTGCCGCAACAGCACTGCGCTTGGCTTTAATAGCGCTGATTTCGTCTGCTGTTAAGCTTCCATTTGCTAAAAAGCGCCTCTGAAAAACATCTTTCACCGCCTCAAAAAGCTCATTGTAACGCACAGCATCTTCAGTTTTGCCGAGAATCTCAGCGATGTTAGCCATCAACCTTGCGTCATACGCTAAAAACGCGGTGCCAATGAGGTCGCGCGGTGTGTCAGCGTTAATCGAAAGCCAGTCACCAAAACCCAGCCAACCTTGATAATCTGGCGCGCAACGAATATAGCCGGGACTTTCTTGTACAACAAAGTCCATGAAGCGTTGCATCACATCGTAGTTGTCTTTGAGGATGGCAGCATCACCATAACAGAGGTAAATCGTCCACGGACAAATCACGGCAGCATCCGCCCAAGCCGGGCCACCATCTGGCAAACGGATGCCCTCATTGGGCACAACGGCCGGGATAGACCCTGTTACCGATTGTGCGTCACGAACATCTTTAGCCCATTTGGTTAAAAACGGCGCAATGTTCATGTTAAACGCAGCTGTGCGCGCAAATACTTGAATATCCCCCGTCCAGCCGAGGCG
>CAZMCW010000012.1:10844-21056 GCA_964564405.1 uncultured bacterium
ATGAAATATTGTGCTGAAGTTGATTAAGAAGCGGGTCAGAGCACTCAAACTGGCCTGTTACTGGCATAGCTGAGTGAAGCACAATCCCCATAATAGTATCGGCAGTTACCTCAGCCGGATAATCCCGAAGTTCCACATAGCGAAACCCGTGAAAGGTGAATTTGCTTTCCCAAACCTCGTTACCCTCACCTTTGAAGGTGTAGACATCAGTTGCTGTTGCCCCGCGCAAGTTATCTGTGTAGAGGTTGCCAGCATCGTCTAACACCTCCGCAAACCGTAAAATGACCGTTGTCCCCCTCGGTGCAGCTCCTTGCAAGCGAACCCGCCCCACCATGTTTTGACCTAGGTCGATGATGTCGCGTTTACTGAAAAAATCTCGCCGCGTTTGAATGGGCGCGGTGGGTTTAAGTTCAGCCGTGCGCTGAATCATGGGTGCGTTGCTAGCAACAAGTTTAAGCTGAGGATGTTGCTGCGTTTCAACCGGGAGCCAGTCAGTGTCGTTGTAGTGGGGTGTGTGCCAACCGGGCAGCTCGAGCCGCGCGTCATAGTGCTCACCCATGAGCAAGTCACTTTCTAAGATGGCCCCAAACTGGTGCCGCCAAGTTTCATCTGTGACAATGACCTCACGCTGACCATCTGTATAAATCAGTTCAAGTTGTCCTAGGAACTGAGCTTTATCCACATAGACTTGGCGGTTGCCAATGCCCACAAATCCTGCTGCCCAACCATCCCCTAACAAAGCTCCAAGGCAGTTTTGACCTTGCTTAAGGTGCGAAGTCACATCATAAACTTGGTAGCGAACTTGCTGGTTATAGTCTGTCCAGCCGGGGGCAAAAACATCTTCGCCAATGGTTGTACCGTTGATGGCACACTCGTAAATGCCAAGCGCACTCGCGTAAAGTCTGGCGTTGGCAATAGGTTTTGTGACATTAAACGTGGTGCGTAGATGAGGTATAGGGACGCTCGAGCGCGCTCCTCCAGACAACTGGGCTGAAATCCAGCTTGCGTGCCAATCGGTTGGCTCGAGCAAGCCCATCTCAAACCAGGCCACCTCACTTTGAGCAGTTTCACCACGGTCATCCCAGACGGTCACTTGCCAGTAAACATGCTGTCTGGAGGTGAGTGCATTACCCGCATAGGGCACGTGGACGGACTGGTCTGTCTCGACTTTACCGCTATCCCACAAATCAGCTTGACCATTACCCAACAAACTGGCATCACTTGCTGCTTGTAGGTGATACGCGGTTTGTTTGACGCCATGCCGGCTAGCCTCGAGTTGCCAACTTAATCGTGGCGTTTGAATATCAATCCCAAGTGGGTTGTGCCTATACTCGCAGGTAGGGTTGACAATCTGCATCATCGCACTAACGCGCACCACAAGCTTGTAAACAGGCTTGCATGTGCCCCCTAGCTTCGGCTGCAATGATACTGCAACGAGTTACGTCATAGTCTTTAGCACCGATGACCTCGAGGTTGAGTGGACCTGTATATCCAGCTTCGTGCAACGTGCGAATGTAACCCACTAAGTCAATATCGCCCCGGCCGTTAGCCTGATTTTCCGGTGTACCGGGGCCTTGTTGGCGTCCTAAGCAATCACGAATATGAACGTGTTTGACCCGAGACACTACTGCTGCAATTGCCTCCACTGGATTTTCATTTGCGCGGTAAATATGAGACGGATCCATGTCAATCCCAAACGCAGGTGAGCTGATCGCCTCCATAATTTTGAGCGTGGTGGGCGTGTCGTAAATACTTTGCCCCACGTGGGCTTTCACGCACAGGGTGACACCGTAGTGTTCAGCGCGCGCAGCCAAAGCACCAAGCGAATCAATAGAGGTTTGTAGCGTTTCTGGCTCATCCGTCTTGCCGCCCGGCCCGCAATTGATGATAGGAATGCCAATCTCTACGGCAGCTTGCATAGCTTGTTCCATAATTTCTGGGTCTTGTTTGGGTTGCTCCATAGCAAGTAGCTCGAGCCCATAGTCCTGCGTTAACCGCTTCACTTCTGGGGCAAGCTCACGCCAACGGCTTAGAACAAGGTGTTCACTCATGCCATCAATAGCTGAAACCTCAATACCGTCGTAACCAGCGGCGGCTAAATATTTAAAGGCAGTCTCCATATTATGACCGCCAAAAAGCACAGTATTTGCACCAAGTTTCATATCATCACCCTTTCTGTTGAGTTACTGATTCCCTCGAGCTATCAAGCTAGGCTCGAGGCTCACATCACCCATCTCGTTAAGTATCAAAGACACCGCGCTCATCACGTCACTACTGTGTCTCAGCAAATCTTTCAGGCTTTATTTACAACAAACTCATCTGAATCACGTTAAGCTTTTTTGATCACTAAACCACTAAGTTTTGCTCAATTTAAACAGCTTGTTGACCTTAATAAATGATGAGACATCATCACGGAAACCCTTTGCAGATAAGCTTTAAGTAGCAGACTTTGCTAACATCTCAGGTTAGTACCAATGCCGTCACAGCTCATTCCTGACGACATCAACACGACTTGAGATTCTGCTTATACATAGTCGTACGCCTGTAACGCTGCCTCAAAAAAGTCAAATGTATGCGTGCCGTGATCTTGCTGCCATCTGCCGATTGAGTCTGGACGAACAATAATGCGCCCTAGTTTGATGTCTAAAAATTCCTCGAGCCGCGCTAGCGTTTCATCTTGCTTGAGCACAAAGTCTTCAAAACGCACTTCTAACCAGTGCTTGGGTTTGGGCGTCGCTTTGACGAGGTCGTACTGATACTTCCACGAAATAGCTCTGCGCTTGCGTTCGTCTTCAGTTACGGGATAGCGAACGTTAAAACGCCCCAGGTCGTCGGTCACGTGGTGACTCAAAATGCTGTCTCTGGGGTCACGAATCCAAAAGATATATTTTGCGTCAGGAAATAAGCGCACAATCCATGGGTAACACAGGGTAGTTTCGGGAATTTTCCAGCCTTTGTGGGTGGCGTTACTTCTAAGGACTGAGCCTAGGTAGCGCTCAATTAAGCCTGTAAATTCTGTGGGGATGTCTGCCTCGAGCGCTTTGCTAAAATCCCATTCGAGCCTGCCTTGATCGTCACTGTCTTTATCAGCGCCTTTATAATCAACGTAACTCGCAAAAATACGGCACGCGTCATACATGGCTTCAGGTGGTACCAAGTCACCCGAAGCGTTGAGCGTTTTACCCATATACACACCACTGGCGTACAACGTGTGGGACATCGCCCGGGTGCCAGAATGCCCCCTGCCAATCACAGTAATTAACGACATTAAAGGCTAACAACCTGTCCGGTTTCCCACGATTCAATACACGCTTCAATCACCGTTTGCCCTTTGAGGGCGTCTTCAGCAGAGGCAGAAATGGCTCGAGGATCAACCGCGTTTAGATTTTCGTCTATCCATACCTTGATGCGACTGTCAAAGGTCTCGCTAAAGTGTTTCATACCGCCAAGGTAATCATGTTGCTCGAGCGTTTCGTCATAACGTGGATAAAACGTCAGGTGTTCGCAAGCATCTTGCAACACAAAACGCCCTTCTGAACCGACCACATCTAGGGTCTCGAGGCCGTAGGTGCCAGCCGCCCCAAAGTTGCCCTCGTAGCTACCCCGCAAATGGCCAAGTATGCCGTTCTCATAGAGCAAATTTACCTGCACGTTGGTCCAAGTATCACGTCCTTTACCTTTTTTGAAAAACGCATGGACTTTGCTAACCTCTGAATCTGCAAAATAGCGCATAATGTCAAACGAGTGCGGATGCAACGCGCGCATGTGAAAATAGGGCGAACTTTCGTTAGGGTTGTTGATCCACATGGTTAGGTCAATCATGTTAAGGTCGCCCAGCTTGCCTTCTGTCACCCAATCTTTTGCCAAGTAAGCAGCCGGCGTAAAGCGGTGATTTAAGTTAATGCCATAGCGAATGTTTTTATCCTTGGCTAGTGCCACCATCTCTCGAGCTTTGGGAAGTTCGTTGGAGATAGGTTTTTCACCCAGCACCGCAATTCCTGCGTTTAACAGTTCAATGGTAGGTTCATAGTGATCGCCACCGTTTTCAACTCCGGCTGTGCAAACGCTGGCAACATCAACCTGAACATCACTTGCCACCATGTCGCCAATACTGCTGAACGCACGTGCGCCGTAATCTTGGGCGGCTTCTTGGGCTTTGTCGGTAATGGCATCACAAACAGCCACAATGGTGCAGTCGGGGTGGGCTTGATAGACCCGAGCGTGTGTTTTGCCGATGTTTCCAATGCCAACAATGGCAACGTTTAAGGGCATACTCTTTATCTCCTTTAGCTAGTTGAGGATGTCATGACTTACTTTTTGTGTCCGTCTTGTTTTTAGTCATCTTGTTAATGTCACATCACAACATCAGTGCAACTCAAACTAATGACCTGTTATGTGCTCGAGCTGTAAATCAGCGGGTTTTGGTGGTCGTTATTGAGAGGGTCGCTTTCATTGAGGCTCGCTAGGTAAGTGTCTGGGAGTACATTGGCTTGACCGTTAAAGGTTGCCCCGTCGGGCATATAGGCACAGGTCATCGCGCGGCGCATACCAGGCGTCATGTTGGCACCCGCACCGTGGGCCACTAGCCCGTTGTGAAACGAGCAGGAACCCGCTTTCATGGCTGCAGCAACGGCCTCGAGCTTTGCCCACTGCGGATAGGCGCGAAACAAATCACCAATATTTTGACCAATGTTGACATTATCAAAGCTAGCTGTTTTGTGCGTGCCAGGTACAAAATACAAACAGCCGTTCTCGAGGGTTGCATCGTCTAGTGCCACCCAGATGCTGATGGACTGCCTCGAAAAGAATGACCAGTAGGGATTATCTAGATGCCAGCCTGTCGGATTACCCCACGGCTGTTTAATGAGCGCTTGGTCGTGCCAAATGCGAATCCCGTCTACACCCGCGAGTTGGGCAGCCATCTTACCTAAGCGCGCGTCCAGCATGAGCGCGCGCACTGCGTCACTGTCTTGCCACAGGTTAATCCGCTGCACAAACACTTGGTCGTAGTAGCTGTCGCCTTCTTGCCACTGTGCTTGACCTTCACCACCTGCCAGTTTTGTTTTGCCGCGAGAAGCTACGGCATCATCTACGGCGCTACGCCACTGCTCGAGTTCAACTTGAGTCAAAAAGTCGTCGATGACAATAAAGCCGTTATCCTGATAACTATCAATCTGTGACTGGCTTAGCCCTATATTCATAGCCCTGTATTCATAGCCCTGTATTCATAGCCCTGTATTCATAGCCCTGTATTCATAGCAGCACATTCATTGGCGTTCTTTGGCTTGCAAGGTGGCCGCTTCGTCTGGATTGACAATATGCAAGGTGTCATACGCTTGCTGTGAGGACGTAAACGCACCAAGACCTTGATGCCCGTGCCAGTCACCCTGACGATAAATGGGATTGGGGAACCCTGTTTCTTGTTCGCGCTTGGCAATGTGGGCGTCCATACGCGCTTTTAAGAAAGCCACAACCTCAGGTAGCTCATCAGCAAGGTTAACGTTTTCTTGTGGATCATCAATCAGGTTGTAAAGCTCAACTTCCGGCTTAAAGTGAAAGTCTGGCTCGAGCGCCACAATCAGTTTCCACTCCGGCGTGCGCCACCCGTGTTTGCGCATCCAGGTACATTCGGTAATGTAAATCTCACTGTCAAACGAAGCTTGTTCACCACGAATAAGCTTCAATAAACTTTGACCGTCAAAATTTTGAGTATCAATGCTGATGTTGGCAAGTTCCAGCAAGGTGGGCACTAAATCTTTGTGTTGGTTATACCCAGAAATACGCTGACCAGCAGGTACTTTTTTCGGATAGCGAATGATTAATGGGACGTGTAATACGTTGTCGTACATGCCGTGGTGGTCAAACCAGCACTCGTGTTCGTAGAGGGTTTCACCATGGTCGCCGTTAATGATGACGATGGTGTCGTCCAATATTCCGTGTTGCTCGAGACTCGTCAAAAGCGTCTTAATACACGCGTCCATATAGGCAATGGCACCATCGTATTGGGCAATCACATAGTCTTTATCGCTAATGCCCGGCGGCAGCCAACTGGCAAAAAAGTCACGGAAGGGTTTGAAGTCCATAACTGCCTTCATGGATGTGTTGCTTGGGTCGGTTTCATCGCCGTGATAAAACATGCGCTCATACGGCGCGGGCGGCAAGTAAGGCGCGTGTGGGTCCATGTGCCGTAAAAACAAGAAAAAAGGCTGCTTTTGGGCCGCTAAGCGGTCAAGTTCTGGAATCGTGACCTCATTTAGGTTTTGGGCTTTGGGGCTGCGCCCTTCGTTCCAACTGCCCCAGCCAGCGTAGTCAAGGTATTTATCAAAGCCTCTCGAGCTAGGGTTACCTATAAACCCTACACAAGTGCTGGTATAACCTTCAGCACGCAACATTTCCGCCAAGGTTTGAACGTCTTGCCGCAAGCCGCCCCGGTGCCGTAACGCCACAACTTGCGTGCCAAACACATCTTTACCCGTAAGCATAGACGCATAGGCACTCGTTGTAGGGACATGCGCACTATACGTGTTCTCAAAAAGTGCGCCTTCTTTGGCAAATGTATCTAGGTGAGGTGTTGTTAAGCGCGCATAGCCGTAGCAACTCAAGTGATCTGCGCGCAACGAATCTATCCCTAAAAGAACAATGTTTGGCTTGCCCGTTGTCATGATTTGCTCCTTAGGTTGGCGTGCTCGAGCTTCCTGCAAGGCGTATATAAACATGCATCAAACAAAACATACACACTAAGTTGGCATGGCTTTAGAACTTAACTTGGAATATTAAGATGACTTTACACGTGTCAGTTACCTGTGTCAACAAAAATTAATGCTACTTGCGCAAAGTATTAGCTATTCACTTAAGGCACTTAAATCTGTTGCAAGCCTGGCTAAATCAGCATCAAACTTGCTCATCAACTTTAACAACGTTGATTGATGTCCCAAAACGCATCTACCGATACAGAGCTTCACAAATGAAAAACGACATGCTAAGCTTACACGTGTAACCCACATTTAAATATTTATAGGCAATTTCGTCTTGCTACACCTGCTCTTGAACCTACTGAGGTCGTGTCTTGAAGTTATATCTTCATGGTCCGTCTCATAGCTTCCCCAAAGGCTCTAGCAAACCTACTCTTGATCGAAAAGGAGGGTCTAGCCATCTGATCTTAGAAGCCCTTAGCTCAGAGTCACTGATGATATTCATCTTGATATTTCTAGCGTTTCCACGAGTAATTGCCACAGGCAATTGCGCGTGCGACCTAGGGGAGTAGAAATCGACCCACTCAGTGTGGGGGAACCAATCTTGGAACTGCTATTTAAAAGGAGATATTGTGATAAAAAAAGTGTTGACACTTGTCGTTTTTGCGCTACTAGGTAGCCTAGGTTGGGCCCAACCTTCAGGTTTACCCGTTGACTTACCCCGCGAAGAGTTGTTTATTGCCGATCAAATTTTCCGCTATCCCGACAACGCTAACTACAATTTTTGGTCAGGTGCACAAGTTCCTCACCGCCACGCGCTGATGATGGAAACCCTTTGGTACCGCGACCAAGAAACAGGCGTTCGGCTCATGGGAGCTGCTGCTAGCGATCCCGTTTACAACGATGATTTTACGCAAATGACAGTAAGCCTGCGCGACAACCTTCACTGGAGTGATGGCGTCCAGTTTACGGCAGATGATCTTATTTTTACGGCCCAAACTATCAACGACACCGAGGGGCTTATCAACAGCGGCGCGTGGAAATCGCAGCTCAATCAATTCATGGCATCTGTAGAGAAGCTTGATGACTTTACGGTGCAGTTTAATTTGAGCGAACCTAACCCGCGTTTTCACAATATTTTTGAAACGCGCTGGAACGGCGTCTATTTAATGCCCAAACACGCCTTCGAGAACCTCGACAACATCGTCACCAACACACTGAGTGATGACCCTGTTGTGTTAGGCGCTTACGTGCCTATGCAAGCTGATCCAACGGGCTTTTGGGAAGTGTTTGAACGCCGCGACGACTGGGAGCGCACACCCGCTGGGATCATCACGGGTAACCCTGGGCCAAGGTACATCATGACCATTTTTTACGGCGACAGCACCAAAAAAGCCATCGCCATGTCACGTCATGAGCTAGATGTTTACTTCGATGCCGACTACGAAGCGTTCCAAACCACGATTGATGTCACCCCAACCGCCCGTTCGTGGTACACCGACTTTCCGTGGGCCTACCCCAATGAAGTGAGCACCCGCCAATTTGTGTTTAATATGGAAGCTGCTGATGGGCTTTATGCCGACAAAGACGTGCGTTGGGCGTTGGCGCTAGCACTGGATATTGTCGAACTGCAAACAGAGTACATAGGCGGCGTTGCCAAAGTTACCCCTATGCCTATTCCACCTACAGCATCACTTACTGAGCTTTATCTTGATCCGCTCGAGGACTTTTTGCAAGCCATAGAAATTGACCTTGGTGATGGCGAGATGTACACTCCCTATGACCCCAGCATCCCTGAACAAATTGCGTCTTGGGCAGAATCCCAAGGCTACACTGTTCCCGGTAGCCCACGCGATGTGTTTGGCACAGGCTGGTGGCGGTTTGACCCCGAAGCGGCTGAAAAATTACTCGTCAAAGCTGGCTTTAGTCGTAACAACGGCGGTGACTGGCTTACGCCAGCTGGCGAACGTTGGACTATCAGCCTACAATCACCCCCCGATGAAAACGACGCGTTCCGTATGGCCAATGCCGCAGCTGACATGTGGAGTGACTTTGGAATTGACGTGAACCTACAAGGGCTCGAGCGCAACGTTTGGAATCAAAATAACTACGTGGGTCAATTTGAAGTAAGTACGCCGTGGTTCAGTTTTGCGCAAGCATCTGGCGATTCGTGGCCAGAAACACGCGGTTGGCATGATCGGTATTACGTTCCCATCGGTGAAGACTACCGCAGTCTAGGTGGGCTTGACCTAGCTCGTCTAAACGATCCTCAAATTGGTGAGTTTATTGATGCCATGGCAGTAGTTGACCCCTCGAGTGCCGAAAATATTCAAATCACCCAAGACCTTTTGCAGTACATCACCGAAGAAATGTACTTCATCACAGCCATTAGCTTCAAAAAGTTTGTGACTTGGGATGAAGAGTATTGGACGGGTTTCCCAACCTCCGAAAACCCCAACTATCAACCCCTCTACTGGTTCCATGCAGGTAAGTTTGCGTTCCAAAACTTGCGTTCTACTCAGTAAAGAGAGCTCCATATATATCTGAGACTCACTGACGACCTAAACCTAACACAGCAACATTGGTTAATCAGTGTAGATATGACATTCTAGCTGAGCAAAGTACGTCTCTGACATCAACTCTACTTTGAAGTGAGGTCGCTCAATTTATTGCGTTTAGAGTGAATACATCTTCCACTCTAAACGCAACTCATAGGACTTACTAACTAATTACCATGAAACTACTTAAAAGTTTTATCTTGCCGCGCATTGTTCAATATATCTTGGTTATCTTTGTTGGCGTTACCCTGACTTTTTTAATTCCCAGGCTCTCCCCCATCAACCCTGTAAGCACAGCTTTGGGTAGGCTTACCGCCAATCAAAATATGTCACCAGAAGCAACTATGACACTGCGCAATACCCTCATGGATCTTTACGGGTTAGAAGGCAACCTGTGGCAGCAATACCTTGACTTTTGGCGGCGCGTCATTTCGTTTGACCTAGGACCTTCGTTTACGGTGTTTCCTACCCCCGTGATGCAACTCATTGGTAACAGTATCGGTTGGACGGTTGGCTTGCTGAGCATTTCAACCATTCTCGCGTGGTGTATTGGTATTTTTTTAGGGACACTGTCAGGTTTTTTCCCTAACCGCTGGTGGTCACGCACGGTAGAAAACACATTGATTGTGATTTACCCCATTCCCTACTATATTGTGGCGTTTGTTTTGTTGATGGCGCTCACCTACTACTGGCCACTTTTTCCTTTAGCGGGTGGGGCAAGAGGGACACCCGGCTGGAATTGGTCGTACTTGAGCAGCTTGCTTTACTACGGCTTTTTACCCGCGTTATCACTTGTTATTGGTGGCATAGCGTTTCGGTTTATTATCTCTAAAGCACTTACCTCCACAGAACGCTCGAGCGACTACGTCAAATTTGCCGAGATGGCAGCTTTACCCAAACGCAAAATTTTATTTTCGTATCTCATGCGCAATACCCTCTTGCCCCAAGTAACTGACCTTGGC
>CAZMCW010000012.1:21066-26874 GCA_964564405.1 uncultured bacterium
GTCCTTAGGGCTTATCTTTGAAGGTGCGCTTATTACCGAGGCTGTCTATGGCTACCCTGGTCTAGGTACGTTGCTCCTCAGTGCCATTAACTCCGCTGACTTCAATTTGATTATGGGCATTACACTACTGTCCATTATTGGCATTGCCACGGCGTCCCTGCTCATCGACCTCAGTTACCCGCTCATCGACCCACGGGTTCGTTACAGCTAAGGATGTTATGAAGATATTCATTGACCTGATTCGCTTCAGCCCGTCATTCCGGGTTGGCACAATTATCCTCAGTATTGTAGTTACCTTACTGGTCATGTCGTTTTTTTCGCCCCATGAACCAGACGAACGCCGTGCTGTACCTCGCAACGAACCACCTTCTAGAACCTATGTTTTGGGTACCAACTCCCAAGGGCAAGACGTGTTTTGGATGCTCACCTTTGGCATTCGCAACAGCCTCATTGTGGCCGGTTTAGCTGTAGCCATCGGGCGCGGTATTGGGGTTATTTTGGGGCTAGTATCTGGCTATTTGGGCGGCCTTTGGGACCGGGTGCTATCATCGCTAGTCGATAGTTTTATTGTCATTCCTAGGTTGCCTTTACTGATTCTTGTTGCCGCTATGGTGCGCGGGCAGCTTACGTTTATTGGCTTGGGTATCATTTTGGGTTTGCTGGATTGGGCATTCCCATCCAAACGTTACCGCGCCCAAATCCTCAGCCTCAAAGAACGCGATTTTACCCAAACAGCCGTCTTTTCAGGTATGCGCACGTTGAAAATTGTCACCCAAGAACATCTACCGTTCATTACACCACTTTTGCTTGCCGATATTGTCAGTGGCTTTTTGTTTGCCCTTGGCATGGAGGTTACGCTGGCCATTTTTGGCCTTTCAGACATGGATACCCAAACCATTGGGACGATGATTTACTGGGGCAACTATTATCAAGCGTTGTTAACCAATCGCATTTGGGTACTCGCTGCGCCCATTATTGCGTCGGTAGTGGTAGTAGTTGGGTTCTACTTAATCTCACTAGGCTTAACAACCTACCTTGATCCGCGTACGCGCTTAGCCAGATTGCAGGCTCAATCTTGAAGGTGACAGCCTCAACATGACGACCATTGTTAGTGCTAAAGATTTGCAAGCTTATTACGTCACCAATGCATACGGCGTTGCGCGCACGGTTAAAGCAGTTGACAATATTTCTATTGACATTCAAGAAGGTGAGGTTTACGGCTTAGCGGGCGAATCTGGCTGCGGCAAATCAACCTTGCTCAAAGTTTTATTGGGTGATATTCAGTCGCCGTTAACCGTAGTTGGTGGGTCTGTTCACTATCAGTTAGATGAACACCTACAGGATGCCGCCACCATGACCGAGCAAGACAAGCGGGACATTCGCTGGCGGCAAGTTTCCTATATTCCCCAAGGGTCCATGCATGTTTTGAACCCAGTTCGGCGCATTCAGGACACCTTTCACGACTTTATTACGACCCACAAACAAACTACCAAACGCGAGTCTAAGGACATGACGCAGAACTACCTGCGCGATTTAGGCTTGCCCGAAAAAGTCATGCGCTCTTACCCGCATCAGCTTTCTGGCGGCATGCGGCAACGTGTCACCATTGCGTTAGCCACCATTTTGTGGCCAAAGCTTATTTTTGCAGATGAACCCACCACTGCACTCGACGTTGTGGTGCAACGCGGTGTGATTCAACTTTTAAAAGATATTCAACACAAAGAAAACAGCACCGTCGTGCTCATCACTCACGACCTAGGCGTTCACGCCAACTTAGCTGACCGCATAGGTGTGCTTTATGCTGGCAAGCTGGTTGAGGAAGCTAGCACGCAAACGATTTTAAAAACACCCCAGCATCCTTATACGCAGTATCTTATTAATTCATTGCCCAGTTTTGACGGCCGCAGCGCTAAAGAAAGTATTCCGGGTCGCCCACCTGCACTGGATAAACCTCCGCAGGGTTGCCGCTTTCACCCACGTTGTCCCATGGCAATTAGCAAGTGTGAGCACGAAGAACCGCCGATGCTCGAGCTCACCCCCGGACACCGTGCTGCTTGCCACCTACTAGACCCTAAGTAATCAATCAGCCAAGAGGATTATCATGATCGTTTCTTTGCCCAGTCCACACCGCTATGTCTAACCCCACATCTGCATCTAAATCTGTGTCTAACCCTTTACTCAACGCGAACAACCTCAGTAAAACCTTTGACATTCGCCGAGGGTTTAGCAGTCAGGCGTTTTACGCTGTTGATGCCGTTAGTTTTAACCTAGACATAGGCCAAGCTGAGATTTTTAGCATTGCTGGTGAAAGCGGCAGCGGTAAGTCAACGCTTGCCAAAATGATTTTGGGCATGGAAGCTCCAAGTCAGGGTAGCTTGAGTTATAAAGGTCGTGAGATTAGCACCCTTTCCAACCGCGATAAACGGGCGTGGTTTTATAAGGAAGTCCAGCCTATTTTTCAAGACCCTTTTGCAGCGTTTAGTCCCCTCAAACGCATTGATCACTATCTTTACGAAACACTGTTAAATTACAAGGTTGCTAAGCGCGTTCAAGCTGATGCCTATCTAGATGGTGTGCTTGCAGAGGTTGGTTTATCTCTAGCTGAAATCAAGGGCCGCTATCCTAACGAACTGTCTGGTGGGCAAGCGCAACGGGTAGCTATTGCCAGGGCGCTCATCACTAAACCCTCCCTGCTTGTCGCTGATGAACCTGTGTCTATGCTGGATGCATCTTTAAGAATGTCCATCGTGAACATGTTTCGCACCCTTAAAGACGACAACAACGTGAGCATCATTTATATTACCCACGACTTGGCTACAGCCTATTACTCAGCAGACCGCATTGCTATTATGTTACGGGGTTGGATTGTTGAGTTGGGAACAGTAGATAAAGTTTTAGGCGACCCGCTCCACCCGTATACGCAAAACTTAAAAGACTCTATTCCGCAAGTTGACCCCGACAAAACCTGGGATAAGGTGACCGATTTAGCGGAGCTCGAGGCAGATGAATTTCTACGCCAAGGCTGCCGTTTTGCAGGGCGCTGCCCCGCTGTTATGGCCAAATGCCACAGTCAAGAACCTGCTGTCTACGAGCACCAAGGGCGCAAGGTCAAGTGCTTTTTATATGAAAGCTAAGCTTATCTTTAGGTTATGATAATCGCTACAGATTGACGAGCTGTTGATGTCGCCATCTAAAAGCTGATAATGCAAGCGCCAAGAATATCGACAAAACCTCTCAGTTGTATCTCAATACGCTAACGTGCATATTTATTTAACATGTTGAGAAAACTGCTCTTTCCCTCAGATGTAGACCTGTAGTGGTAGCAGTGACATCTGATGAATTTGATAGCGGTGGCACATGATATTAATACAATCAACATCGTCAAAACAAGCTTAGCAACATCACTCAACCTTATGGTGTACTACTTAATTGTGTAATTGCGATGGCTATATGCACAGCTTTTTCAACAAAAATATTTTATGACGATAGATTTGAGTTTTAGATGATTAAACGACCGACGCAAACAGATGTTGCCAAGCGAGCAGGTGTCTCGAGGGCCACTGTGTCTTATGTACTCAACGAACAACATGGTGCTGCGCCTGTTTCTGCCGCAACTCGGCTTAGAGTCATGCAAGCTATTCATGCTTTGGGCTATGAACCAGACACCAGGGCCCAGTCGTTGCGTTCAGGTCACAGCAAAACCATCGGCTTACTTGTGCCAGACATTCATAACCCACACTATTGGCAAGCCATTGAAGGTATTGAAGAAGAAGCAAGGGCAGGCGGCTTTGACTTGCTACTGACCCATAGCTCGTTTGACCGCACCCGTGAAGACTACTGCTTACAAGCTCTTATTCAGCGCACCATCAGCGGCCTCATCATCATTAAAGCAGGCGGCAGTTTAAAACCAGAAACCGTCAAAAAACTGCTCGCAACAGGACGGCCCATCGGCGAATTTTTGTCACAAACAGCCGGGTTTGACAGCGTGACAGGCCGCGGCTACAGAAAGGTTACTCGCGAATTGATGGATCACTTGTTACAGCTAGGTCACAAAAACTTTGCGTTTATTAATGGTGTTGCCAACCCCGATCTAGGCACAAACCGCTTAAAAACGTATTGCACGCGGTTACAAGAAGCAGGCATTCCCGCAGCAAAGGCTCATGTTGAACACTGTGGCACCAGCACAGAAGAAGGCTATCAAGCAACTATCAACGTGCTTAGACTCAAACCGCAAACGACCGCCATTATTGTCATTAACGACTTGTTAGCGATGGGCGTTATACGCGCCATTTACGACTTGGGCTTACAGGTTCCCAAGGATATTTCGGTAGCCAGTTTTGATGATATTGATAGCTCCAACTATTTTGTGCCCCGTTTGACGACTGTCCGAACAGATGCCAAAGCTGAAGGTAAACTGCTAACCAGACTTCTTTTGGACCGTCTGCAGGACCCGAGCCTCGAGGCCCGAACGGTTGAACTGTCAGCCAGACTTATTATTCGAGAGTCCACAGGCGTAGTACCTAGTAACGTCAACTAACACAACATCGAAAACTTGTGTCTTATACCCTGTCCGGTTATTTTGGTAACAAAGTAACCCGAGCGGCTCCGAGCGTTGCGCGAGACAACTCGCGAGCAGAAACAGATACCAAGTCCGACTAGAACGTAATGAACTCCGCAGGAGTTTATGATGTGTTTTGTTGGACTTGGTATTAGTTAAAAAGTAGGTGCCACATCAACTTTTGATCTTGGCATAGCTTTCTGCTTGAATTGCTTCACCGTAACGCTTAGCAAAAACTTGCGTAAACTCGCCGCCCAAAAGCACAATCTGAGCTGAATAAAACACCCACAAAAGCAGTACCACCAGTGAACCGGCTGCACCATACGAAGATGCCACACCGCTGTTACCTAAGTAAAGCCCAATTAAAAACTTGCCAACAACAAACAAAAGCGCGGTAACAGCACCGCCTACCCAAACATCACGCCAACGAATTTTAGCGTCTGGCACGTATTTGAACATAAGCGCAAACACAGCTGCAATCACTCCAAATGAAATAACGCTGTTGAGGATTTGAAGCAACACTCCGCTGTCACCTACTAAGTTACTCAACATGCCATCAAGTGCTGAAAGTAAGGTATTAATCACTAGAGAAACAAGCAACAAAAACCCAATAATAAGCACCATACCCAAAGAGAGTAACCGCGCCCGAATGAGTTGCATGAAGCCACTGCTGTCAGCACTAGGTTCAACATCCCAAATGTGGTTGAGTGCGTTTTGCAGTTGGACAAACACGCCAGTTGCCCCTACCAATAAAATGACAAACCCAATAATAGATGCTAGTACGTTGCCCCCAGACTGTTGCCGGGCGTCAATCATAGTGGTCACAGCGCTAGCGACTTGCTCGCCAAATAGACCCTGGATTTGACCAATGAGCTGAGCTTGGGCTTGCCCTTGACTAAAAAAGAGCGACAAAATAGCAATGACAATGATCATTAGGGGTGCTAACGAAAACACCGTGTAGTAAGCAAGTGCTGCTGCAAATACAGGTACTTTGTCTTCACCCCACTCTTGAAAGGTACGTTTAGCCAACTCAACCATAATGCACTTCCGTATAACGTCTTGCTTGCATAAATTCCTCCTGTAGCTCGAGCTAGCCAGATATCTCCCAACTAGCAAATACAACACCTCGAGCTAGCTATGCTACTTAGTTTAGCTGACACTCAGATGCGCCGCACAGGTTTTTTAGTACTACTTATAGCGTTTCCACGAGTAACTGCCACAAGCAGTTGCGCGTGCGACCTAGGGGAGTA
>CAZMCW010000013.1:0-5739 GCA_964564405.1 uncultured bacterium
ATCGCTGGTCTTTTCAATGCTGGTCTTGAGCTATGACTTTTGCAAGAGGTCTAGTGACTTGCGCCCTGCATGATGGTTTGGCTGCGGGAGAAGTCGATGTCATCGGCAAAGCCTTCTACTAAGGCGGCATCACGGTTACAGGACAGGGTTGCGCCCAAATCTGCCATGCCTAAACTGTGGTAAAGCTCAGCATAGCGGCAACGGGTGACGTTAAACCGCCATTCGCTTTCGGTTTGGGTGAGGGTATCAACCTCGAGCGCGCCCCCGCGAAACCATGGTTCCCAGTGGCTAGCAAACGCGTCCATACTGGCATCTGGGCTAGCCTCTCGCATGGTGTTACCAACCTCTTTGGCAGCGTCAATGACGGTATCCCGTAAGACCTCGAGCACAGCCTCTTCCCCAAACTTAGCAGCTAATGCTTTTACGAACGGCTGTAGAATGCGCGCTTCAACTTCACGGCGGGTGAGCACGCCAATCTGCTGGTTGAGCGTATCTGCATGTGGTGTTTCTGGTGAAGTTGGTTTAGATGTGGGTACATTAGGGTTATGGTGTTGAGACATAGAGCTAGTTTATAATGTTTGAATGTTGTGAGTGCTTACACATCACGAATGTTCGCACATTGCGACAATACTTATGTACAGCGTTTAGTAGCTAATGTCACCTAGATACGTCTGGCGAATATCTTGCCACTCGCGGCTGTTGACAACATTAAGTAAAACGCGGTTAATATCTTCTCGCAAGGGGCTGCCTTCAACTAAAGCAAACCCGTAATCTTGCCGTTCAAAAACTTCTGGAACAACTTCAAGGCTATCTACAAATTCCTGATTGATGCGGTACTGCAACAAAGGTTGGTCGTGGACAACCGCATCAACTTGTCCATCTGCTAGTGCTTGGAGTGCTTCAGGTAAACCCGATCTAGGGCGCTGTAAGCCAAGCCTGTCACGCCGCAAAACTTCGCTGGCGCTCGAGCCGGCCACCACGCCAACCCTGAGCCCAGCCAAATCAGCAGGGCCACGAATATTTGACTGCAAACTATCAACAGTAAGCGCTGTGGCAATGGCTGCGGTAAACCCCGAAATCATAATGAGGGATGCAAACATCCAGATTAACGCAACAGCGCGTCCTCCCACAGTTTTAGGGGCTTTGTCACCGTAGCCCACAGTGGTCATGGTGACAGCCGACCACCAAAAACCTGAACCGATGCCTTTGGCGTCATTACTGAAGTGTTCGGGGTTGTGGCGACGTTCAAACAACCAAATGAGTATGCTGACCACGAGCAAACAAGCTATAAGTGACACAATTGCAATCACAAACTCGAGGCTAAATACCCGCCCAGCGATACTGAGCCAAGCCCAGTTGCCACGCCGGTTACTAGCAATCCCTAAACCGGTACTGTAAAACGCGTGGCTAAAATCAAATAGCTCCTCGCGGCTCGAGGTAATCGTGAGCGCGCCCACGGCCACGTTAATCTCACCTGCAGTGACGGCATCTAACATGTCGGTGAGTTCATCTTGACCGTAGGGGACAAGGTCGTACTCGAGCTCTAGCTCAGCTGCAATACGCCGCCACAAATCCACACTGATGCCGCACCAGTCATCGTCAGTTGGGCATATGTCTGTTCCTGGAGGTAGCACAAACGGCGGCGTGTCTTTGTAGCCCACGCGCAAACGTGTTGTCTCTGGTATTGCCTCTGGTATTGCCTCTGATGTTGCCTCTGGTGCTGTTTCAGGTTGCGCCAGTGTCATCATTACCGCGCTCAGTATGGCAACAACAAACAATAACTTCAGGGACGAAACATAACTGCAACAGCAATGGTAATAGCGACAACTACAAAGACGATACGAGTCGTAGTGATAGCGCTGTATTTTTAATCTAGCTTGCTGTAAGCTCATGGAATCTACTTTACCGGGCTAGTGCAAGCCTCTGCAGTGTAGGTTTACCCAAAGATACGGTTAGCCTGTGACGAGTTGACGTGCATTTACAGCAAGTCCAAGTAAACTAAATCACCATGAATGTTAGCCAACCTGTTATGTCACAGCCACATATTTCAGACAAACCAGACACCTATGAGATGCCGCCACAGCGTGCGTTACTATGTGCTGCGCTACTAGCAGCAGGACGACCTTTGTCGGAGCAAGACTTGTTAATGGTATTACAAGGCTCGAGCCCCGTTGCAACTAGCACAGCAATATCATTATCCGAAGCACAGCAAGATGCTAACCAGGCAGCTAATGACTCAGAAACTTCATCTACCCCTAAAGATAACGCCCCAGATGATATTCTGGATGAGGCTGCAGACGTTGTCAATGATGCTCCCAAACTGGATATACGCGCGTTGTTACGCGACCTCGAGCACACCCTCAGCGCTAACGACCTCGGCCTCAAGGTAGAGGAAGTCGCAGGTGGCTTTCGTTTGGTGGTTGCGCCCCACTTGACGCCAGCCCTAGCGAGTTTGCTATCGCCCCCGCCATTACCTTCACTGTCTAACGCTGCCCTCGAGACCTTGGCGCTCACCGCTTACAAGCAGCCCATCACCCGTGGTGAACTAGAAGCTTGCCGGGGCAGTTCCTGCAGTTCAACCCTAGAAACCCTGCAAGAGCGCGAACTCGTACGCGTTACCGGGCACAAAAACACCATTGGCAAGCCACTTTTGTACAGCACAACGCAGCGGTTTTTGCTCGAGTTTGGCCTTAAAAGCCTCGCCGACTTGCCACCTTTGGACGATGCGCCTACAGATTTTGTACGGAGCTAAATTTTCGCTGAGTTAAGTCAAGTATCACTTTAAAAGATGGCTTTGTTCATATCTAAGCTGTCACGACTTCACGGAATGCTGCAATAGTTGGTGTGTTCCTTTGGCATCAATAGCAATAATGCCTTCACTTACCTCAACCAACTCATCGTGAAATAACCTCGAGGTCGCGATAGACCCATCTTCAGACATCACACTCGAATCTAATTGCACTGTTTTACGTGCGAGAGTCTAGCTAAGCAGCCTCTCGTAAGCGCTTACTCAACACCAAAATAGCCGCTTGATAGCCTGAAAATCCTAAGCCAACAATGCTGCCAAGACAGACTGGCGCAATATAACTGTGATGGCGAAAAGGTTCCCGGGCATGAACGTTAGACAAGTGCACTTCGATGGTTGGTAAACCTACCCCGCTAATAGCATCACGCAGGGCGACCGACGTATGCGTGAGCCCGCCGGGGTTAATGACCACTGCGCGCACACCTTCGTCTGGTGCTGCGTGAAGCCAATCCAAAATCACACCCTCGTGATTGCTCTGGCGGCAGGTAATATTGATGCCTACAGCATCTCCCCAGGCTTGGCACTGACTGTTTAAGTCGTCTAGGGTGCTATAACCGTAAACCTCTGGCTCGCGTTTTCCCAATAGGTTAAGGTTGGGACCGTTGATGACTAAAATCATAAAACGCTCCTTTTGATGAAGTTATTAAACAGGAAGCCCCTGTGTGTTTGCAAGCAAGTAACGCCACGCAGCTTGAAGTTCAGTTTGATGGATGTCAGCTACAATGACTGGCCTGCCAACTGCCTCGAGCAATACCCAGCGCAACTGCTTGTCGTGTGCTTTTTTATCGTTGTACAAGTAGTTTGAAAGCTGGTTGAAGGTTTCGCTGGTTAAATTGTCATGCAGGGGTTTGGGATTGAGCCACCGTAAAAACTCGAGGCAACGCATTGTTTCATCTGCATAGCCCCGTTGGGCAGATAATTTAGCAGCAAAGACAAGCCCATAAGCAACCGCCTCACCGTGTGAAAAGGGCACATAGCCTACTTCTGTATGTGCGTGGCTATGCGCTTCTAACGCGTGGCCAAGGGTATGGCCGAGGTTAAGAAACGCGCGCACACCCTGCTCGGTTTCATCTTGCCTGACAATGTCTACTTTGACACGTACGGCTCGAGGAAGTAGCTCGAGCCAATACTCAACCTCACCTGTAGGCGTAAATCGAGGGTCTTTAAACGCTGTTGCCAGCGTTTCATCTGTCAGTAAGCCGTGCTTAAACAATTCAACAGCACCTTCACGAAAGGTGGTCTCAGGCAGCGTTTTGAGGGCGTTTATATCTACCAGCACAGCCTTGGGTTGCCAAAAGGCCCCAACCAGATTTTTACCCTCAGCGGTGTTGATGCCCGTTTTACCGCCAACGCTCGAGTCAACCATTGCCAGTAGACTCGTGGGACACTGGTACACCGCAATCCCGCGCATAAAACTTGCGGCCACAAAGCCCGCGAGGTCGCCCACCACACCACCACCAAGGGCAAGCACAGCACTTTGTCTTCCTAAACCGTCTTGCAACATAGCGCTCAAAAGCGAGCCATAGGTTGTTAGCGACTTACTTGCCTCACCTGCGGGTACGGCGTAGGTGTGTACGGTTTTACCTGCTGAAGTTAATGCTGCAACAACCGGTTCAGCATAATGGTGGGCAATGTGCTCATCGGTAATGAGTGCAACCGTTGTTTCTGAGATGTAGTTAGCAAGGTCTTGGTAAAGGCCACTGGCAAAGATGATGGGATAGCTCGAGCCGCTTTTGGGGGGTAGCTCGAGCTGCAATTGATGTGTCATCAACTCAACAACCTTTCGGGTGTAGCATCAATACGCTGTTAAAGATCACGGTCGCCACAACCATCATGACTGCAAAGTCACTTTTGCCAATACTTTTGCTAATACATCGTGAAGATACTGACTAAAACAGCAGTTAGTGAGTGTCATCGTGCTGTTCTTGCCACGCCCATAATTTAGTCACAATTTCTTCAACTACCTCTTCTGAAGGGCGGCCGTCTGTTGAAACGTGAATGCTAGCAGCATCTTCATAAGCTGCTTGGCGTGCCGACATCAAATCTTTAATGCGCTGGATGGGATCAGCGCACTCTAGCAGGGGGCGTTTGTGCCTGCGCGTACGCTGATAAGTTGTCTCGGCGCTTGCACTTAGCAAAACAACTGGACCACGGCTTTTAAGCATCGTTCGGTTGATGTCGCGCACAACCGTCCCCCCTCCCGTAGAAACAACGACATAGTCCAACCGGAGGCAGCGGCGCACAACCTCAGTTTCATAGTTGCGAAACACAGGTTCACCGTAGTGTTCAAAAATATCTGCTACAGGTAAACAGCTCACCCGCTCAATGACCTTGTCAGTATCGACAAAGTTGAGCCCGAGCCGGCGCGATAATTCCCAACCAATACGGCTTTTGCCAGCCCCCATAAACCCCGCGAGTACAATCCAGGTCACAGGTCTATCGATGTTGATGACATGCGGTTCAGGCGGTTCAGACGCAGTCTTTGCTGAGGCCATACTTGACGGCACAATTTTTGATGATACGGCTGTTGATGACACAGTTTTTGATAAAGACGAAGCTTGTTTTGTGCGAACATCACCCACCTGAGTGCTCACCGTAAGGCGTACTGTTTGCTGGGTACGCTGTTGAGGTTGGACTGCAGAAGATCTCACGGTGATGTTGTGTACCTCAGCTTGACGATAGTTCTGACGCAGCTCACGCACATCCAATTGCAAGGTACGTACGTTGGCACGCTTATGCTTAGTGTTGTAGTTACTATAGCGTTTGCTGTGTTTACTGTTACTGCGTTTAGCCTGCTGCTTATGCTGACGTCGACTATGCGCCCGTCCGCTAGTACGCTTGGACATAGTCGTCGTGAGCTTTCATGTTTTGCAGCACCTCACGAAGGGTGTCTGCCCCAAACTTTTCCAGTAGCGCGTCTGCCAGTACCATCG
>CAZMCW010000013.1:5749-11907 GCA_964564405.1 uncultured bacterium
ACAGCTGTGGTGTCTGAACGCTCGCGGGCAGCATCAGCAGCTTGCTTGGAGACAACATCTACCGTGGGTAAGGGGCGCATGAGGGTCGCAATGGGCTTCATAGCAGCCCGCACGACTAACTCTTCACCTGTAGTAATGCCAGCTTCTAGCCCACCTGAGCGGTTTGTTTGCCGGTGGTAGCCTTGGTCATCGTTGTGGTAGATGGCGTCGTGAACGTCACTACCTTTGACCACAGCATTGCGCCAACCGTCACCAATTTCAACACCCTTAATCGCTTGAATGCTCATGGCAGCTTGAGCTAAACGCCCGTCTAACTTGCGGTCCCACTGAGTATGACTGCCGAGACCAACAGGCAAACCTCGAAAGCGCGCTTCGATGATCCCGCCGAGGGTATCGCCGTTCTTTTTGGCGTCATCAATGGCAGCAATAACCTCAGCTTCAGCAGTTTTGTCAAAGCTGCGAATAGGGCTTTCATCCAAAGCGTCAAGATTATCCCAGTCAAAGCCACCATCACAAGCGACACCTGCGAGGTTTACGACACGTGCACAACCTTGGATATCAGCTGTCTCGAGAATACGCAGGGCAACTGCACCAGCAGCCACTCGGCTAGCAGTTTCACGAGCAGAGGCGCGCTCGAGCACATCCCGCAAATCTTTGTGCCCATACTTGATGCCGCCAGCTAAATCTACATGACCTGGTCTAGCCGCAGTGAGCGCTTTTTTGCGAGGCTCATTACCCGGTTCTGGACCCATAATATGCGTCCAATTGCGCCAGTCGCGGTTTTCAATTTGCATGGCAACGGGTGCGCCCGTCGTTCGACCTGCACGTACACCGCCCAGCAGTTGTGCGCAATCTTGTTCAATGACTTGCCTTCTACCCCGCCCGTAGCCGCCTTGTCTACGCCGCAACCACGGGTTGATGTGGTCGTCGGCAACAAGGTCTAGCCCAGCGGGGACGCCGTCTAAAATAATTGTGAGTGCTGGCCCATGTGACTCGCCAGCGGACAGATAACGTAACATTAACAGTTAGTCTAGCATGGAGGGTGCTGTCTAAAAAGGAAAACCCCGCACAAGTGGCGGGGCTGAATGACTTACATGTGAGACACTTGTAAAGGACTATTCAATGACATCTGCTGTTACGACAAGAACCAGATCATTTTGTGTTGTAGTCTCGGAGGTATTCCTAAACAAGCTACCTATAACCGGAATATCTTGAAGTAGTGGAATACCTGTCTGAGCTTCGGTAACGCTGTTTTGTAAAAGTCCACCCAGTAAGACCGTCTGCCCTGGAGCAAGAGTAATACTCGACGTGACATTGCGTGAACCGATATTTAAAAAGTTTGGATCGCTCGTATCCGAGAGGACTGTTTCAATACGTGCATCCACTTGCATATTAATACGACCATCGCCGGTGATTTGTGGTAAGAAAGTAATTTGCAGTCCATAAGGTATCGTACGTTCTACAGCAATACTTCCACCAACTAAAGTAATAAAAATAGTTCCACCTGATTGGATTCTACCTTCTTCATTATCAAGTACTAATACTGTACTGTCGTCGACACTCCTAGTTACATTTTGACGCTCTAGCGTGTCTAACACAGCACCTATATTAAAACCGGACAAGGCACGCTGTGCATCAAACACAAAATTCAATCCAGTATCGACAAATGTAGTCGAAAAGTTACCAACGCCACCGTTCCAGTTAATACCCAACTGACGACTTACCTCTACATTCATCTCTTGAATGCGTACTTGAATGCTCACCTGCCTTTGTGGTGTATCAAGCTCTTCAAGTAAAGAAGCAACCTCTGTTTGTACAGACTCGGGCGCGGTAATTATTAGACGATTTGTTCTTGTATCTGCTGCAATATTGATCGCTTCCGCCGTTGTCAATACAGATCCGCCATTATTAGTAGACGTTGTAGTTGTAAGTTGTATATCTGAGCCATCACTACCACCTGATGTAGTGACCGCTGATCTGGCACCACCTAGCGATTCACGACGTATGCTCACATTGTTATTCGTATCAGCACCAGCGGGTCTAACACCTGTCAAAGCCTCTAGCAGTGTAGGCGCAAGTTCCTCTGCTCGAGCATTAGAAAGCCTATAGCTTCTACGTACAATTGGATCAGGTGCAGCTGGACGCTGTGACGGTGCATCTAAAGCAGTGATGATTCGCTCTAACTGATCAATAATACCTTCAGGCGCAGTCACTACGAGTACATCATTATCTACCCGAACAGAAATAAGCCGCTCAACTAGGGTAGGTTCTTCGGCTGCTGTAGCCTGCATGGTTGTGTCAGTTGCTTGCGCGTAAAACGCACTTGCATCTCCTGCTAGCATAACAACGGGCGCACTGTCGTCTTCTTGCCAGCCTTCTGGTTCAGCAGGTTCAGCAGCAGGCGCTGGAAAAGGTGTCGCAGGGAAAAAGATTTGTGGCGCGGGTTGAGCAGCGTCGCCGTCATCTGTACCATCAGCGGCAGGGGCTTGCTCGAGCTGCGGGTTAGCGTCCGCAGTTGCCCGCAAAAAGTCTTCAAGAACGAGTAAATCGTCGGTATCTATGTTGCTTAAAAGCGTGTTGAGACGTTCTTCAATCTGCCCTGGCTCCACAAAGCGCGTGAAGTAAAAGCGTGTCTCAACGGGTACATCCTCACCTGCAGCAAAACCTCGTTCGCCTACGGTACCAATGGACTCAGGAATACCTACAACAATAATATCGTTGGGTAAAAGTTGATAATCCAAGCCGTTCAAACTCAACACCAAATTCCAAATTTGGCGGAAGGGTTTAGGATCAATAATCTCGTAGTTGACCAGTTCGTCGGGGACATCTTCTAAAACAGGTGTAAGCCCCACAGAGTTAGCAATAGCAGTGATGATGGCACCTAGCGACTCGCCACCAAGTGCTGTGGTTAGGGTGATGGGTGTATCAAAACGAGAATCGTTGGGTAGCGCAGCAAGTCGTTGCGCGTTTGCCAAACTAGCGCCCAAGCAGCACATGAGCACGGCGGTTAAGGTCAATTTCTTAAGAGTCATCATCTTGCCATAAGCATAGGTTGGGTTGGTGTACATGACCATCAAAATTTTCACCTCTCTAGGACTAAAAAGGACTGTCTCTGACCAAAAAAAGCGCAAGTGAAAGAGCTCACTCGCGCGAAAGGTAGAAAGTGTGATAAATCTTAAACGATTAGGGACTTAACGGGAGGGTCAGCGACTCTTCACCTTGGGTGAGGGTAGCTTGCTCCGCAGAGACATCTGTCAAAATAACCGTGCTGTTGGGTAGTGCGCGACCGCGGACGACGCTAAATGAACCTTGGCTCGAGCGGAACACACCCACATTCACGGGACCCTGCACAGCCCCTGTAAAACTGATGCTGTTACTGCGCACAAACCCAGCTAGGCTGCTGGTACCAGCTACAGGTGAAATACCAAGGGCGGTGCCACCTGACCTCGAGCTAGAGCTAGCAAAGGTTAGCGGTTCGGGCACAGGCGCTTGGGCGAGGGGTTGTTGCGCTACAGGCGCTGGGGTAACGCCGGGCACACGCACCGCAGGTGTTGGAGCGGCACTTAACCGCGGCAGAGGTGCCGGGGTGCTGGTAGGTACGCGCAATGCAACGACCCCAGGTAAGCGCCCTGCGCTAGGCTGTTGCACGGAACGGCGCAAGACATCTGGCGCACCGGGTAACGTGCCACCGGGTAAGGTGCGGGGTAACTGGCTTACTTGAGGTTCTGGAGCAGGTGGGGTGATGGCTACCGGTGTTGGCGGGGTGGGTAGTGCTTCTGGTGGAATAGTACCCTCGAAATCGCTGAAATTGGTAATTGGCGGAATACCCACAACCGGTTGACCATTTAAGGTAGCTTGCTCGAGCGCGGCTGCTTCTTCGGCGGCTAGCGCAGCTTCTTCGGCAGCTAGGCGAGCCGCTTCTTCAGCTTCTTCGGCGGCGCGAACTTGTTCTACTCGAGCCGTTAAATCTTCTTGGGTAATCACGGACCGATCAACAATGGTTGGCGCTTCAGTATCGGTAGCAGTGCCTGTCAAAAACGAAAACTGTTGGTCGGTACCAATAGGATTACCTTCTAAGTCGGTAGCCGTTTCAGCAATGGTCACTACATAGGTCTGCTCTTCAGCTAGCGGGTTGATGGGGTCACAAGCGAGCGTTGAGCCTTCATCAAAAAAATTAAAGTCACAAGCAATGGGTGGGTCAGCGCTAAACGCCGCCGCCGTGGTGCCTTCTTGCATCGGTTCTGAAAAAGTGACAATAATGCTGCTGTCTACTTCTACCGGTCTTCCCTGTTCGGGAACCGTGACTGACGCAAACGCAGCAAACGGATTAATCGTTGTACCGTCAATACCTTCTAGTAAGCGGGCGATGGTCTGAGCATCACTTTCTGGCGTGATGCCGTCGGCAAGTTCTTGGACAGCAACTTCACCGGTAAGCCCGGTAGGCAAGTTCGGTACGGTAATTACCTCAATATCTCGAGCAACTGCTACTGGAATTGTTGCAGCTACGTCGCCAGATGGTGTTACAGGTGCAACTTGTGGTGTTGTCTCTAAGGCTGCCGTTGCGTTTGGCTCTGTTGCGTTTGGCTCTGTTGCAGGTGTCGTTGCTGGTGTTGTGGTGGCTGTTGTAGATGAAGGAGCTTGAGCGAGTGGTTCATCGTTTTGCTGACTTACTGGCGTCGAAAACGGTGACGGGAAGCCAAACTGTGCAAAAAAGTTTACCCATACATAGGCACCAATCGCCACAGATAAGACCGCAAACAAAATGCGGGCTTCTCTGGACACTTGTAAGTTCATAGTGTCTCACTCTCTCCGGGGTCGTCGCCGGTATAAACAAATACGCGGAACGTGTAATTTGCACTGATTTCAGGATCACCTGAGTTGAGGTCGTCGTCGAGCGATAAGTCAATAGCCTCAATCTGAGTAAACCGTTGTAAATTTTCAAGTAGCTGCAAAAACGACACAGTTTCGTTGTAGGTTCCTGTCGTTGTAAAGTTAAACGTGAGTTCTTGAACGTTGTCAATATCACCTTCGTCGATGTTGGGCGAGGTGTATTCACTAAATGTAACGCCGGTAGCTTCTGCGTTGCTGCGCAGCGACGCAAACAAGGTTGCTAGGTCGCGCTGATTGGGGATTTCGGAAAGAAATCTGCGCCTGTCAACCTCGAGCCGGGCCACGGTTTCACGCAGTGCAGGTAGGTTACGCTGGGCTGCTTCGCCGCGTGCGACTTCGGTCTCGAGCCGAGCAATTTCATCTTCTAAGACAGCAATTCTGTCTAGGGTAGGCTGGTAGATAAAGTACCACCAAGCCACACCTGCCAGCACAGTGAGGATGATGGCAATAATCGCCCAGTCGCGCTGCTTGAGATTGCGCAGATTATTGAGCATCAGCGGCATCCTCACTTAAAGCACTTTCAACAATTGTTCCCACAGTTAAATCAAAGCTAAACGGCGCATTAGGATCAATCTGGTCAGCAGCAATTTGCTGACTTGCTTCTTGGGTAGCACCTTGAAACTCAAAGTCGTAAACATCGGTACTTTCCAAAATGCGCAAGTAGGTCAGTAAGGCGTCTGAATTGCGCGCGCGCCCACTGAGTTGCGCCACCATGTTGGCGGTGAACGCGTCAAATTCTTCTTCTTGTTTGGTCATAGACAGGTTGTCAAAGACGACACCGGGTTCTAGTGTGTTGACACTGGGCGGTAATGTCTCGAGCAAGCTAAACAACTCGCGTGACCAAATAACCCGTCCTTGGCGCACACTTTGATCAACGGCAATGAGTTCGTTGAGCGCTTCTTGGCGAGCTTGCAATTCAAGCTGCTCTTCAATAAACGGTTGTAAACGCGCTATGTCAATCTCGAGCCCATCACGGGTGTTCTCGAGCGCACGTTCGTTGTTGTTAGCAGCAATTTGAATAACGGCAATCACCACAAGGGTAATGAGTGGAATCGCCACGTAAAGAAGCTTCCAAATTCCCGACTCTTGGCGGCGTTGTAAATTCTTAGGAAGTAGGTTGACATTAATCAAGGTCAACCCCCCGCATCGCTAAACCTAACGGCACCCCAAACTCACCGCTCATACTCTGCAAATAAGCAAGGTCAAACTTGTCGCGGTCTACATTGAGTGACGCCCACGGATCAGCCACTTCAACCCGAAACTCTAAG
>CAZMCW010000013.1:11917-12226 GCA_964564405.1 uncultured bacterium
GCCTCAGCTAAACCTGGTAGCTTGGCACCGCCGCCGGTAAGGACCATGCGGCCAATTTCCACATCGCCTGCTTGTACCCGAAAAAACTCTAAACTTCGGCGAATTTCGGTTGTGAGGTCTACTAACACCGGACGCAGCGCTTCATAGACTTTGCCAGGACTGTACTGTTCGCGGCGGGCGTCAAAGTTGAGAAGTTCTTCTTCGTCGTCAACTTCGTCGGGAATTACCGCTGTACCGTAGTCTAGTTTGACGCTTTCAGCGGTGTCAAAGTCTAAGCCAAACGCCCGCTGAATCGCCGACGTAAAGTCA
>CAZMCW010000013.1:12236-12471 GCA_964564405.1 uncultured bacterium
GCGCAAAAGCGTAATAGACGTGTTGGCAGCAGCTATTTCTAAGATGACGTTGACGTCTTCATCGTCTTGATACGACTGCCCCGTTAGCGAGGTACGGCTGATGGCATCCCCTAAGAGGCCCGCCCGTAACGAGCGCATAAGGGCAAACGACTTAATGTCGATAACAACTGGCTCGAGCCCAGCACCTTTAAGATATTCCATCTGCTGCGTTACTAAATCAAGACGGGCCGCAGCA
>CAZMCW010000013.1:12524-15494 GCA_964564405.1 uncultured bacterium
TACATAGTAATCGAGCGTGACTTCATCGATAGGAAAGGGAATATAGCGTTCTGCTTCCCATTTGATGGCTTCGTCAAGCTCTTTTTCGTTCATTTTGGGAATTTGAATATTACGAACAATTGCAAGTCGGTTACTCACCGCCGTGACGACAAAACGCTTGCTAATTTCAGCTTCTTTATAGAGCGCTTTGATTTCATCAGCTAGCCCATCAGGATCGACAACTTGGTCTTCTTGCACCAAGCCAGGTGGCATTGGACGCATGCCAAATGACACCAACCCGGGCGGGTTGCCTGGCCGAAGCTCTACCACTTTAATAGCGCTTGTGCCAATCTCGAGCCCAGCGGCCTCAATCTTGGGGTTGAGTAAGCGCGACAGCGAACCTGCTAGTAGTGTCATAGCGCCCCCTCTCGTTCATGAGACAACATTAGCACGCACAGATCATGCCAGCAGGATAAATTTCGTACTCTGTGTTTTCAGTTAAGCTTCTCTGAGACGAGGTCTGTCAAGAGCAACCTAGGGGTAGCTCGAGGTTACTTTAGCGTTTCTACGAGTAACTGCCACAGGCAGTTGCGTATGCGACCTAGGGGGTAGACATCAACCTACTCAGTGCGGGGAACTAAGTGTCTCCATAGTAACTTCGCGACCTGGAAGGTGAATGAATTACGAAAAGCCTTTAGCCAGAGGTATCATCTTTGACAGATGACACCTGCCGCTCAGGGCTGTTTTCCTTAACCGCTACTGCTATCTGTATCTTGCAGATACAGATCAGATACTTAATCCTGGAACTGCTTTTATAAGAACTTGAAGACATATGAGAACATAAGCACAATTATTAAGCTAGCTATCACAACACAGCGTTAAAGTAATACTGAAGTGATGTTTTGATGCCGCAAAGCGACATCAAAATCGCTCGTGTTTACGAAGTACAGCGCAGCTCGAGCGTACCCTTAGATGATTCAGACGATGACATTAGAAGTCAATTTGGTATAACCTGTCAATCCGTATCAAACCTAGCCTCACAAGTTTGACCTCACATATCTTGAGATGAACCTGTATCCGAAGCACCTACCTCAACCTGAGTACGAGGTTTAGCGGTAATCACAACCGGGTTACTATAAGTGCCTACCTTGCGTGGCGCGCGCCTTCTGAAGTTGAGCATTTCCACAAAAATAGAAAAGCCAATGGCAAAGTACAAATAGGCTTTGGGAATATCTGTCCCAAACGCTTCTGATACCAGTGATAACCCAACCAATAACAAAAAACTTAAGGCCAACATTTTAAGAGACGGGTGTTCGTTTACAAAGTCAGCAACCGGGTTGATTGCAAACATCATAATGAGTACAGCAATCACAACCGCTGTGATCATCACGCCAAGGTCGTCGGCCATACCCACAGCGGTGATCACCGAGTCCAGCGAAAACACGATGTCCAAAAGCACAATCTGTACAATAATACTGAAAAAAGCTGCGCCTTTTTTGCCGCTACCACCATGTTCTTCTTCTTCGGGGTGTTCAACTTTTTCGTAAATTTCTACGGTAGCTTTGTAAATGAGGAAAAGCCCACCGGCAATCAAAATAAGGTCGTGACCTGAAAAGCCATGCCCAGCAATCTCAAAAAGTTCCCGCTCGAGCCCCATGAGCCAGTTGATTGAAAACAACAATCCAGCCCGCGTAAACATAGCTAAAAAAAGCCCCAAGGTACGCGCTCGAGGTTGCTGTGATTCAGGTAATCTATCTGAAAGAATAGTAATGAAAATAATGTTGTCAATACCCAACACAATTTCCAAGACAGTTAAGGTGATAAGTGCAGCGTAAGCTTGGGGGTTGGTAATCCAGTCCATGAAGGTCTCCTCGAGGTAGGCAGATGCCAGATAAACAGCCGCCTAGTCGTTAGCGGTCGTCGCTAGTTGTCATAACAGGTGTTGGTAAAAATCGTGCAGTATCTATTTGTGCAGTATCTATGTTGTATCGCGCTAGCCGCAATCTTTGGTGTGGTGATGTCGTCTTAAGTAAGCTTAGGCAGGTTAGTTAAAGTCATAGTTTTACTGTTGGGATTACGTCAGGGATTACGTCAGCAAAGTACAAATAGTAGAAGATATTGAACGTTAGCCCTAGGGGTGCATCACAAGCTCGAGCATCCCACAGTATCTATTCACTGTCATGATGCGATTGTCACAGAGTACATTAAGTGTCTCCACAGTAACTTTGCGAAATAGAACGTAAATGAATCACGTTCCTTAACCGCTACCGCTATCTGTATCTTGCAGATACAAATAGGAAATACTTAGTTCATAAAGGTTCATAAAGGAGATATTTAGTTCATAAAGTTGTTGATGAGCTTATGAACTAGCAGCAACATGCTTACAGATGCCTACTTGAACAGGTGTCTGCTTGGAAGCCCACAGTTTATAATGTCATCCTACCGTCTTTTCGCGTCAACTTACACCTCGATGAGGCAATTCATGCATACACTAAAAGCACTATGACTTTGTCCCCCAAATCTTCTGGGCGCCGTAAAACGCCCACCGTTTGGATTGGTGGCGTACCCTTAGGTAGCGACCACCCCATTGTAGTGCAGTCCATGACCAACACCGACACGGCAAATGCTGCTGCTACTGCCCAACAAGTTGCTGAACTAGCTGAGGCTGGTAGCGAACTTGTGCGCATTACGGTTAACACCAAAACGGCTGCTAAGGCTGTCCCTGAAATCAAAACTCGCCTTGCAGATATGGGCGTAAGTGTACCTCTCGTCGGAGATTTTCACTACAACGGGCACATACTTCTCAAAGACTTTCCAGCTGCTGCTGACGCACTTGATAAGTACCGCATCAACCCCGGTAACGTTGGCGTAGGCAAGTATCAAGATCAAAACTTTAAAACGATGATTGAGGTGGCACTTCACTATGACCGCCCTGTGCGCATTGGGGTGAACTGGGGTTCACTTGACCAAGCACTGCTCACCCGTCTTATG
>CAZMCW010000013.1:15504-26585 GCA_964564405.1 uncultured bacterium
CGCTGCTAAGTCAAACCCAGAAGATGCCCACGATGTGCTTCTAGAGGCCATGGTACAGTCAGCACTCTTTTCAGCAGAGGCTGCTGAGGCTTGGGGCCTAGGGCGCGATAAAATTGTTATCAGTGGCAAAGTATCTAATCCACGTGACTTGTGGCAGGTTTACCGCGAACTTGCCTGCCGTTCAAATTACGTGTTGCACTTGGGGTTAACTGAGGCTGGCATGGGTACTAAAGGTGCTGTTACCAGCACAGCTGGCCTCACACCTCTACTAGCTGAGGGCATCGGCGATACCATTCGTGTATCGCTCACGCCAGCACCGGGCGCTGCGCGTACCAAAGAGGTAGAAATTGCTCAAGAGATTTTGCAAGCGTTGGGACTGCGCAGTTTTGCGCCCTCAGTGACAGCTTGTCCAGGTTGTGGGCGCACAACTAGCACCCTGTTTCAGGAAATGGCACGAGATATTCAGGCTTATCTCAAAGCCCAAATGCCTATCTGGCGCGACAGCTACCCTGGCGTAGAAACCATGAAAGTAGCCGTGATGGGGTGCATTGTCAACGGCCCAGGTGAGTCCAAACACGCTAACATTGGTATTTCGTTACCGGGTACGGGGGAAGATCCCAAAGCGCCGGTGTACCAAGACGGCAAACTTGTTACCACCCTACAAGGACCAACACTAGTTGATGACTTCAACGCCATGCTTGAAACATACGTTAAAACACATTATGGTGAGCAAGCTTTAGCTTCAGAAGCATCTGCAAAGTAGACAAACTTATTTCACAACTTCATCTTGCAGATGTATCTGGAATGTAGGACGCACGGTGCATAACACCGGCAATGTCTTAACTGAATCTAAAGATAATTGTGATGTCATTTGTAGGGCGTTATAGCTTGATGTGCAGTAATAGAGCGACAACTGCTTGCATCTATATTCAGCTGTGTATTCGAACCATACTTGATGATACGGTTTTGACATCAGCATCAAGATAACTAAAGGAGAGAAGGGTATGGCGCGTGTCACGTCGAAAGTGGCGACATCTGACGAGTTAGCAGCACCCGAGTTAACAGCACCCGAGTTAACAGCACCCGAGTTAACAGCACCTGGGTCAACAGAACCCAGGTGGACAGTAACTGAGGCTGTTGCTGCGTGTAAGCGCCTGACCAAAGTGCACTCGAGCACCTTTTACTTAGGCTCGAGGCTCTTCCCTAAACGCCAACGTGACGCCGTCCACGTGATCTATGCGATTTGCCGTAGTGGTGACGATGCTGTGGATGAAGCAAGCAGTCTAGCTGAAGGTAAGGACAACCTCGCCCGCTGGTGGCAAGGCATTGAACGCGCCTACGCAGGCACCTCTCAGATTAATCCTAACGACGCTGATAATGCTTTAGAGCTTGCGCTGAGCTGGGCGCTTGAAAACTTCGAGATTCCTAAAGAAGCCTTCTACGAGCTGTATCTGGGTTTGGAATCTGATTTACAACACGATGTCCACTATGAAACGCTTGACGACCTCATGTTGTACTGTCGCCGAGTTGCGGGTGTGGTGGGCTTTTTAATTGCACCGATTGCAGGTTATAGAGGCGGTGAGGCAACGCTCGAGCAAGCCCTTGCCCTTGGTCAAGCGATGCAGCTCACTAATATTTTGCGGGACGTCGGCGAAGACTTTGGCAAAGGCCGTTGTTACTTACCAGAAGACTTGGTAGCTAAGTACAACGTTAACCTTGACCGCTTGCGGGCGGGCTATGTAGATGCCAATTATGTGACTTTGCTCGAGGAACTCTGCGACCTCACTCACGGGTTATACCGACAAGGATGGCAGGGAATCCCCAAGTTAGAAGGCATTGCCTCAGTAGCGGTTGGTGTGGCCGCGCTCAACTATGAAAGTATTCTGCGGAAACTGCGCCAAAATCACTACGATAACCTAAGCCGCCGGGCGTTTTTACGCACCCACGAGCGTTTGGTACTTATTCCTAGAGCTGTGTTTAGTGTGTTTAGCAGTTGGTAGCTTAAGCAAATATTATCTGGTCAGATGCAAATGTAATTAGACAAGATAGTGTCACAAACAGTGATTTTGTGATGTCTTTGAGGCAGTGATTATAGCTGCTACGCTACAGTGTTATCAGGTTGATGTAGCTTTCAATATCCCCTTAGCCTAATTCAATATCCTCGTAAACCTCTGCTAAGCTTAACTCTATATCCAAGCACGGCAGCTTAAACGAACCTTCTTCAACAGTTTCATAGCGCCAGGTTCCGTTTTCCAGAGCACGATAAATCTCAACAAGTTGGCTTTTTTGAGATACAAGCATGTAGGCCTTTAGACCTTTCAGCCTGAGGTAATTGTGAAGCTTTTCGCCTCTATCAATCTCGCTGTCGCTGGTGCTATCCGATAAAATTTCGATGATGAAGCAAGCGCTAACTTTTTCATTAGTATCAAAATCATCTTCTTGGCAGGTCACAAAGACATCAGGATAATAATAGTTGCCTGCAGGGACACGCAATTTCATATCGCTAGCATAAACTCGGCAATTTTTAGCGCGCGTTGTAGGACAAATCATGCTGATGAGATTCACGCTAATGAGGTTGTAGTTGTTATTTGCGCCCGCCATAGCAAAGACAAACCCGTCTACCAACTCGTGTTTGACCTCGGCTCCAGCTTCAAACTCGAGATATTCCTCGACTGTCATGCGCTTAGCACCGCTTGCTCTGGGCATACAAGATTGTAGCAAATTGGCTGTACGTCCTGAGGTCATCATCTCGAGGTTTGTCTTAATCGTAGCCACTGACACGGCAACTGTTATCACTAGACGAGGTAAGCTAG
Source organism: uncultured bacterium (assembly GCA_964564405.1). Taxonomy (GTDB): domain Bacteria; phylum Deinococcota; class Deinococci; order Deinococcales; family Trueperaceae; genus JBCCBI01. The sequence continues at coordinate 18,318 of CAZMCW010000013.1, forward strand.
AGCGTGCCAGATTACGACGTGATAACCATCGGCGCGGGACACAACGCGTTGATTGCCAGTGCTTACCTCGCCCAAGCCGGTTACAAAGTAGGGGTGTTTGAACGCCGCGACATGGTCGGTGGAGCAGTCTCTACCAAAACCATGTTTGATGGCTACCGCATTGACTTGGGCGGTAGCGCGCATATCCTCATTCGCCTCACACCGATTGTGGAAGAACTTGGGCTTGAAGATTATGGACTTGAATACATCGACGTAGACCCGCTTTTTTTTGCGCCGTTTGAAGATGGCGATAGCGTCACCATTTACCGTGATGCAGCTAAGACAATTGACGCGCTGGAAACCAAATTTCCTGGTGAAGGTGCAGCGTACAAACGTTTTCTAGACGATTGGCGGCCGTTTTCACAAGTGGTCAAAGACCTCTTTTTGAGTACGCCTAGCCCGTTTAACCTCGGTAAAAAGATGATGTTTGGCAAAGCTGTGCAAGGCGATTGGAAAGTGGGCCTCAGCAAAATTTTTAAGCCTTATGGCGATATTGTTGACGACTACTTTAGCGAAGAAAAAGTCAAAGCGCCTTTAACTTGGATGGCTGCGCAATCTGGTCCGCCACCCACCGAGCCCATGACAGCGCCCTTTTTGCTGTGGCATCCGCTTTATCATGAAGGGGGCATGGCCCGGCCCAAAGGCGGTTCGGGGATGCTCACGCAGGCGCTTGCCAAGCACATTGAAGCTCATGGGGGCGAGATTCACACAAGTGCGCCGGTTGAAGCCATTACGGTTGAGGGTAGCCGTAGTACCGGTGTTGTGGTGGACGGCCAGCACTACAGCGCGCGGGCAGTGCTGGCCGGGACGCATGCGCTCGAGACCTTCGGCAAACTCCTCCCAGAAGACAAACGCCCCGAAGGTGCCAAAAACATGCGCGTTGGTAACGGCTTTGGTGCCGTTGTACGCTTAGCGCTTAGTGACAAAATCCGCTACACCGCCGACCCAAGTGATGACGCCCGCACCGCGTTGCAACTTATTTGCCGCGACCGCTTACAACTTCAACGTGCGTATGGAGATTATCTAGCTGGTGAACCCGCTAAAGACCCGCCCATTGTCGCTATGAGCTTTAGTGCTGTTGACGATACGCTTGCCCCGGCTGGCGGTGAAGTGTTGTGGCTCTGGGCGCAGTATTTCCCCTATGAACTTGCCCACGGCAAGCACTGGGATGATATTGCAGCCAGCGTGGCAGAGAGCATTATTGATGCGTTTGAGGTGTACGCGCCAGGCACCAAAGAGAAAATTGTGGGGCAACTCTTTCAGCACCCACTGTGGCTCGAGCGTGAACTCGGCCTCTACCGAGGCAACGTGATGCATTTAGAGATGAGCGTGGAGCAGATGTTTGCGATGCGCCCGTTTTTAGGTATGGCTGAGTACAAAACGCACTTAAAATCCCTGTACATTACTGGAGCGAGTACCCACCCGGGTGGTGGCATTATGGGTGCGTCTGGGCGGAATGCGGCGCGGGTGCTACTGGGTGATTTGGAACGTGCTCGAGTCTAATTGATGGGAGTTCTCGAGTAGCCAGCACATCAGCCATATAAACGCGATAGCTTGGCACATCGCAAAAGTATCAAAGATGATGTCACTGACAAAGAAAATTGTCATACAGCCAATGAATTTTAGTGTTTTGCTTTATATGATAACGTTGAGGCTAGCTCGAGCTGTTTTGTGAGTCATACATATCATGTCCATTAGGTCTGCACACAGTTTACAGGTTACCTATCGTCGGGCTAGGTCTCATTACTGTTGCAATTCAGTTTATGCTAGTACCATGCGGTTCAGTTTTAAGCAGGACAATTTGTGACGTATCTCCAGTTTCATGCCATTTTTGTATTGCCACCACTAGCGCTACTCATTTTGTGGGCAGTTTGGGACGTGCGGCGCGGGTTATCCTTGGCTGGTCAGCAAGTGCAAATTAAGCACGCGCAGTTTATGTTGGGCTTAAATACGCTCATTGCCATTATCTATACGACCCCATGGGATAATTATTTGGTAGCAACCGGCGTGTGGACGTACGGACGTGACCGCGTTGTAGGAACTATTGGCTACGTACCGGTTGAAGAGTATGCGTTTTTTGTATTGCAGACAATCTTAACGGGGTTGTGGTTGTACATGCTGCGGCGCTATTTTCCGGCGGCGGCTGGACCGCTACACGTAGCTGATACGACAGTACCAGTCTCAGCTCAAGTAGACGTTAACCCGTACGCAAGCCAACCTCAACCAACTACAAACAGTGCCGATGATCTACCTGCTAACTATCTTGTGCGTTTTGTAGGTGCGCTTGCACTTTTGGGGCTTAGTGCAAGTGGGGTACTTGCTACCCTAACGACCTCAGGGACGTACTACGGACTTATCACCATGTGGGCGGTCCCCGTACTCGTGTTCATGTGGGCGCTAGGTGGCGACGTACTATGGCACAACCGCGAACAGGTTGCGTTGGCTGTACTCGTTCCAACGGTGTACTTGGCAAGTGTTGATTTAGTAGCTATTTATCAAGGGATTTGGACAATCAAATCAGCCACAAGTAGTGGGATTATGCTGTTTGGATTACCTTTTGAAGAAGCGTTGTTCTTTTTACTCACCAATATGCTGGTTGTCTTTGGACTAACATTGTCGCTTACGCCAAGCATTTTGACCCGTCTCATGGTGCTTATTCAAACTGCGCGTCAAGGCGGCTGGTGGCGGCTGGTGTTGGTGGCCTGGGGACTCAGTATGATTCCTACCCCGTTGTTACCAAGTGCATTTGAACACCTAACGCTTATAAGTACAGTGCTACTTGCAATCGGCGTGTTTGGCTACGCGTGGGCGAACTTTCGTATGCGCGCACTATTACTGTTTGCTGTTGCGTTTGGCTTTGGCGTCATCGTTGAGTTTATCGGCTATCAAACGGGTTTTCCTTTTGGAGAGTACAGCTATACAACGCGTGCGCCCAACCTTTTGGGTGTGCCTATTATTGTGCCTTTGGGGTGGTTTGCGTTTAGCTTAATTGCGTTGTCGGTTAGTCCCGTCAAAGCCCGCATGTGGATTGCGCCTTGGGCACTGGTAGCCTGGGATATTGGGCTTGATCCTTTAATGGTCAACAGAGGTGTTTGGGCGTTTGCAGACGGGCGCTATTACGGCATCCCGCTGTCAAATTTTATCGGTTGGTACGCGGCTGGTGTGGCACTTGTGTGGGCGCTCATGAGGCTAGAACCAAGGCTCAAACAAACCCGCAGCCTCAGCTTGCAAGTGACCTTTGCGGTGCAGACATTTTTGTTTACAATAGGTTTGATTTGGTACGGACTGCCATTGGCAGCGCTTTGTTTTTTGGTGGCTATGGGCTCAGTACTGGTCCTGAGCGATCTACCGCTTAGGCAGTTGCTAGGTTCACTACGTGCGCGTGAGCGCTGGGCGCAGGTGCGCGTGAGCCCGGTGTGGCAGACCTATGAAATGCGGTTGAAACGCACGTTAGATGTCTGGATTGCTAGAGCATTGCCTTGGGTTATTCGCCGCAGTTTGCGCCATAACCTACAAGGTGTTTGGGTGCGGGGCAACGCGCGTGTGCTACAGCAGCAGCGTCCGCTTATTGTGGCGCTTAATCATCACAGTTGGTGGGACGCTTACGGGCTGTGGTTGTTGCGTCATAAGTTAGCTTTACCCATGACGGTGATTATGGCAGACTGGCAGCTCGAGAAGTTTTCGTTTTTTCGTCACCAAGGTGTTATTTCACAGCGCGAAATACGGCGGGCGCTACGCTTGGCGCAGGTGAGCTTTTAGCAGTATTTCCCGAAGGTGAAATTCGTCCAGCTGGACAGGTAACCGAGCTCAAGCGCGGGGTGTATTTTTTAGCAGAACAAACAGGGGCAGCTATCTGCCCGGTTGTGATGCGTACAGTCATGCGCGGCGGACAGTATCCAGATATGATGATTGATATCGGTAATGTTATTACAGAACCGTCGTTGTTGCCAGCAGCTTTGAACAAGCAACTTGCTAGCCTTGACAAGGCTGTCCATGAAAGTGACCCTGAAGCACCTGTACCCGGTTTTGAATTGTGGTTTCAGGGGCAACGCAGTTTTCACACTCGAGTCAGTTGGCTTGCTAGACTTAGAACCCTTGCGGGCAAAGCCAATTCAGGCGATACCTTAATTAGCACTAGTCATGAAAAAAATAATTATGCCGACAGTAATAGTCTCAACGTGGCACCGACTTTGACGCCACAGGACTCGAGCCAAGTGTCTTCTACAGCGGCAACGTCAGCTACAAGGGCAACATCAGCAGCAACATCTGACGCCAATCACAGCTCACAACATGCCAAGATAGTTTCTACAAGCGTTAACGCAAAATCACATCAACCACCCACGGGAGCAACACCAGCCAAGACAATGCCATCACTTAATTCTGAACCTCACGCAACTTCTGAACCTCACTCGACTTTCGGACCTTATCCAGACACGCCACAACCTCAATTGTCCCAGCCGCCACAAACGCCTAATCAACCCGACCAAGCTACTACGGCTGCTCCAGCCGATGCGAGCAACTAACGATGGATAGCTTATGAACGCCGTTGTCAATGTGCTGTTTTGGGTGGTGATGCTGTTTTTGGGGGTGCAAGCATTGACCTTATTGGGCAATTTGCTGTTTTTTCCAGTCCTTAAAGTGTCCACTTGGCACTTGCGCCATTTAGACCATATTTGGCCGCTCAGTGACGCACAAGCATTTGAAGACGAACGGCAGATGACCATTCCCAGAGTGTCTATTTTGATCCCTGCTCGCAATGAAGCAAGCAACTTACCTGAGACCTTGCCGCGTGTTTTAGCGCAACCGCGCGCGTATGAAATTTTAGTGCTCGACGACCATTCAGATGATGGCACCGGGCGTATCTTGGCATATTTTCAAGACAAAGATGACCGCTTGAAGGTCCTCACCGGCGAGCCTTTACCAACGGGATGGACCGGCAAAAACTGGGCTTGTCAACAACTAGCTGATGCTGCAACTGGCGATATTCTTATTTTTACAGACGCTGACGTACTGTGGGAAGCTCATACGCTTGACGTCTTGCTAAGTTTTCAAGCTGAACGCCAAGCGGAATATTTAAGCGTGTGGCCGCGCCAGCAGACACCTACTTGGCTCGAGCGCCTCACCGTACCAGCGACCGACATGATTTTACTTGGTTGGCTTCCCTACCTAGCGGTTAAAGTGCTGCCGCTCGCAGCATTTTCGGCGGGTAACGGTCAACTCATGTTGTGGTTGCGCGAAACCTACGACGCCATCGGTGGGCACAGTTCTGTACAGGCAGAGGTTTTGGAAGATGTGCGTTTAGGACAGCGCGCCAAAGGGCTTGGTGCCAACGTAGAACTGGCGTTGGGTGGCAAGGTGATTAGCACACGCATGTACCAAGACAGTGAAAGTTTGTTACAAGGGTTTAGCAAAAATATCTTGGCAGCTCACAACAACAGCCGTGCTTTTTTGGTTTTTAGCACGCTGCTCACCACGCTTTCTTACACCCTTGTATGGCCTTTGTTGTTAACCAGTTTGTGGTGGTTGGTGCCTATTGGTATTGGCCTTACCCAACGGGCTTTAACCTGTCTTAAAGCGCGCCGCAATTGGCTCGAGTTCGCCCTTCAACCTGCTGTAGTTTATCCGCTTTGGCGCATCGCCCTGCGCGCGCTAAGACGCAACGGCTACCAGTGGAAAGGGCGCAGCTATTCTTAGTTTGGGCACCACCAGCAGACATTTATGAAAGCTTACCTGTGAACGCGTTGGTGCTAGGGGGAGGCTTTGCGGGGTTGACAGCAGCAGCTGAGCTAGCGCGTTACGGGCTAACGGTGACGTTGCTCGAGCAACACCCTACCCTCGGAGGCAAAGCACGTGAGTACCGTGCGGCAGGTTACCGTTTTGATACCGGGCCGCACCTGTTTACCTTGCCGCATATTTACCAGAGCTTGTTTACACCACAAGACGTTGTTAAGCCGTCCACCTTACACCGGCTCGAGCCGCTCACGCGCTATTTTTTTCCAGCGGGGCGCGTGTGGGATGTTTACGCGCACGCGCACGACACAGGTCATGACCTCGAGCGCACCCTAGCGCCACTTAGCAATGCTGACGCGCAAGCTTTTCTAGCGCTACGCCAAGAAGCCAAACAGCTTTTTGAAGGTGCGCAAGATACCTTTTTGTACGGTCCCGCACCCAGTTTGTGGGACCTTATGCGCTACAGCCTACGTGAAGGTCAGCGGGCTCATGCTGGCAGAACGATGGCCCAACTGTGCAAAAAATACGGCGCAAGTGGCGACTTAGAACAGTTTTTTTTGCGGTTTGCAACTTATTTTGGGGCGAACCCCTACCGCGCGCCAGCAGTTTTACATAACATTGCGTGGGTCGAACTTGGTCACGGGGCGTTTCACCCGCAAGGTGGTGTTACTGGCATTGTTAAGTCGTTGGCAGACCTCGCCGAGTCGCGTGGCGTAACCGTTCACTGCAACCAGCAGATCAAGAACCTTAACCGCAAAGGTAACCATGTAGTAACCGTACAAACGCAAGATGCTCTTTACGAAGCTGAGGTAGTTGTCTCGGGCTTAGATGTTATTCGTACCAACCAGTTACTTGGTCGCGTGAGTACGCAAACGCGGCTTGCGCCTTCTTTGTCTGGGTTTGTGATGTTACTTGGGTTACGTGGTCAAAGTGACAACCTCGAGCACCACAACATCAGTTTTAGTGCAGATTATCCACGGGAATTTGCAGATATTGAAGCAGGTAGGTTCGCCCAAGACCCGACTATCTACATCTCTATTAGCAGTAAACAGCAACCAGGTGATGCGCCAGCTGGTTGTGAAAACTGGTTTGTGCTCGTCAATGCACCCGCGCTATCTACCCTGCCTATGGCAGCATCTTACAGATATGAAGGGACAAGTTCAGACGAGCAGATGTATGCAGACCATATTATCGATGTACTAGCGCAACGAGGGTTTAACGTGCGCGCTCGTATTGACGTGCAGCACATTTTGCCGCCGCGCTACCTTGCCCAATTTGCCAGCTACGGCAGTATCTACGGCGCAGCACCCACCAACCTACTCACCACCATTCGTCCCAAACCGCGCGTACGTGGTATTGACAATTTGTGGCTAGCTGGAGGTACAGTCCACCCCGGTGGCGGCATGCCGCTAGCGATGTTATCGGGCCAACAAGCTGCCGTCAGCATTGCCCAGCACTACGGTTTGCTAGCAACATAACCTACAAGCCTGCAAGGTGATGATGGCTCGTATGTGATATGTCAACTTGATGTTCTCAAGGACTATCTGGTGCTGAGGGTTCACCTACAGCTTCGGGTGAGGTCGTTTCTTCATTTGTGACGCCGTTATTTGCAGGTGTGTTCTGTGGTTGAGCAGCACCTTCAGTATCTTCGCCGTCTTCTAAACCTTGGTCATTTTGAGTGTCACTATCATCGCCATCTTCAGAACCATCACCAATATCCTCAGATGATGTGGTGTCATCTTGGCTAGCACCATGTTGACTACTTCCATCCTGAGTATTTTCATCTGGCGTGTTTATATTCGGTTGTTCTGGTTGCAGACCTGCAGGAATGTCATCTTCTGGTATAGGTGTGTTGGCAGTGGGTATGTCAGGGGCGCCATCAACCTCGAGCCCTAACTCGCCAACAGGCAAACTAAACTGCCGGGCAACTCTATTTTGAAACGACACCACAGCACGCCAGTCGCCGTCGGTTACAGCAACGTCAGCAGGTAGCCGAAAGCGTAGGTCTTGCGGGTTGCGGTTGGGCGTAAGCCACTGCGACGCCGACGCAACTTGGCTGTTGTCGGGTGCAAACCACTGCACAGCTAACCAGTCTGCTTCGGGCACGTCTTGGGCAGTAAGCAAGAGCGTGAGTCCTTGGGCAGTTTGTTGAATGCCAAACGATGCATGTAAGTCCAAACTGGGGTCGGGTTCAACGCGTCCCCTTGGAATGGGCGGAATATACGTGTAGGTGCAACTCGAGCTAATGAGCACAAGGCTCAGTCCCGTCAAGATTGCGCGTAAAAAAAATGTATTTAGTAATGTGTTCAATGTTGTCATATTCTCGCGTCTTGTCATCCTTACAAAAAAATCCGTGCAACGTGTCAATCTATTTGCGCGTTACTGTTTGAACATCGTTGTTTGAATACCGTTGCTTGAACATGATTATTTCCGCGTCAAGCTGAGCTAAGTACCTCCTATCTGGAAACCGCAGTTTTCAGATAGCGGTTAGCGGTTAAG
>CAZMCW010000014.1:0-26342 GCA_964564405.1 uncultured bacterium
AGTTGCAACACATCAATCTTGGATTTATGAGTGCGTTTATCATCTTAGGCGTATAGCACATGTAGAGGTTGACAGATTGCGTCGTGAGATTGTTTCTAGTTTGGCGGGTTAAATATACACTTACCGCTAAAAGTGTTAGTATTAACGCCTTGAGCTGACCCTCAAGCGCTTTACCCCCAAGAAATAACACCACAACCTCTACCTTGCACCTCGGTAGGGGTTGTGGTGTTAAAAGAAAGCACACGCGATGCTGTCGCAATCGCTTAAGCGCCGCCCTTGCACGTCTACAAGGGCAAACAAGATTACAATAAGCACAATAAAACCCGCCAAGCTTCTGCCAAGCACGCTCAAACTGGCGGGTTACTTTTTGCTTTAATTTATACACTTACCGCTAAAAAGCTGCTACACTATGTCTCAACACCCCTGCAAAGTGCAGTTGGTCTTGTGCAAAGTGTGCAGCCTTTGGGACATCCGTTCTCGTCACGCAAAGAGCGTGCCATAAAGGATCACACTATGCCAAAAGAAGAAACCAACGATCAAGGCTTACTTAACCTCAAAGCCAAACATAGCGATTCATGGGAAGACACAGCCAAGGCGCTGTATGACGAAGCTTTTCATACCCGTGAACGCCGCCGGCAACTTGAAACCGAGCTAGCTGAGCTAAAAGCTAAACTTCCTACTGAAGATGGCGTTGTCATCACCGATGAGGAAAACCAGCTTTTGCAACAGCTCAAACAGCTCGGTTCGCTTGATGAGATTAACGAGAAGCTCGAGGCAGCCACTAAAGCTATTGAAGAACGCGATAGCTTGCAGCGCCGCGAAAACGTGCGCGAGCTACTACCGCGTGATTTTTATGCTGAGGCTGTCCTCGACTTGCTTCCTAAAGAAGCCACGTTGGTTAAAGAAGGCGACGCTGTTGTCGTGCAAGAAGGTGACACCAAAACGCCGCTCGACGAGTGGGCAGACGCTGTTCAAGCGGACAAACACTACATCACGCTGCGTGCAGCAGATGAAGACGGTAGCACTAAGTTTGTACGCCAGTCACGCAAAAAGGACGACAACCCCCAAGAGCTTAAGAAGCTAGCTAAACAACACGCCAACAAACGATTTGGAGGCAAACCAAATGCCGGGAATCAAGTATGACCCTGAGATTTCGGGTCAATTTGGCTTTTTGGTTGATGCGCTAGGTAGCAAGCACTTGCTTACCAGTGGTGGCAAGGTAGACGCAAGTGCCATCACCGCAACCAATGGCCGTAAATCTTTGCCTGAAGGCACCCTAGTAACACGTGCTCGAGGCGATGAGCTATTCACGCCCGTCATCGACAACACCACTATTCCAGCAACCAACGAGACCTACATCTCCGCTCATGCTGTGGTTGATGCTGACGACAACGCCGATATTGAACTCATGCGTCATTTTGGAGCGTCAATCTATTACAACCGCTTACCTCATTGGGGTGACTTGGGCGCAGCTAACCAAGCGTGGGTTCACGGTCACTACAACACCCAGAAAGCGGCTGGCTAATCATGACGCTTAAAGAGTTTTTTAAGCAACTATACGAGCAAGCCGTTGTGCATGACTTTGTCAACAACGTGCAAGCCAACTTTCAAATCCGTAACCGGGTTTACTTAGGCGCGCAATATCTGCCACTGGTGAGCACGGGCGAGCGTGGCAACATGTTCCGTGAAGACGGCTTTGAGATGATTTCATCCATTGCGTATGACGGCACGCGCTATTCAGACATTCCCGTGCGCAAAGCTGGACGTGGTAAAGGCATGATTATTGAGCTAGGTGCCAACGACAAAGGAACCTACATTGAAGGTCCTGACTTTGACGCCTTGGTGAAGCGCCTCAACCAAAACCTTACGCCAGAAGCGTTAGCGCAACTGCTTGACCTAGTTGGTACGCACGTGGTGCAACCGCTTACCGAGATTATTGAAAAGCAGCGTTGGCAAGCCCTGGCGGACGCGCGTATCATTCGCATTGGTGATAACGACTACGGGGAAGAAATTCTATTTGAGAATCCTGTCGGTCACCGGGTCACAGTTGCGTCAGGTACAGATGCTGCACCTGCGGGTTGGTACGACCCTACCCATGACCCTATGGCAGATATTTACGCACTAGCGCAAACACTGCAAGATGCCGGCTACGAGCCTACGGCGATTATCACCAGTTCGCGTATGGTCAACCTGCTGTCCAATCACCCCAAAGTCAAAGCTAGCTTAGGTCGCGTGGTACAAGACCCTACTACCAGCAACCTTGTGACCACAGGTGGACGCGCACGCTTAGCTGAAATCAACGGGCTACTGTCTGAAGACAGCTTGCCGCCGTTACAAACCTACAATTTGCGCTATGTCGATCACGACGGCTCACAAAAGCGCTTTTTACGTGATGACGCATTGGTCATGCTGTCAACAGATCCAGTTGACCCAACCTATGTTGAACCCGACACCCTGCTCGAGCCAACCGCACTAGGCTATGTCGGTAACGGCATTACCGCTGGACGCACCGAGAACGGTCGTACGGTCGCACTCAAAGTCAACTCAGTTGAACAGCAAGAAATCAAAAACCCTAACGTTCACGCGGTTGGCACTCAGATGACGCTCCCTATTTTGCTGCGCTCAAAAGCTGTTGGTTGCTTAAACATTCCAGCGAAAGCGGCGGCGTAGCATGAGCACGCGTGAAGCTGAAGTAGCCGCCAAGCTAAAAGAGGTTGAAGCCCGTTTCATCGACGAGCAAAATCCTTACAACGCCAGTGGTCAACTCGTTAACGGTCCCGATGGGCCAGTCTTTGAGCCTTTTGACCAAGACCCAGTGACGGGTAAGTTTGTTGTGCCCGAGAAGTTACCCAAAAAGACGCGCAGCGCACCCAAAAAGGAAGAAGACAGCTAGACCATGAGCTTGACTCGAGACGACTTCAAATATCCAGCAGGTGAGCTTGTTGTCGACTTTTTTCCAGCAACGCTTGATGCTGATTTGGATGTTTGGATTAGTCAAGCTGCGACACTCACCGACGATGAAGTCAAGCAACAAGCTTACGTGTACTACCGTGCTTATGACTATCTGGTAACTATGCAGGTCAAAGAGGACGCAAAGCGCGATCTTGGCCCGGCGTCATATTCGCGCTATGAATCTCAGTTTGCTGAGTTTCCAAAAAGGCGTGATTACTGGCGCAGTAAGTTTGAAGCTGGCGATGAGATTGTCGAAAGTGAGGAAGCTGTCTCGAGCAGCCCACCCATCATTACGGTCTTATGAGTTTAGCGTTACTCCGCCCCGAAGACCTCACCACAACCATCAGCCTTAAACGGCTCATTGGTTTTAGTGACGTCTACAACGAAGAAGAGTTTGCTGAGCCTGTGGATGTGAACGTGCATTGGATTGACAAGCAGCAAGCCCGCACAGACATGAACGGTAGCGAGTTCACCTCAAAAGCGCAGATTCTGTCACTCGAGCCCATTGGTTTAGGTGACGTAATTCGCGTCTACGGCAAAGATCACCCAGTCAACGAAGCGCACGAACGCAGCTTTTTTGATAAGGGGTTGCAATTCTACGAGGTTTATGTATGAGCGGTGTCAAGTTTGAGAGTAACGCCATCAGCGTTAAAAAGACCCTGCTAGGCATCGGTAAAGGTTGGGTGCGTGATGCTACGTTTCAGTTACAGCGTGATTCCCTCACCCGTACCCCAGTTGATCAGGGTGGTTTGCGAGCAAGCCAAACGGTTGATTTTGAAGAGCAAGCTGCAGGGCGTAATGCGAAAGGACAATTTACCCAAGGTCAATACGTTGGCATTGTCGGCTACACCTCAGAATATGCGCCTTATGTACATGAAATTCCCGATGCTGAACTATCGCCCGAAGTTCGCGCAACACGGGCAGCAGGCGGCACGGGCAGCAACTTCCTGATGGGCGCACTAGAGGATAATCGCAGCCAGTTAATTAAAGATTACGAAACCCGACTAAGGAGTGGGCGTGGATCCGATTGATGTGTTGGTGGCAATGCTTAAAACTAACGTAACGCCTGTCGTTTCTGTAGGCTCACTACGTGACACTGACGAAGATCAGGTTGTCTTGCACGAGCGCGGACTCGAGCCAGAAATCGTAATGGTTGGCGGTGCGCCTGGCATCAATCGCCAAGAACTCAATATCACGGTACGAGGCAAACGCTATAAAGCGACAAAATGCAACGCACAAAAAGCCATGGACACACTCACTTTTGGCGTGCTGCACGACCACGTTAACAACGTTCACTTTTTAAGCTCCCGTCCGCGCACAACTACCCCAAACCACTTTGAACGCGACGATAAAAAGCGCGAAGTGTTTCAATTTCGCGCTGTCGTGGAATATCTAAGGAGACCAGCCTCATGAGCGACGAGTGTTATTTCCAGCCCATCACTGGGCTAAACCCTGACACCCTTGACCAGATGGTGCGCAGTGCTTCCAACTTTTACATGAATGTTGATGAGGCACCCCTTGAAGATCAGGCCTCTACTGACCCTTACAACGAAACCATTGCCAACGCCATCCGTGGCGGTGCTATTCAAGGTGGCGTCTCGGTTAGTGAAGAAAACGAAGAAGAAGATATTGAGATAGACGGCGTACGTGGCCCTACCGCTGGTTTACAAGTGATGATGAGCCGTGTGCTGACAGCCACAGTACGTCCAGTTGAGTTTGGCACTGAAATCTTACGCGCGGCTATGACTGCCAGTGATGTAACCGCTGTTGGCAACGGGTTGATTAAGCACCAACCACGCTTGTGTATGTCGCCTAAAGACTACATTGCCAACGTGCTCATCACCGCCCGCAAAGGTGCTGGGTCGTGGATTCTTTGGTTGTTGCGCAATTGCCGCGCCACTGATGGTATGGGCAATGATTTTGCAGATGACGAAACCACCATCAATGAAATTCAGTTTCGCAGTCATTACGACATGGTCAATCCAACCCAGGCACCTTATACCCTCTATCACTTTGCAACAGTTCCCACCTTTTTGCTGACCATTGATACGACTACCCCCATTGTGGTTGAACAAAGTGGCACAACCGATTTGACACTCAACCTGTCGCGGGTGATGAACTATGCCCAAGAAATCAGTAACGCGGTTGTGGTGAAAGCACCTGAAGGTGTCACAGGCAATGCGTTTACAGCCATTGCGGGCAATGCCAACACTGGCACGCTCACCATTGCCGCGGCCGCTAATGCCAGGTTGGGCAAAGGCTACGTTCATGTGAATGCTGTAGGCGCTGACGGAAAAGTGTCAACTACTGCTGTCCCCATCACTGTAGTAACAGCCTCAGCTTAATTTTTGTCAAGTTTTAGCGGTAGATTTCTAGCGGTAGATTTCTAGCGATACGTTTCTAACTACCCCCTAAGGGCTGTTCATGCAGCCCTCTATTTTTCTAGGAGAACGGCGAACCATGGCCAAAGCGGCTAAACCTGAAGATAAAGACGGTCCCTTTTACACGCCACCTACATTTGAGTTTGAAGGCAAAACCTACAGCATTGACAGAATCACCGGGGAACACACCCTTAATCTGGTGAACATTATTGAAGAACAACACGAGATTATCGGCAAAATTTTGTCAAAACAAGCTTGGCAACAGTCGCTCGAGCAAGTTATTCAAAACGACCTCAAACGCCGAGCTGAAGACGAAGACGCTACGCCTCAAGTTGGTCTCAATGTCTTGCGTGAAAACAAGCAGCTTATTGGTGAGATTGGTTTTGAGATTGCTCGAGGCTTGGTGCTTGCTAGTAAAGACTTTGTCAGCTTACTTGCTGGGCTTATTCGCACCAACAACAAACCCATGCAGTCTGTAGCGTTTCTGAAGATGCCCATTTCGTTTTACCCGCTGGTCTACGAAAACCTAGCAGCCCACCCAGACTTTGAGGTGTTCACGGGAAACTTCTCGCAAGTCTTATCAACGGCTATGTCGAGCATCAAAGACGGCTTGCAGAACAACGAGACGGAGCCGCAGGACGAAGCAATCAACGAGTCCGAGGAAAGCAATACAGCCTTAACGAACTAATTGAGATGTTGCAAGATCGTCAGCACCTGACTGACGACCGCGTGCGCGCGTTGCCTTACCGCAGGCTCATTGTGAAGTGCCAAATGATGCTCGAGCGCATGGCACAAGAACGGCTCGAACAGTGGCAAGTAGCTGCGTTTGTGGGCTGGCAAAACTACATCTTCACGCCACTCAAAAAAGGCAAAAAAGCCCCTTCACTCGAGCACTACCTCAAACGCCTCCACCTTGCCGATAAAGACAACGAGGCCAAAATGTCACCGGAGCAAAAAGCCAAGTTGATAGCCCAAGTCAAAGCAGACGAAGAAGAGCTTAGCGCTGCAATGGCTGCCGCTGCCCAAGAAAGGAAACGTCAGCAAGATGCTGCTTGATCTGTTTACCCTTATTGGGCGCGTCGCCGTCAATAACAAAGACGCCAACAGCGCGATTGACCAGACTGTTTCTAAGGCTGGTAACGCTGCGACACGCATTGGGCAAGGTATGACCCAAGCGGGCAAAGCGGTGAGTGTTGGCATCACCGCGCCTCTGGTCACACTTGGCACGGTGGCACTGCGGGCAAGCACTCAGCTCAATGAGGGCATGGCAAATGTAGCGTCACTTGGCATTGCTTCAGACCGAGTCAAAGAACTACGCGGCGATGTACAAGACCTAGCCGTCACAGTTGGCAAAGGCACAGGCGACCTAACAGACGGTCTTTATCAAGTTATTTCGGCATTTGGCGATACAGCAGACAGCACACGCATTTTAGAGAGCAATGCTCGCGCTGCCGCTGCTGGCTTGGCTACAACAACCGACGCAATCAACCTAACCAGCGCTGTCACCAAAGGTTACGGCGACACCTCGGCTGAAGCAGTTGATAAGGTCAACGACCTTGCGTTTACCGCCGTTCAACTTGGGCAAACAACTTTCCCTGAGCTTGCCTCGAGTATGGGCAAAGTTGTGCCCATTGCTACTCAACTAGGTGTTGCCCAAGAAGAATTATTTGGCGTCATGGCAACTGCTACAGGCGTTACAGGTAATGCGTCTGAGGTAAGTACACAGCTTCGTGGCGTCATGCAGTCGCTGATGGTGCCGACGAAAGACATGACCAATCTTTTTGCTGAAATGCGCGTTGAAAGTGGTGCTGCGCTCATTGAGCAGCGCGGTTTGCAGGGAGCTATCGAAGCTGTAGTATCTGCTGCGGAAGCCAGCGGACAACCTTTACAGCGCTACATGGGCAGCATTGAAGGGCAAACACTAGCTTTGACTCTTGCAGGTGAACAAGCTGACAGCTTCCGCGTGAAAACCGAAGCTATGTACGCTTCACAGGGTGCTGCGGTGGCAGCCTTTGAAGCTCAAACCGAAGGTGTCAATAAAACAGGGTTTGCTTTACAACAATTACGCATAAAACTACAGGTAGTTGCTGAAAACTTAGGGCAAGGACTCATCCCAGCCCTTACAGCAGCCCTAGATGCGGCTATGCCGTTCATCAGCATGCTCTCCAATATGGCCAAAAGGTTTGCCGACGCACCACCTGCGGTGCAAAAGACCATTGTGGCCGTGACTGCGCTAGTTGCTGCGCTAGGACCAGTTCTCATTATTGCTGGGCAAATTGTTGGTGCGTTGGGAACGCTCGGCACCTTGTTTGCCGGTGCCGCAGCAGCAACCACAGCAGCCGGTGCCGCAGCGGGTGCATCTGTACCGCTCCTTGGCGGGCTAAAAGCTGCTTTGGTTGCTCTCACGGGTCCCGTTGGCATTGTGATTGCCATTGTGGGTGCGCTCGCAGTTGCCATTGCCACCGATTTCATGGGCATTCGCACAAACATAGTCAACGCCGCTAAAGCTGTAGGGCAATGGCTCGGCAACATGGGTAACAACCTCAAAACCTTCACCTCAAACACTCGTAGCCGCCTAGCTGACAACATCCAAACGTGGCGCAACTTCCGCAACCAAGTTGGTCAAAATCTGGTTGCGCTGTCTAAAGAATCGCTGCAGTACGGTGCAAATATCGTTGGTGGGCTGGTCACAGGCATCAGAAACGGCATAGGTGCTGCCGCCCAAGCAGCCCGTAACCTGGCTGACCGGGTACTTGCTGGGTTCCGGTCGCGCATGGGCATTGCCTCAGACAGTAAAGAGATGATTGCTAGTGGTCTAGATACCACAGGCGGTTTGACCACTGGTATTGAGCGCGGTCAAGGTGATGTGCAAGATGCTGCTAGACAAACGGGTGAAGCTGTCATTGATGGTGTCAACGAGGGTATTGCTTCAGGTGATGTCACCACTACCTTAGAAGATAGGGTATCTGAGATTTACAGCACGCTTGACAACGCCATCACTAAATCTAGGGTGAACGCCAGCTTGTTTGGTGACAGCAGTGACGCCCTGTCTGGTGAGATGTCAGCACTCAAGCAGGCCGCGTCAGCGTTGGTTGATGAAGGATTGTCACCGCAGTCTGCGGAAGTGCAGCAATTGTCAGCACGCTACAAGATGCTCGAGGCACAACTTGCCTCCATGGAGAGCGCCCAGCGCATCAGCGACATTTTTACAAATCTTGCCCAAAGCACCCAGCAAGCCTACCTAGAGCAGCAGCTTCTTGGTAGCGAAACCAACCTCAACCAAACCCGCGCCAATAACTTGCAAACCGCTATTAAAGCGTTGCTTAAAGAAGGCGTCTCACCGATGGCTCCGCAAGTCCAAGCGTTATCGGCTGAGTATCAAGGGCTTGTGGCGCAGATGGAAGCGGCTGAACTGGCCGCGTCTCAGCAAGAAAACTTTGGCAAGTTACTCGCCAACATCAACGGACTCAACGCAGCACCACTCGATAAATTTGGACGCCTCGAGCAGCAGATCATCAGCATGGGTAACAGCTCAGAACTTAGCGCTGCCCAAACACGAATGCTGTTAGACTCACTGGCTGCTGAGCAAGAAATTGGCAGGCTAGCAGACGCTCAAAAAGCGTTTACAGCCGCGCAACAGGATTACCTCAAAGCAACTAAGCAAGTCGCAACCGGTAGCGACGCCCAAATTGAGAAATGGCAAGAGCTTGCCGACCAGTACCCTGAGTTGCAAGAAGGGCTCGAGGGGCTCATTGACGGTTTGCGCGACTATGACAAAGCGCAGCTCGAGCTCGCGCAGCAAAACACTTTTGACGCGCAGCTTGCCAAAATCAACGCCATTGGGCGCGACGCCCCAAGCCAGTTTGAGAAACTATCAGACGCTGTGGCTGACATGGCAGACGATGCCAAAGTCAGCGAAGATCAGATGCTCGAGCTATACGCTGCTATCGAAGATGCCGAAGCCCGCGAAGAACTCAACAACCTGCACGAGACCTTCCAAGACTTTTCGGGGGACATCAGCAAGCTACTGCCCAAGTCAACCGACAAGTTTACCGACCTAGCAGATGGCATCAAGCTAGCAGGTGACGAAGGCCGTCTAACCCAAGAGCAGGTTAATGCGCTGCTTGACGATCTCGCCAATACCCAAGCTATTGTCGAGAATAAAGCTGCACAGGATGCTCTAAACAAAGCCCAAGCTGAGTTCCAAGACCTCACCACAGAGACAATTAGCCTTTACGCGGACCTCGATAAAGAAACCCAGCGTAACGTTGAGTCTGCCCAAGCGTATATCGACAAACTTGAAACCCAAATCGCGCAGCACCCACGCGCCGCTGCAGGCTTACGTGAGCTGGTTGATGAGACGCAAGCATACATAGATGCCCAGGTGGACGCGGCACGTTATCAAAAGCAAGTTGAGGACGTATTTTCTAGTACGGCTGAGTACACAGGCATGTTGGCAGATAGCCTGAGTAGCATTTCACCTTTAGCAGGTGACATCGGCAACACAGTTTCGCGTAGCGCCGACAATATTTTCAAAAAGCTTCAGCAAGTTGGTGTAGGTGGGTTCAAAGTTGCTGACGCGTTCACCGCTATGGGACAAGCGGCGCAGTCCAGTAGCAATACCGCAACTCAAGCTTTAGGCTCAGTGCTCTCAACTATCGGGCAGTTTGCCTCTGGCAACATCTTGGGCGGCATCACTAGCGCTGTGTCGGGCGCAATTAGCTTTATCGGTGGGTTATTTGGTAGACGGCGCAAGAGGCAAGAAGAGGAGCGCAAAGCTCTACAGCAACTGTACAGAGCGCAACGTGACTACACCGATGCCATCAACGATTATGCACGGTCACTAGACAATATTGACAGCAGTCAGTTGCTCTACACTCTCAACGAGTTTCAACGCCGCTATGGCGACTCAGCAGCCGGCATGGAAATGGCGAAAAAGTCGTTTGAAGAGTTTGTAAGCATTGCAGGTGACGGGATCGAGCTAATCAATGAGCTATCCGAAATCACCGGGCTGTCGTTTGACCCTATGCTCGAGCGCGGTGAGTGGGGTGACCTATTCCGTTTTGATGAACTCGCCAAAATCTCACCAGCCCTAGCGCAGCAAGGTGAACTCATTGAAGCCAAGATGATTGAAATCCGTGACGCGGTCAATCTTGGCATGGATACTCACGAACTTGAAGCTGAGCTAGACGACTTACTCGAGGTCTATCACAACTTCTCTGAAGACGTTCAAAGCGGCTTAAACACGCTATCTAGTTCGTGGACAAACGCCCTTGAAAACCTTGCAACCAACCAGATTAAAGTCGGTAGTGATGCCTTCAACAAGGTTGGGGACGACCTACAAGCAGAATTTGAACGTGGCTACGCTCAAAAAATCCGGGCGTTGATTGCCCAGGCGTTTATCGTCAACGCGCAACTTGCCCTCAAGATGGCTGAACTTGACCGTCTAGCGCGTGAAGCTGTTCAAAGTGGTGACTGGACTGGTTTCAATGCTGCTGTTAAGCAAACCGGACAAGAAATGCGTGCCGTCTTTGCTGAAGCTGCGGTTGTGGCGCAAGAAGCTACCGCTGGACTTGAAAGCACTATCGGCCAGCCGCTTGAGTCTGGTGGGATTGACACCGGCAAAACAGAAGACGGTATCGACAGGCTTGAGGAAATCACTCGAAACCGCACTGAGGTTGAGCGTGAGTCATCACATGCCACTCTTGAAGAGCGCATTTTGCTACTCCAAGAGCTGCTCAAAGCTGAGCAAGCCTATACCGATGACTGGATGGACATACGCCGCGATCTGAAAGATGCTGAGCAGCAATTCAACGACCAAATCGCGCGCGAAGCTGAAAACCAGTATCAGCACATGGTTGACCAGGGCAATATCACGCTGGAGCAACAAATTGACAGGCTCGAAGAACGCCTTAGCCAAGAACGCCGCTTTTCTGATGAGTGGATGGCGATTCAGCGTGAAATAACCAGCCTCAGCGAACAAATGCACGACGCTGAAAAGGCGCGTATTGATGAACTAGACGCCAAACGCCAAGCAGCCCTCGAGCACGAACAGATGCTCGCTGACAACCGCTACGAGTTTGAACGCGAAACAGGTGTTATCACTGACGAGCAGCACCTTAAAAACTTACGCGCGCAACTCAAAGGACTCGAGCAATAC
This sequence comes from uncultured bacterium, assembly GCA_964564405.1. Taxonomy (GTDB): domain Bacteria; phylum Deinococcota; class Deinococci; order Deinococcales; family Trueperaceae; genus JBCCBI01. The sequence continues at coordinate 11,494 of CAZMCW010000014.1, forward strand.
TCCGACGACTGGCTCAAAGTCTGGCGTGAAATTCATGACGGCGAAGAGTCCATCAACGCTGAACGCCTCAAAGTGCAGCAAGAGCACACCGATGAGTTAAAAAGGCAGTACGACGAAGCGCAGCGCCAGCTCGAGCAATATCAGCAAACTATCGACGGCACACTCGCTAGCTCCATCAGCTCTGGGTTTGACTCGGGTGACTGGCAAGGTGCCAGCGACAGCGTAGCAGACAGCATGGACGACTTCATCTTGAAACCCATTGATGAGGCTATCCGCAAAGCTATCATTCTAGGTAAAGAACTGCCCCAGATGATGCAAAAGGTAATGCCAGAAGTTCAACGGGCGCTGCAAACGGGCAACCTCGGCAACTTGCGGGGCTTGCTTGGCGGCCTGCGCACACGCGCCAACGATGCCATGAATGAAGCTGCCAGTATCTCTGCTCAGGTGCGCGATGTGCTGTTTAGCGATAATCCAGCCACGACTACCATCACGCCCATCATGAACAGTGGCGCGGTAACGGCTGCTCTGGGTGACGTGCAAAGTATTGCCGCACAAGTTGGTTTGGGTGGTGAGTTTAGCGTGACTGACCCCGGCTTTAGTGTGCAAGCTAGTGACCCCGCTAGTAGCAGCGCCATGACCGACCTGACCAACGAACTCAAGCGCATCAGCGCTCTGCAAAACGTTGACATGAGTGGATCAACTTTCTATGTACGTGACGACCCCGAATACGAAGAGTTTGTTGAGCAAGTCGCTCGAGACCTACGCGCTAGGACGCTACTGTAATGTCAGGCTCAGGCAACAGCACCATCACGCGTCTTCACACCACGCCAGACCGCGCCCACACGCAACTGGTTGAGAGAGTTTGTGTGCCGGGGCCTGCTAGTGAAGGTGACACGGGTGACGGCATCCCCAAAACCACCTTTGCGACGCCGTGGGCAGCGTCGCTGTCATGGGTGACGCTCGAGCAAGAGCGACCTATCATCACTCTAGCGAAAGACACGGGTGCTAGCGGCTGGCAATTGCAAGCACCCCTTGATCCACCGCCACGTGTCCACAAAGCCGCCCGCAAGTTGGCATTTTGTTTTGACCAGAATGCACGTCCTGTATACGCGTGGCAAGCCGCCAACGCTATCTATATCACCCAGTTTTCAGTTGCTGATGGTGAATACGTCACCCGTGGGCCATTTGAAGGCGTTGACCCTACGCTCTACCTAGACGCGTTTGCGTTGCGTACGTTCGTAGACAGCGATGTGATTCTCTTCTACCTGCACCCAGACCGCACCGAAGTGATGTACCGGATTCAGCGTGAACTCTATGCCAATGAGTACGCCCTAATTGACCTTTACGATGAGCGCCTTGTCGAAGCCAAGTATTACCTTGACCAAGCCATTCCGCTTTCTTATCAGTATCAATTAGCGTTGTGGACAAAAGATTTTGGCAAACACTACCTGCTAAGCGATCCCTACCCCATTGTCTTGGGTAACGACAACTTAGGCGGTCAGTTTGCGCCTATTGACCTGCACCACTTTTTAGGAGCGCAAAACGCAGCTATTGAAAGCATCTTGCAAGGGCAACTCACCCCGCAACTACTGGACTATTTCAAACAGATTCTCGAGTACGTTGCAGAGCACGAACTACAAATAAAGGCACAACCGCAAGAATTGCACTATTTTGTACAACTGCTAGCCGCCGTGATTGAAACGCGGCTCGAGCTACGTGCTGCACCTATCCTGCTACATCACGAAGAGATTCTTGCACCTTATAAATATGAGGAGGGGATAATAGGAACATTTAGCCCTACGCTGCTCGACTACCTCATGATTCAGGCGTTTGAGCTGGCACTTGAAAGCAAGCTCAAGGTGACTTTTGCACCTGATGTGATGAGCTACTTTGCAAACTTGCTCGAGCGTGACCTTGACAGCGAAAGTGTTAACGCACACTTTGCGCCTGACTTGATTGCTTATCGGAATGTTACCGTTCCCAGCGAGCAAGTGCATGACCTAAACCTAAGCGGCAAACCTAACGACCTACACCACTACAACGTGACGGTGCCTACGCAGCAAAGCACGGGGCTCGGGGGGCATTTTTTGCCATCGCTACTTGATTATTGGCAAGTGTCATTTCCTAGCGGCCCCGATGCCAACACTGTTTTGCTCATTGAGTCTAATGGCGAGGTTGAGGGCAGCACTAACTTTGTCGATTTGAGCGGCAACGATTATGGCCTGACGCGGCAAGGGAACGTCACGCACAGCTTGAATGTCGGGGGCCCACCTGGGCTTGGGTCAAGCTCTATAAGAATTAAAGACATTGGGCATTTAGAAACGATTGACAATTTCCCTACGATCTTTGGAAGTGATTTCACAATCGAGTGCTGGGCGTATCGAGATGGATCGGGACAGAGCTTCCTGTTCGGGCAAACAAGTGTTTCTAGCAGATTCACCCCTTTGTGGTTTCGGCGTTCAGGGTCTCGGAACTCGTTTGCGTACGAGTATTCATATAATGGCGATTTTGAAAGGCCATCAACGCGTAGTCAAGCCGTTTTTCAGACTTGGCAACATATAGCCCTAGAACTTGAAGGCACCGCTTTACGAACATACCTAGACGGCATGTTGATCGACACACACACCGTAAGCCTTTTTACGACGGGCGACGGGCTAACGATCACCATAGGAACCGCTATTGAAAGTGGAGACCAATGGGACGGATACATTCAACAGTTTCGCCTGTCGAATGTCGCTCGCTATCAAGGCGCAAATTTCACCCCACCTGACACATTTTTAGGCTAGGGAGGCTTATGAACCCGCTGTTGAAAAAACGACTTAAATATAAAAAACGGCAACCCCACACACTATCAGCAGGCCTCGAGGGGCGTCTTGCTTGGCAAATCATAGATAAGCGGACTAACGAAGTTGTGCGTGAGGGTGAGCAAAAAAATCTGCTCCTATCTGGTTTCATGGACAAGCTGGCTACTACCGGCAGCGCCGAAGCGTCAGTAAGCATGACTAACTACGGGCCGTTTTCAAGCATACGGCGCTATTTTGCGGTAGGCACGGGTACTGAGGATGTGAAAACTGATGGCGACACGACAACCATCAGCCAAGCGCCTAGCGTTGTCACGGCTAGTGGTGCGATCTTTGCAGCCACTGATGTGGGCGCGCGCATTGTTTGGGACAGTGGGCCAGAAGCGGTCATCACGTCGTTTACGAGCGACACCGTTGTGGAAGTTGATGCCAGCCGCGAGGTGACAGCGAGCGAGTTTACGCTTGTGTATCCCGATCCAGTCACCAACCCAGATGTAGACAGCGGAGCCATTACAGCCGCCCAATCACGTAGCCAACTGACAGCTAGTGCAGGCTTTTTTGAGATCGACCAAGAGGGCGATGTCGTTGTCTTCAATGACAACAGTCGCGCCTACATCGCCAACTTTGTGAACGCCACAACCGCTGAGGCACGTGATAGCAAGGCGGTGAGCACGCAAAACTTTACCCTTTGGCACATCTCCCAAACCGACCTTGAAAACGAGATAGATAGAGATGATGATGATGGCGGCTTCAATACTGAGCACACGCAAACCATTAGCCGTAACGCTGTCGCTGAGCAGGTTGTGGGGGAGTTTAGTACTGTCAGGGTCATTGAGTTTTCAAGCGAGTACAACCTCACCGAGTGGGGCATTAGTGACGTTAGTAGCGGGCCGCTGCTTATCCGGGAGCTGTTTAGAGACATCAACGGCGACCCTGACGTGATTACCGTGCAACCTGAACAACAACTCAAGCTGACCCACACACTCATTGTGACTTTGCAGGGTTGGGGTGTCGCTACCTACAACCCCACCTACCGTGAAGACGGCGAAAATGACGGCACAAAAGCAATGGACAGCACGCTGTATAGCACCAGTACTAACAATGATGAACGCTTGTTTACCAATATCTTTGACCCTTCAGCCAGCGGCGCGGCGCTAGCGACTACCGAAACATCACCTAGTAGCACAGTAGATACGCAATTTACCAATCCAGATGAAGGAACAGTTGAACTACTGGATTATGTGGCGGGTGACTACCAACGCACCAAACGCCTCAAATTTGCGCCGGCTGAAGCCAATGGAGACATCACAGGCATTTCTCTATCGGCAGGCACTAGCGTGACCGGTAAAGCTGTGGGCTACAAAAACATTCTTGCAGCCGCGTTTACCAAGCTAAATACGCACAGGCTCAACCTCGACATTCTGGTGACGTGGGACTGGGAGGTGTTTTAGTGCATCCTTATCCAGTCGTTAGGTCAAGACTGGTGAAGCCTCGAGTCGTCGAAGCGTCCCTACTCACTGACGCCATCAGGCCCAAAGCTTGCGCTAGTGACAACCACCTAGACGGTAGCGCGTTTCGTTTTGATGCGTTTCACGATAGTCCCTACGCCTACACATGGTACGTGAGCAGCGGCAGCACCGATATTGTGCCGCGCGGTATTGGCGTGACGCCGCTCAACGTGTGGGGCTTTCCGGGCAACGACAAAATTTTTGAAGCCAGCGGTGAAGGTGCGGTGATCAGCGCCGAGTGGACGTTGGTACCGGGCGCGTGTAACTCGGTGGGGGGATGTCTTCAGGGCAAGGTTGAGCTATCTCGCAAAATTGATATGCCGCCTAGGGGCAGCCTGAAACTGTGGATGGAAGGCATTCCTGTTTACTTGGGGCGTGCTACTGAAGAACCTAGGGTGAACTACAGCAAAGCTGAGGGTACAAGCGTTGAGACCTTTGTGTACAATCTCGAAGGCTGGAAAGCTTACGCCAGTGAGACCTACCTGTTTGGCAAAGTCTACGAGCGCATGAAACTATCCGACATCGTCAAAGACGTTGCTAGCACGCTAGCTGGGCAAACTGGCTTAACTTTTGAACCGCTCAGCATTAGCGAAAACGCTTATCAGGTTGTACAACAAGAGTTTGATGGCGTGACAGCTGCTGCCGCGCTGGATTCACTGACACAACTTGCAGGGGATTATGTCTGGGGCGTAGACACGAACGGCATAATTTTCTGGTCAAAGCGTGACCTTGAGCCGCCTTACGCACGTAACCTGTGGCTAGGTAGCTCAGGTGTAGACATTAGCGGGTTGAAGTCCAACTACGCCGACATGGTCACCAAGGTCATCATCGAAGCGCCTACCCTCAAGCGCAGCGATGGTAGACCCGCGCGAGTGGCAGTAGAAGACCGTGCAGCCATGCTCGAGTACGGTCGCACTGAAGAAATCATCCAATACCCGTTTGCGCTCACCCAAGAAGAAATAGCCGATATTCAAACCTTTACTACCAGCAAACCGTTTGAAGCGGCTGAGGACAATGAAGGTAATCCCCTCAACGAAATGGCAGGCGCAGCCATTGACGACAACCTAACGTTTTCACTCAGCAAGCCTGTGCGCTCGTTTGTGTTTGACCAACCTAGTTACGACCTGTCTGGTAGCGTCGAGGCACTTGAAGTTTACGACATGAGCAACGAACTGCTGTGGGCAGGTGAAGACCTGCAGCGACTAGTCCCGATCCTGTTCGGTGAAGACGTTCAAGAGTTCCGCATCGTTGCTAAAAGCGCACCCAAAGAAGGGGCTTGGACGTGGGCACCATTTGATGCCAGCATTGCGGATATGGCAGATTGCGTGCGCTACGCACAGCAGGTGTTGGCACTGCGTAACAAACCCGTTGTTACAGGCAAACTTGAAGAGCAGCCTGAGCGCTTTATCGCCCCCGAATTTACCGTGCGCGTGACCGACAACGCAGGCATAACCAGCGTCTACGAAGTTCAATCAACCAAGTACACCGTGAACAAGGGCCTCGAGTCTGTGACCAACGTAGGCTACGGCGCAGTGAATCTAGCAAGGGCCGTTGCCATGCAAGAACGCGACCAGCGCTTAGCCGATTTGCGCAGTAAGGAGGCAGACCGACAACTCAAAGCAGAAATCAAAGAAGCCAAGAGCACACCCTACGCTATCAGGCTAGATGATCCAGAGGAGTACACCTTTCCAGAGGCAGGGGAAGAACTGTGGTCGTTTAGCGTTGGGCGCACCATGGACATTCACCCAGTGTCGATTACTAGTGTTGAAAAAACACAGGATCTTGCCCGCTTGCCGGTTCACAGAAACGGTACCGAAGTTGGCGTTATCACCTTTCCGGCACGGCAAAACGTAGGTAGCTTGTTTTTTGAGTCTAGTCGCCGTTTTAATGCTGGCGATACGCTCACGGTTTATGCGCCCGATCCGCAAGATGTCTCGTTGTGGGGATTTGTGTTGCAACTCAGAGGTGATTGGGTTGATTAAGCCGCTTAGGTTGATGCTAGTTGAATCTAACGGTGCAGATATTGCCGTGCTAGAAGCTAATGACCCTGCTAGCGAAAGCATCACCGAGACAATTTACGAATTTCCACTAGCCAGTGTTGGCAAGCGTATTCGCAAGCGGGCTATTGAACCTAAGCGCGGTAGTTATTCGCGTGGCATCAATACCTTTGGCGACAGGCGCACAGGGCCAAATAAGCTCGAGTTTCAGTTTGGCATTCCCGGCTTTGAAGATGAGCAGGTCTACAAAGACAATATTGCAAAGATTTTAGAGCTACTCGACAAAGGCAGTGGCACCGAAGCGTTGTACTTGATTGAAGGTGAGCGCCGCTTACCAATCATTTTAGGTGACACCGTTGATGAATCACCTGGCAGCAATGAAGTCGTACGCGGCAAGCTTGTTGTGTCCATGATTGTGCTAGGTGCTTGGGAAGCACGCACTGTCACTACGGTGAGTGAAACCCTTAGCGACGGTGACAATACTGGTTTGAGCATCACCAACGCCGGGTCGCTCATTGCGTATCCGGTTTGGAAGCTAGAAGCAGCTAGTGCCACCGAGGTCATTATTTTGATTGATGGGCGCACGTTCACATGGGAAAACGAAGCCGGCATGATTAACGGCGGCATGATTATCGACACGCGGCGCGGGTTTATTGCGTGGCTAGACAGCGCTAGCGACATCTCAGCCGATGTGCTTAACGGCAGCCAGATGCCCTTGCTACCACCTGGGCAAAGCACTTATGACGTGTCGCTGACCGGTGGGGGCGGGGCGCTCACGATTACGTACAGAGAAGCTTATTTATAGCAAACTGTTTCGCGGTCGACGCATAGTTAATAGGTCATAAGCTTAATTTTAGGAGGGAGACGCAAACTTGAAACTTTATTTGATTATGGTAATCATCGTTTTTTGTTTGGCGCTTACAGCGTGCGCTGGCGACTTTAGCCTCGAAGAAGTCACAGAAACCTGCCAGCAAACGCTATCTGATGAACTTGACCCAGATAGCGGTATTGCGGCGGATGTAGCGATTAACAACTTTTTAGACTGCGAGGGTATTACCTGGGCGGATTTGATTGGGGCGGCTTTATGAACATTCAGCGCGTAGATATTCCTGACGACAACTACGGCGGTGTGAATCATGGGCGACTATTCATCATCGTTCACGCCAACGGCGCAACCGATGAAAGCACAATGCACTGGCTGAAGAATTCCGACTCAGACGTAAGTTATCACTATCTCATCAACCTTGAAGGCGGGGTGATGCAATTTGTTGATGAGGGCAAGAGGGCTTGGCACGCAGGACGCTCAACGTGGGACGGGCATCACGACCTCAACGATGTTTCTGTGGGCGTAGCTATTGAATCTGAAGAAGGCACCCACAGCCAGGTCACCGAGACTCAATATGAAACCTTACTTGAGCTAATTCGAGACATCCAAGAGCGTCACAGCATCCGCACCGACTACGTGCGCGGTCACAAAGAAGTCAGTCCTAACAGAAAAACCGACCCGATACACATTGACATGGATAAGCTGCGCCGTGACCTTGACAACCAAGACGACACAGACGAGATTCACACGCTTGTCCTGCACGGCTTTGACAACCTCACCACTCGAGCCGAGGTTGTTGTAAGGGGCAAGATGCAACTACGCACTCGAGGCGACAAAGTAGACATCAGATTGGAGCAAGTCTCATGATGCAACAGGCTAGACTATGGCTAGTTTTAGCGGTAAGTGTATATTTTTTGGCGAGCTGCGCGCCCAGTACCCAACTCGCACAACCAACCGAGTGTTTTGAAATTTACGAAGATCAACGCATTGAAGGCGTGTCAATTGAAGACGCTTTTGCTGATTACATCACCTGTACGGAGGCAAGAAATGATTAAGAGTCTCAAGCTAGTGTTTCAATACTGGCCAGTAGTTGCCAGCACAGTTTATTTGATTGAAGCGATGATGGATGATGACACTCCGGGTGACGTCAAAAAAATGCGCGTGCTTGATGCCATTGTCAAGCTCTTAGAAAAATCAAATATCAAACCAACCGAAGGTGTTATCAACACTGTCAGCAAAATGATTGACGTGTTTGTGACTGTATTCAATAGCCTCGAGTGGGGTGCCAAGCTTGAAGGGTTTTTCTTTGCAGACAGTGAGGATAAAGCTGTTAAAGAAATCCTTAAAGCTCAACCCTCTTGGGAGTCTGGCAAAACACCCACAGGCTAATGCGCTCACTCGTTGCGTTTGACGCCATCATCTTGCTGCTCATTGCACTAATGAACAGCTTGTTTTGGCGTGCTGAGCGCACACGGCTCGAGAAGTTTTTGATGGTCTGCTACAGCAGCGTCTGCTTTGTGCAAGTGCTAGCTAGCAGCTATGAACTAGGTGTGACCTTTGGATGGTGGTGACAATGGCTGAGCGCAGCAAAATTGACCCCAAGCAAACCCTACGCGGCGCTCAGCCGGGTGAGCTGCCGCTCGAGCAACCCACCGATGAAGAAATCATGCGTAACCGCTTCTACGGCTATGTGCGCAGGTTTCACAAGCAGCAAGAAGCTGCAATGCAGGTATACAAAGCTGAGGTTGCCATTGAATTGCTGGACATGACGGCACAACGTGACCGAATTCAACGTGAGCGCGATGCAGTCTACAAAGAACTTCAAAATGTTAGGGCAAAACTGCTTACGACAAGGCAAGAGCTTGCAGGCAGGAATATCACCGTGAGGAAGCTAAAAGACAAGCTTAGGCAAGCGATAGGCAAAATCAAGCAGGTACAGGAGGCCCGTCGTGCAAAGTGAAATCATGCAGCGCTATCTCAGCCTACTCGTCGGCATGCTTCTGGGCATGCTCGCACAGTGGGTTGTGATGATTCAGGTGTCTGAGGATAGTGATGACGCGCTCACCTTCAGGCACCAAGCGGCACGGGTGCTGGGTGGTGGGCTCGCGTCTCTTACGGCGGGGCTATTCAGACTAGATCAACTTGGCACTACACCCATTGTCAACGCTAAGTTTGGTCTGTGGCTATTTCAGCTTCTTGCGGGGTTTGGCGGACTTACCGTCGTAGAAATTTTTTACAACAAAACTATTAAGCAGATTTCTAAAAAAGAGGATACCAATGAGTGAAGAGACCCTGTTATTTGTACTTGCCGCAACGCGATTCTTTGCGTTCGTGGGAATCTTTTTGCGCCTCACGCGCCCGCTCATTCACGTGTTCAAAAAAGCCCACAAAAATCCAGACATCAACACATGGACAGGTTTTGTGAAGATTCTGGCAATGTACTTTAGCCGCGTGCCTGAGACTATTTTTGTATTTGGATTGTTTTGTTATTACGTTTTTGTATTTAGCTTTTTGGGCGCGTCATCTAGCATTCAGTCGCTGAATGGGATTGTGGCAAATACATTATTAGCCGGTTGGTGGTGGCTCGAGGCATTTCCACGCCGTCACCGCCGCGTCGTCGACCAAGAGAGCACCAAGACCCACTTTCAATGACCGACACACAGCACAACGTAGCCATCCTAGAGGCAACTGAACGCATTGCCAACATTGGCGGGTGGGAACTAGATGTCAAGACCGGTAAAACCATCTGGACGCGCCAAACCTACAAGATACATGAAGTCGAACCGGGATTTGAGGGCAACTACAGGACTAATGTCTCGTTTTATCACGAAGACTTTGAGCCAATGGTGCGTAAGGCTGTGGAACGTACAATTAAGGATGCTGAACCCTTTGACATCATTGCAAAGCTCATCACAGCTAAGGGTAATGAGCGCTGGGTGCGCGCATTCGGTGAGCCTGTACTTGAGGATGGGCGGGTTATCAAACTCCAAGGGGTTGTGCAAGACGTCACCAAAGTTAAACAAATTCAAGACAAGCTCGAGCAAGCCAATCGAGAGAAAAGTATTGCGCTAGGAACCATACACGAACGGGTTAAAGAAAATCTGCAAGTTGTTGTAGGTTTGCTAGCTATGCAACACCAGCTTGTGGACGATACCGAGTATAAAGTGATGCTCGAGTCTCACCGCTGGCGTATCAATGCCATGAGTAAAGTCCATGAGATGATGTACGAGCAAGGCAGCCTAGACAGGCTCAACTTTGCTGCGTACATCCGTGAGATGGTCCCGCTCACAATTGCAGTAAGCGGCAAGACAAACGTGCAGCTAACTATGCACTTGCAAGACATTGAGCTAGTTCTTAACGATGCCCTTGCCTGTGCCATGATAATCAATGAACTTGTAGACAACGCCCTTAAGCATGGCTTTAATGGTGGCAGTCCTGAGCCAGAATTACAAATACTTTTTGGCATAGATGGTGACAAGGTAAGCCTCATTGTGCAGCACAACGGGCTAAGCGTACCTGAGCAGCTTATTGAACAAGACACGCTTAGCCTTGGGTTTACGATTATTGATGACTTTGTGTGGAGGTTACCTAAAGGCAAATGGACAATTTCCCCTACTGGGGTTGTGGGGACGATTGCCCAGGTTATGTTTGAGGGTTAAAACAGCCTAAATATCCTACTGCCAATTCCGCGTATAGTATCGCCCAGCGTGTCCCAGCGCTCGCGTGACTCGTCATTCATCGTTTGGCTAAACTCACCCTGGTCAATCATGCGCCCTAGCTCTATGGCAGTAGCGCGCTCATCACCTGATAGAGAGCTTTCCCACTCCCAAAAATTATCATCTGTCACGTGGCAATCGCCGTCAGTGACATGATGCCCCATGAACGCAAGGCGTAGATAGTGAATCTCATCTGATTCGTCTGGGTTGCGCTCGTAAAGGGCTAGATAAGGTGGATTATGGTCGTGCGAACCATCGTAATCTGACCAACACACAGACGTGCTAGGTTGCTGTTTTCGACGCTTGGTCTTGGTTTTAGTTTTGGTCGGTGTATCAGCCCATGCCCACAGTGCGGTGAGCGGCTCTGCTTGGGTTGTAGTTTTGGCTTGAAGTTGTGGTTGAGTACCAGTTTTGACGTTAACGGCGCTAGCGTCGTAAGTGGCTAGCGCGCCGTCAACGTCGTAACTGTTAGAAATGGATGTGTTGATGTGGCGTTCTAGCTCTGTGGATTCGGGGTCAATGTCATCGTCTGGCAACCAGTCAACTTCGGTGAATTGTGGTGTTGCTAAGACTGGTAACTGGGTGTCGTCGGGTTCGGTGAACGTTGGTGCGTCTTGTTCGGTGACGGGAGTGAATTCGGCATAGATGGTTTCTGTGTCAGTCATTAATACTTCGTTCTACTAGCTCAAGACAACCCCAAACAGTCCTTTGTTTTTGTGGATAAGCTTCTAACGGTTGACCACCCGCTTTATAACTTTTGGGTATTATTTTCATCAACCGAGTAGCAACTTTTTCTGAAACTTTCCGACATCTACGCATGGCATCAGGATGGATTAATCCTCCATTTTTGTATCCAACATAGTAAAAATTTTCACCGCTATCATTTTGCCGAATGTCTTGAACAAAACCTACGGACCAAGGATCATTTGGGTCGCCGTCAGAGTATTTTGTGGCGACAACCAAATCGCCAATGTTTGCGTACTTCATTAAGGCTCTTTTATTGAAGTACACAACATGAGTGTTGGCATATCCTTCAGCTTGTCGTTCGGTTAATCTTTCTTGTAAGAAGTTAAGAACATCATTACGACTGTAATAGCCCCAACCACGCTCAAGTGTTTTACTAGTCAAAATGTATCGTTTGAACTCATGAGCACACACAAAATACCCTGATGTGTTTTCAAGTTGAAAGCGCGTATAGCTATCTACCTCCAAATCTTGGGGAAGCGGTTTAACTCTGTCAAACTGCATATTACTGTCGACAAATCCAACAACTTTGTAAAGCCTGACGTTTTCATACTCGTTTTTTTGAAACCTGAGTCTTGGGCCATTGCTAATGCCATTCATTTGCGCTCCTCCCATGGCTAAATTAACACGCAATCGTCTACCCTAAAATTATTTATAGACATTTGTTATCTTTGTGCATATTCAACAGTGCGAAACGTACCACCACTACGTACTTGCAGATTCCGAGAGGGTGTTCAAGACTACCTCCTCACAGGTACGCGCTGCACAACTTGTTGCGGTTGCACAGCCTTAACTAATACTTCTCTACGTTTATTCCTATCACTTGCTGTCTTCAGAAACCAATCAGCAGCCATAAGCCCTAAAACCAACACGATAGCAGCGCTAGCCCAAGGACGCCAGTTGCGAATAATCATTTCGTAAAAACCCCATACAATACCCAAGATAAGCGTAGTTGTTACAGCGTAAATTCGGTAAGTGCGCCTTGCGCCAGAGATCGGTTGCGGCTGCAGTTCGAGTGTATTTTCTTGCTCGAGCCGCTTTGTGTAAGCACATAACTCAGGTATTTTGGCTAGAGCAATTTGTGATGCTTTGACCTTAGCTTGCTTCACATTTTTAGCCTTACCCCGCTTCACAAGTTGTGCTTGATCAGCATCATCGAAGTAATACAACATCCACTTACCAGCTTTGTCGATACCCACCAAATAAGGTCGCTCAACATGCTGGTTGATAACACCACGCACGCCGCCCACGGTTAGATTTTGCCAGTGGATTATGTTGGTGAGTTGCGGTGATTTTTGGCGCTTATTTGGCATTAACCCACCCCTTCCAAAATAACCCGGCACATCCGGCACATACTGTCACAGACGTAAAGTGACCCGTCACTTTATCCGTCACCATCCGGCGCATCCGGCGCGCCCACTAGCACCGGTGACGCTTTGCGCGACGCATCGTTTTCGCCAATAATCTTCATCTTCCGAAGCCGCCTAAGCATCTTTTTAGCGGTAGTCTCACCACGAAAAATGCCAGCGTCTATCAAGGTTCCACTGTTCACCCAGCGATGTCTTTTGACCTCATCTATGGACGCTTGCAGAGGGTCTTTGCCTTCGTGGATTGGCTCCGGTTGTGCTACTTGGTCGCGCTGCTGTAATTGCGGTAGTGCGTAATCATCAGTTTTGTAGTTGCGTGCTTTAGCCAACACCGCCTCAAGCGTGGTGTCATCCGCGTAGGGTGCTTGAAATCGTGTTAACTTGCCATCAGCCCGAAGTATGCCGTCCCCATCCCCCATCAGCCCCATGGCGCTGTTGTCGCCTACTGCAAGCTGGCTACTGCTGGCGTCAATCGTTTTGAAGGCTATACGGACTGCTAGGTTTTCACGAAGTTGCGGGTCAATACTGCTAGCGCCGGGGCGTTGAATGCCAATCACAAGATGGATGCCGCAGGCTCGAGCAAGTTGCAACAGGTTCTGAAGCGATTCTGTAAGTGCTGCCGCGTAAGGCACGTGACTACCATCTTCAAGTTCAAGCTTTTTGCGAATTGTCATCAGCCCGCCGAGCTCATCAATCACAAAAACGACGTAAGGGAGTGTCTTTTTTGCGCTTTTGTTGTAGGCAGCAAGATTCTTAATCGGTACGCCATTTTGCTGCGAATACGTAGACATGAGGGTGTAGCGGCGCTTCATTTCAAACTCGAGCTGCTTTGCTTGATTGAGTATTGGCATTGCTTCTGTTTCGTGACTTAACGTGTGTGGGACAGTCTTAAATGGTAATAGGTCAACCTCTTTAAGGTCGCTAATCACAAGGCGTATCTGCTGTGGTGTGCGCGTTTCTACCAGATGGCACAATGACGCAATCGTGGCGTTGGATTTGCCCGCACCGGTAGTACCTGTCACAAGCATGTGAGGTGCTGTTGCTAAGTCTGTTACAAGTGCATGTTTGCGGGTGGCACCTAATAACCACGGAATAGCTGCCTCAGAATCAACCTGTAGCTGTTGGTAGGTGAGTGTTTCGCGTTTAGCTCGAGGTATTTCAATCTCGAGTGTCTGCTCTGCTGCCCAAGCAATTCGGCATGAAGGCACGTTTAAGCGGCCAGCTAATTCCCGTTCATGCTTCATGACCGCACGCGCGTCTACATTCCCCAGTACAACCGGATAAATGCCTACAGTATGGCTCTGATGAGGTGGCAGTACAGCTACAGGCGCGTTGAGGTTGCTAAATATAAGTTCAATTTGGCGACGGGTGCTCAGCATTTGAACTAAGCATCAGCATTGGCTAAGACATGGGTTAACACTTGTGTGACCCAGTCTTTTTTGTACTTGCACGACGACTTTGCGACCGCTACATCTACCTTGCGCATCAGTAGGCTTGGAATCATGACACGAAGCTCGACAAACTCACCACTGCTTTTTGAGTTAGCCACAGGCGGGTTTGTGTCTGTTTGCACTTGAACTTTGGCAACATCTTGCTGAATGTTTTTTGCAGTACCAAGCGCATCTTTTGCCGCTTTGACATTCACGCGTTCATCTCCGCGTAGACAGCGTCAAACGCTTCAGAAACCATGACAGCTTCGGGGTTCATGGGATCGTGATACGCCGTGAATCCTCTCTCAGAAAGTTTGGCAACGTGATCACTGTAAGGGATGTAGGTGCCAAAGCAGTCATAGCCATGACGATGCGTGAAATCGTCGTAAATGTCTTGGAACCTCGCAGCATCTTTAGAGTTGACATAAGTGAATAGAAACTTGCAGTTAGGCTCGTCTGT
>CAZMCW010000015.1:0-26313 GCA_964564405.1 uncultured bacterium
TATCACATGTCGACGCTCGAGGCCGTAGTTTTGCTAGTGCGCTCAAGACTGTAAATCTACTGTGATACTGGTGTCACCAAGCTAAGTTTGACCTCACGTGCGCGGGTCACAATAAACTGTCTATGAATGAGATTTTATCAATTGCTTACGAGTTTCTTTGTCTGTAACGTCATCTTTAACTCTTTTTGAGCTTATAACGCAGAACATCTGATGCAAAAATGTATCTTTTAAGTCCATGATCCCTCACCTATTATCAGTTCCAGAATCAGTTCCCCACACTGAGTGGGTCGATGTCTACTCCCCTAGGTCGCACGCGCACCTGCCTGTGGCAGTTCTGTGGCAGTTACTCGTAGAAACGATGTATGTAATCTGAACCTGTGTAGATCTGAACCTGTGTAAATCCAAACCTGTGTAAATCTGAGGAGGTCAACATGCTCATTGAGATTTTTTGGCTGATGCCACCTGCCTCACAAGATGAGATGCCACCTGTCTCACAAAGATGAAACGTACGCTGAGTACACAGCATCTATAATGCTAGATGACTAGCAGCATCAACTAAGTGTTTTCCATAGTGACTTTGCAGAATGGAACGTAAATGAATCACGTTCCTTAACCGCTACCGCTATCTGTATCTGCAGATACAGATAGGAGGTACTTTAACCACTTACCAACTCAGGTATTAAACAAAGTTTAAGGACATATTTCAAGATGGATTTACACGCTGCTGAAGCAGCTCTACGCCAGCAAGAAAGCTTGCGCGAGGTTATTGAGGCAATCTCGAGCGAGCTAGAACTGCGCGTACTGCTCACCAAGATAGTGCTTTATGCCTGCACTTTACTAGACGCCCAACGGGGCACCATTGGGCTTGTGGTAGACGGGCAGATGAAAACCGAAGCTGTATTCAACATGCCAGATGGCGAACTGGGGACTATGGCGCCACTGGGAGTAGGTCTGGCTGGACAAGTGCTTGCTGCTGGGCAGCCGCTGCGCTTGCAGCGTTATGGAGATATAAACGAGCCGCTAGGAAACGACCTGCTCGAGGACGCTGTGCTCGGTTGCCCCATTGACTGGCATGGGGAGACTATTGGATTTTTTGGGGTGGGTGCTAAAGCGCCCCGGCAATTTAGCGAACAAGACATAGACACTTTGAGCACGTTTGCACGTCACGCGGCTGTTGCCATTGTGAACGCGCAACTGTTTGAACGCGAACAGCGCAGGTTGGCTAGAGCAACCGCCATGACTCGCATTGGCAGTTTGATGACGAGCAGTTTGAGTCTCGAAGAAATTTTGCAGACAACGGTTGATGCTGTTCATCAAACACTGCACTACAACACCATCGACATCTTCCTAGTCGCTGACAACGACCCCGCTACGCTCGTGTTGCGCGCGAGGTCGGGTATAGATGCTGACATCATCCCTGGTGAGTACAGGTTGTGCTTTGGACAGGGGAATGTGGGGCGGGCAGCTCAGTTGCGCAAACCCATTTACAGTCCAGATATTAGCCAAGACCCTCACTACATTGCTGTCCCCGGTGCTGAGCATTTGAGCAGCGAGTTAGCCTTACCTATTATTGCCAGTGGGCAAATGCTAGGTGTGCTCAACGTTGAAGCTGAAACGCGCATTAGTCAAGACGACACTGAAGGGCTCGAGGTGATTAGCAGTCAACTCGCAGCAGCTATTACCAACGCGCAACTGTTTGCCAAAACCGAAGAAACTTTAAGCGAAATTCAACTGCTCTATGAAACCAGCCGCCGCATGAGCAGTGCGCTGGACATTCACGAAGTGGTCGAAGCCTACCTCGAGCAAGTTGCTTTGCAGCGGCGGCACTCGTGTACGGTGTTTATCTTCGACTATGACGCGGCCGGCAAACGCCGAGAGATCATTTTGCTAGGGCGCTGGCAACCTGAAGAAGGCGTTAGCTACCCCCATTCAACCCACCCTTATTTTCACGACGATTTTGATGACATTTTAGATGCCGGGCAAGTTGTCACCATTACAGATGTGGCTACTGACCCGCGTGCGTCGCAAGAACTAAAAGACAATCAACTGGCTATTGGGCGGCCTGCTTTAGCGCTTATCCCGCTCATTGTGCGCGGGCGGCGCATCGGCGGGGTGGCCCTTAACCACACCGACTGCTACGCGTGGCAAAAAACCGACTTACGGCCTTACCAAGTAACAGCTGCCCAGCTAGCAACCGCGCTCGAAAGCCGTCAGCAGCAGCACCTGTTAGCTGAACAAGAACAGCGTTTGGCAGTTTCTGAAGAACGCCGCCGTTTGTCGCGCGAACTGCACGATTCGGTGACGCAAATTTTGTTTGGTATGACCTTAGTTGCCCAGTCGGTTGGACCTGCGATGAAAAAAGATGTTGCCGAAGGCGAAGCCCGCGTTGCCAAAATGCTAAGTTTAGCTCAGCAAGCGCGTGCAGAAATGCGTGCACTGTTAGTTGAACTCCGCTCGCCGACGACCTACCACTACCTGAGCGATACCGAGCGCCTGACGAGAGACGGGCTAGTGCCCACGCTCCAACACGTAGCGCAACAACTTGCCAACACGCAAACACCACGTTTAGAAATTGTGCTCGAGGCAGCAGCGTACCGTAGCCAGCCTCCCCAAATTGAAGCAGCCCTCCTACGGATTGTGCAAGAAGCGCTTAATAACATCATCAAACATGCCCAAGCAAGTCGGGTCACTATTTTGCTGGAAGCAACTGATATATGTTTGGTAAGCGTACGTGACAATGGTTGCGGGTTTACAGTTCCACAAGATACCTTAGCCGACGTCACCCTGGGGGGGAGAACAGTTGTACAGCCCTACCAGCAGTTGGTAACGTCTACAAAGCCTAACAGTCACTTTGGCTTACACACCATGCGTGAACGTGCTGAAGCGGTTGGAGGTGTGCTAACGGTGAGCTCGAGCCCCGGTAAGGGAACTCACGTGCAAGTGGTTGCACCTATTGCAAACTAGCCGTTAAGTTGACTTGGCCGAGCAACACAATCCTCTAATACAAAAATGTTTTAGAACAGTGATGCTTTAACATAACGATGTTTCAACATAACCCTAGTTCAGAATAACGATGCTCCAAAACAACGATGCTCCAAAACAACGATGCTCCAAAACAACGATGCTCCAAAACAACGATGCTCCAAAACAACAGATCGGTGATAGTAAATGACCCAACCCATACGTGTACTTATTGTTGACGATCACGAAATTGTCCGTGAAGGCCTTATGACATTGCTTGAAAATGAGCAAACCATTGCTGTGGTGGGTGGGGCCGCAAGCGGCCATGAAGCGCTCGAGCTAGTTAATAACCAAACGCCAGACGTCGTACTTATGGACATGGCGCTACCCGACGCCACTGGTATCGACGTCACCAAAGAAGTTCGGGCAGCTCACCCTAAGGTGCACGTGATTATCCTCACGGGCAATTTTGGGTCGGACTTGCGCGTGCGCGACGCCATGCAAGCAGGAGCCGTGGGGTATTTGCTTAAAGACATTCTCAAAGATGACCTTGTTCACGCCATTCACCGCGCTGCTGAGGGGAAACCTACCCTGCACCCAGAAGCGCAAGAGCAACTTGTGCAAGTTGCCGTTGCTGAGCCAGAAGCCCACAGCAGCCTGACTGGGCGGGAGTTGGATGTACTCAAACTTATCGGCCAAGGGTTAAGCAACAAAAAAATTGCCAGTACGCTGGACTTAACCGAAGGTACGGTTAAAGGTTACGTGAGTATTGTGCTGTCCAAACTGAACGTGAGTGACCGCACGCAAGCGGCGCTTTATGCGGTGAAGCACAACCTCAGTTGAGGAAGTTAGGTTGATAAAACAGTCTTTAATCAACAGATGTCTATGACGAAGGTTTTTAACATATTTTTGAAAGCATTTCCATCTGAAGTTGCTGGGGCAACTCCAGATGTGAGCTAGGCGAGTCGAAATAAACCCACTTAGTGTGGGGAACTTATCCTGGAACTGCTGTGAGTATGGGTAAACGTGAATCTATTACTGGTGAAATTGCGTTATTGACGTAGGTTCTCAAGTTCCAATGACCTATACGCACATCACACATCTTTTGATACCATCTGTACATGTTTTGGTGCCACTTGCGAGTTTTAAAGTTCCAAGCGTGCTGCAAAAATAGCTAAAAGCTTACTAAGCTGCTCACGTTCGTCTGTACTAAGCTCAGCAAGTAACGCTGCTTCAGTTTCTAAATGGTGTTCGATAACCTCATCAATAAGCGTTTTACCTTCTGGTGTTAACGAGATAAGATAGCCACGACGGTCATTAGGATCGGGTTGACGACTTACTAGGCCGCGTTGCTCGAGCCGATCAATCCTGTTTGTAGTTGCCCCAGAGGAAAGCATCATTGCTGTTTGCAATTGGGTCGGGGTTAAACAAAATGGTGTGCCGCTGCGCCGCAAGGTTGCTAGCACATCAAACAAGCCGCCGTGTAGGTTGTAGCGCTTGAAATTGCGCTCGAGCACCTGCTCTACATGCTTACTTAGCCTTACTAGCCTCCCTAAAATAGCCATTGGTGAAGGGTCTAGGTCGGGGCGTTCCCGTTGCCATTGCTCGAGAATTGTCGTCACATGGTCACTCACAGCATCATTATACCTCGACGTCAAGATACTTGACATAAAGGCGTTTTAAGGTTTATCTTTACATCAAGATACTTTATGTCGAGGTGACTATCCATGAACGTTTTACTCACAGCACTTGCCCCTATCTTTTGGGGAACAACCTACTTTGTAACAACTGAACTTCTACCGGAGGGCCGTCCGTTACTGGCAGGTGCGTTGCGGGCGTTGCCCGTAGGATTGTGGATTGTCCTGAGTTACAGAAAGCTTCCTCAGGGAATCTGGTGGTGGCGTATATTTGTGCTAGGAACGCTCAATATCGGGTTATTTTTTGTGTTGTTGTTTGTGGCTGCGTACCGTCTACCTGGTGGTGTGGCTGCCACCTTAGGTGCAATTCAACCCCTTATTGTGGCCGGTCTAGCCTGGGTATTACTAGCGCAACGTCCACGTTTCATCACACTTGTGTCAGCTTTGGTGGGCATTGTTGGGGTAGCCCTGCTCGTGCTTGCACCAGGTGCTGCGCTAGATGTTTGGGGTGTTGTGGCGGCGCTAGCTGGAGCCGTCAGCATGGCGACAGGTGTTGTGCTAGCTAAACGGTGGGTGCGTCCGGTGCCTGTGCTGCTGTTTACAGGTTGGCAGTTACTCGTTGGCGGCCTGTTGGTGGCAGTGTTATCGCTGCTTATCGAAGGTTTGCCACCTCAGTTCACAAGAACAAATGTGCTGGGCTTTAGCTACCTAGGCATTGTCGGCACGGGACTTGCGTACACGCTTTGGTTTCGAGGCATTGAGCGTATCGGCGTGTCAGTGTCGTTTTTAGGCTTGCTGAGCCCCTTAGTTGCCACGCTAGTAGGTTATGTAGTTCTAGGGCAAAACTTGACTAGATGGCAGCTCATAGGCGGCGTGTTGATTTTAGCAAGTGTGGTTGTTGGGAACTGGCAGGCTCAAAAGCGGCAAGGCAAAAAGCAACAGGGCAAAAAGCGGCAAGGCAAAAAGCAGCAACGTACTCAAGGTGAACCCTTGCCAGGAACTGTGCCACAACCTGCCTGCAACTGAGTCATATGGCGCGTGGGTGATACACCGATCTGGGTGATGGTGTGAACTTAACTTATTGGTGCCTAGTTAGTGCCTAGTTAGTTCTTGGGGAGATACTTAGCCGCTTGCAAACTGCTGTACGATCTAGCAGATGATACGTCAGTTTGCTGCATATTACCGACCGTACGTAAACTTGTTTTATATCGACTTTGGCTGCGCTGTGGTGGTGGGGTTGCTCGAGCTAGGCTTTCCCCTGGCCGTCAGCGTGTTTATAGATCGGCTTCTACCCAGTGAAAACTGGCCGCGTATTTTGCTTGCAGCTGCAATTTTGCTCGCTATTTACCTACTTAATACCGTGCTTCAGTACATTGTGACCTACTGGGGGCATAAGCTCGGCATCAATATAGAAACCGATATGCGGCGCAAGCTCTTTGATCACATTCAAACGCTTTCACACAACTTTTTTGACAACAGCAAAACCGGGCACCTTATTGCCCACATCACCACCGATTTGCAAGATATTGGCGAGCTTGCCCACCACGGACCCGAAGACTTGTTTATTGCCATCATGACGCTACTGGGTGCGTTTGGGCTCATGCTGTTTATCAACCCACAATTGGCGCTACTCACCTTTTTAGTGGTACCAGCTGTGCTGTGGGTGGCCATGTACTTTAGCAGCAAAATGACCCAGACCTTTCGGCAGATTTTTCGCAGCTTGGGGCAATTTAACGCGCGTATTGAAGATGCACTGGGTGGCGTACGCGTTGTCAAAGCGTTTGCCAACGAAGCGTATGAAGCAGGGTTGTTTGCCCAAAATAATGAAAAATACCGCACAACCAAGTTGGCTGCCTATCAACTCTTAGCCCGCGGCCTCGCGCTTAGTTACATGTTGATGCGTTTTGTGATTGTCTTTGTGATGGTCACTGGCACCTGGTTTGTGATTCGTGAGGCGCTTACCTACGGTGAGTTTATTGCCTTTTTGCTGCTTACCAACGTGTTTTTTCGGCCGATTGAGAAAATTAATGCCGTGCTCGAGACCTACCCCAAAGGTATTGCTGGCTTTAAGCGCTATCTCGATGTGCTTGCGACAAAATCAGACATCCAAGAAGCCGCTGATGCTATCGTCGCCCCATCCTTACAAGGAAA
The DNA here is from genome assembly GCA_964564405.1 of uncultured bacterium. Taxonomy (GTDB): domain Bacteria; phylum Deinococcota; class Deinococci; order Deinococcales; family Trueperaceae; genus JBCCBI01. Next base: position 6,750 of record CAZMCW010000015.1, read on the forward strand.
AATCGTCTTTGATGACGTCAGCTTTAGTTACGATGGCAAACATGACGTGCTGCACAACGTGAGGTTTACGGTCAACGTGGGTGAGACGGTTGCTTTTGTGGGACCGTCTGGTGCAGGTAAAACAACCTTGTGCAGCCTTATCCCTCGGTTTTACGATGTGACGGCAGGGAGCATCAGCATCGACGGTCTCGACATTCGGGACATGACGCTCGCCAGCTTGCGGCGACAGATTGGCATTGTGCAGCAAGATGTGTTTTTGTTTTCGGGCACAATTGCGGAAAATATTGCTTACGGCAACTTAAACGCAAGTTTAGATGAGCTTTGGCAGGCGGCTAGCCGGGCGCAGCTCGAGGACTTTATTCGCAGCCAACCAGATGGCATGGACACTATTATCGGCGAGCGTGGTGTGAAGCTATCTGGCGGACAAAAGCAGCGTTTGGCCATTGCGCGTATGTTCCTTAAAAACCCACCGATTCTCATCTTGGACGAAGCCACTTCGGCACTAGATACTGCCACTGAGGTCGCTATCCAACAAGCCTTAAGCGACTTGTCCAAAGGGCGTACCACGTTAGTGATTGCCCACCGCTTGGCGACGATTAAACATGCAGACCGCATTGTCGTTGTTACTGAAGAAGGCATCCACGAACAAGGGCGGCATCAAGAGTTATTAGCGGCGGGTGGCGTGTATAGCAAACTTTATGAGGCTCAATTTGGGGTGTTTGCAGGTGATTAAGATAGGCGCGGCTATAGGTCAAGTGCTGCATCGAATATGTACGTTGCCAGCGTGAATAAACGAGGTGTTAGGTTCAGCGTCTAGGATGATGAGTATTGCTGAGGTACTCAAAGATGCGTTTCCAACGTGTCAAGTGCGTAACTCCTACAACCATAGGCTCAATCTCGCTTGAGATAATACTTGGCAATAGTACGAGATACTGTTATGAATGACTGATCTGGAATGGTGTACTTAAGAAAAGGGAGAAGGGGTGAAAGGGAGCGAGGGAGATTTCATCAGGCACATCCTTATGCACACGACCAACGCATATATCACGATATCGTTAGCAGTTCCAGGATTAGTTCGCCCACTAAGTGGATCGATTTCTACTCCCCTAGGTCGCACGTGCAACTGCCTGTGGCAGTTACTCGTGAAAATGCTACGTGGAGTTATTAATTGCCATCTTTGTATTTTTGAAATGACTTCAAGACATGCTGAAAGATACTAACATCACTAAACGCCGGTCAAACGCAAACTGTTTACACCTGTAAGAAGTTATCAAAGCTGTGGTTGAGTCGTGTAAGACGCTTAATCTAGGCTGCAAATTGTCATCACAAACGAGGCTATGATGATTATATGCAGGCTGCTTCTAAGGACGCGCTAACAGATGCGCTTTTACGCAACACCTTTGAAGACGATGTCACAGCTTGGCTTGCACGCGGTGCGCAGCAAGGGTTTGACGTGTCACTGTTGGTGATTGACCTTGACTACCTCAAGTTGATTAACGACGCGTTCGGTCACCTTGCTGGTGATAGTGCACTTGTGACGGTAGCGGGCTATGTACGTCAACACTTGCGCCCTGATGATCTGCTGTTTCGCTACGGTGGAGACGAGTTTGTGGTGCTTTTACCCAACACAAGCCTCGAGCAAGCTAGTCAGCGTGCCCAAGAAATACTGACAACAACACTCACGTCGCCACTTCACGTTGCTGTACCAATCTCAACATCAGCTCAAGCTGCTATATCTCAGACTGCTACATCTACCCAAGATAGTCTGCAAGAGGTAAGTCTGTCGTTGAGCATTGGTGTGGCCAGTGTGCCTGCGCAAGACTCTGTGCGTACGGTTCAAGCGCTGTTTGCCCAAGCAGATGCCCGCGCTTATTTGTCCAAAAAATTAGGGCGCGGTCGGGTGACGGATAACGATCTGACGGCACTTACAGACACACGTAATGATAGCAAGTCCCAGCTTGACGGGTTAGTAGAAACACGCTTTTTAGGCCGTGAAGATGTGCTGGAACGTGTTCGCAACGTTTTGAAAGCGCCACTTACGCCAACTACCAAACGAGCCATGTGGATTTACGGCCAAGTTGGTAGTGGTATGTCGCGGGTGTTGGATTACGCAGCAACCTTGGCAACCATGTTGGGGCAAGTGGTTATTCATCTTGAAGCCACGCCAGCACGCAAGTTGCGTTGGCTAGGGGCGTTGAGTGAAGCAGTTCTGCCAGTGCCGTGGCTAACTTGGCAAAACTTGTGCCAGCCTGAGTTGTTACTGCGGATGCTCGAGCAACACAACGTCGCCGGTAACGTTGTCGTAATTCTTGACCGTGTTGATTTACTTGACGGTGCGTCACGTGAGTATATGGCGGCACTGCTGGCAGCGCTCCCTCGTGTGATTTTGCTCTACAGCAGCAACCACGACCAGCCTGATGAGTATGCTTATGATAGGCACAGCGACCCTCACGATGAAACCTTGCATAGAGGGTTTGATGTGGTAGCGCGAGTTCATCTTGCACCGCTATCTTTAACAGATGTTGCCCGTTGGTTACAAGGAAGTACGGGCTACGCTGCGTTGGTTGTAGACGGTCTGCAGCAACCAACGGATATACCTACAACACAAGCAGCCTTCACAAAAACATCAAAAACCCAAATAGATGATGCGTTAGACGTACCTGCATCACCATCTTTTCTCGAGCTGGTGTATGAACTCACCCAAGGACTACCTGCGCAGGTGGCCCTTGTAGTCAGAGCTTTAGAAGCAGGCTTACTGCCGCCTAGCGCGTCTGTTCAGCAGCAGCGTAAGCGCCTCGAGGATGTGCTATCAGGTCAACCTGTGGGGAGTTTGTTACCACCTGTCAAAGGAGTGTTTGTAGGCCGTTACAAAGCGCTAGACAGGATTAAGCGCTGGTTGCGGCCAGGTGCATTAGTTAGTGTAGTGGGTGCAGATGGCATGGGTAAAAGTCGTTTGGCCTTGCAAGTTGCCAGAGAATGTGATGACCGCTTTTTGGGAGGCGTGTATTGGGTGAGTTTGGCCCCGTTAACGCCTTCCGAAACGCTCATTTACGCTATTGCTGAGGCGATGAACGTGTCTTTTGGCAACGTGCAGGGTCCACAAGCACCCGTTTTTAATGCCTTGCGGCAAGCACCAACCCTGCTTGTACTCGATAATGTAAGCCCAGCCCCAGGTGTGCTCGAGGTTATTCATACTATTCAGCAACACGCGCCACAAACAACCCTGCTCATCACCAGTCCGGAAGCACTGCAACTGGCGAATGAACGGTCTTTTCACCTCACGGGTTTGCCGTCACTGCAAGCAGTAGACGACGTGCGCATCAACAGTAGTTTTGGGCTGTTTACAGCTTATGCCCGTCAAGCTGCGCCTGCACAAACGTTTCACAGTGATGACGTAACGTTGTTAGACGCCATTCAGGTGATTCATGATGCAGTTGCCGGTATGCCTTTGGGGCTCGAGCTGGCTGCGGCGTGGTGCGGCGTGTACAGCCCACAAGCAATTGCTGAGTTACTGCAACAAGACAAGTTAGTGCTGGATACCAACCTATCTAATGCGGATAGGTCTAATGTGGATAGTCCCATTGAGAATGATGAAACATTTCTACCTTCGTCAGCATTGGACACAATTTCAGCAACATCACCAGCAACCTTTGAAGACCTAGCAGCACATGTGCAAGCTGAGCACAGTCATAAACCACTCCGGGGTGTGTTAGAAGCGTTTTGGCAGCTTTTATCCGAGCATGAGCAGCAAGTGCTGGCAAGTTTAACGGTTTTTCCTGGGTATTTTGTGGAGACAATGGCGCGCCAAGTTGCTGGCGCGTCCCCCTTTTTTCTGGCCAGTTTATGGCACAAGTCATTTTTGGTGCACGGTTACCAGACACACCAGCGCCCTCAGCAGTGGGGTGAAGGCCATTATGAAATGCCGCTTTTGTTGCGTCAGTTTGTAGCTGCTAAGTTAGCTCAACAACCTAGCTGGCAACATCAAGCTGAGCAGGCACTCGTCATGGCGGTAATGACGTGGTTGGGCGAGCTCGAGGTCACCATGTGGGACGAACGCCAAGGTGCGACATTCCAACTCATTCACAGCAACATAGACACCATCAACAAAGCTTGGCACCTGCTGGCGAGTCTAGATAGTTCAGAAGTAGCAGGCGACACAGCAGCATCTTTAGACCCAGAAGGAAAGATTACGGCTTTACTGCGCAACTACTACGAAGTGTTTGCAGGTCAAACGCGGCGCGGTGCTGCTCTATTTGCCAACCTGGCTGACGTATTTGCAGAGATGCAGCCGCGCTTTGCCTCGTTTCAAGCTTATGCTGCGACGCGCTTGTGGTCGCGTGCAGGCGACCTAGGGCGTAGTCAACAAGCTGCTGTACAGACACTCGCACTTTTAGAGCAGTCCCCTGATCCAACTGGGCAAGGGTTTGCTGAAATTGCTTGGATTCATCATTTGAGTGCAGAAAACCAGATGTTAAGTGGTCACTATAGCTATGTACTGGCTTCTTTAGAAGCTGCGGTGACTTATTTTGAGCAGTTAGGGCACCGCCGTGGTTGGATAGCAGCTACCATTGGACAGGGTAAATGGTACATTTTGCAGGCTGACTATATGCGTGCGCACTACTGTATAAAAACTGCTCATGACCAAGCGCAGCAGCTCAATTTACGGGTAGGTATATGTTTGTCGTTGCATTATTTAGGACGTGTCGCAGTTGCCTTACAAGATTGGGAACGGGCAACAGAGCACTTAAACGCATGTATTGATAAAGCCAACGCGATTGGCTTTGAACGTGCAGAAGCGTTAAGTCACCTTAGTTTGGCACGCTGTGTAACCCGCCGTGCTGGGGTTGGCTTTGCTGATGGGTTTCGGGCCGGGGGGCGGGCAGCTAAGCCTATTGCTGCCCACAACTTAGCTCGAGCCCGTTGGCACCTTGATCAAGCTTTACAGTGTTGGGAACGCAAAGGCCTCACCGTAGAGCTTATTTATACGCTGCACGAACTGGCCAGCCTCGCCTACGAAGAACACCATGCGCAGGAGGCTAGAAGTTACTTAAGTAGAGCGCTCTTAATTGCCAAAGATACGGCGTTTATTCCCAGTTTGCTGAGCTGTTTAGCCGTATTTGCCTGCTATGAGCCAGAACTTACGATGGTGGCTCGGGTTGTCCGGGTGATTTATCATCACCCTGCGGCAAGTCCGCAGTTGCGTAAGCTCATTGCGTATCAATTTGGGGACTACCTGGATCACTTGGGCAAGCAGCACGCCCCACCTGCATCCGGACATGCCCTAGCGATGTTGTCTAATGAAATTTTAGAACGGCTTGCTATGCCAAAAGCAGTCGCCTGATGCCGTCAAGCTAGACAATCAAAAGGTGTGATTGGGTGCCGTTAACGTAGTCGTGCAGCTAAAGCTAATGACGTTCTAAACGATATTTGAGGTCATCAGTTAAATGAAATATCTGTGCATAACAAAGACCTTCTATCAGGATTGTGAACGCTGGGATCAAGAGAGGATGCGAATCATATGACCACAACACCATCCACAACAGGCTTAGCTTGGATAAGTGATTATCTGAGCTGTATAGACGCCCAACATGAACGGATGAAACAGGCACTTACAGATCTGCCCCTCGAGGCCGTTGACTGGCAACCGCTAGCTAGCATGAATACCATTGGCGTGTTAGTTGTCCACACCTGCGGGTCAGCGCGTTACTGGGTTGGTGACGTTGTAGCTGGTGAGCCTGTGCCGCGTGACCGCGCTGCGGAGTTTGCAAGTCAAGGTATACCTACATCTGAATTAGTCACGCGCTTAGCGGATAACCGCGATTACCTTGGCAAGGTGCTCGAAAGTTTGCAACCTGAGCAGCTTGAGAGCGTCCGTAAAACGCCACGCCATCCCAACGGCTGCACGGTGATGTGGGTGCTGTTGCACGTGCTTGAGCACACCGCGCTTCACGCGGGTCATATTCAGATGTTGCGCAAACTTTGGGATGAACGCAATACGGCATCAACCTAAAGCAGGGCGGTTATGGCATCAACCTAAATGGTCCACTTACGTATCAAACTGTGCAACCGCCTCGAGCAAACTCTTGCTACGTCCTACATTGCCCGGAAACACTACATACGCTAAGCCTGGATAACGACTTTCAGCCCCAAGTTGCCAGACAGGGACACCGGGTAAAAGTTGCCCCATCACCACAGCCCGGCTCACGTTAAGTGCTTGCGTGGCAACATCGCTCGAGGTGATGCCACCTTTGGCAATCAAAAAGCGCGGCCGTGTTTGGAGCGTGCCTACAATGCGAATAAGGCTAGTTGACACGCGCCGACCTAGCTCGAGGCTGCGCTCGGGGTCATCCCCCTCAACAACGTCGCGACTGGTAAAGAGCACCACGTCGTTACCGGCTGCTAGTTGTCGTTCAACGTCGTGGCTGGCTTGGCGTAACATAGTGTTGGGGTCTTCGCAGGTGAGCAAGGTGGGCACGTCTAGCTCAACGGGAATGATGTCACTGTGCTCGAGCAACATCGCCAGTTGTGTCGTTGTGGTGGGCACGTACGAGCCAACTACCACTAATCCACCTGAAGTTTGATGTGTGTCTGTGCGGAGCTTAGATGCATCAATGAGTGGACGGCTGGCAAGTCCCAACCGCACTTGTACGTAAGATGCGGCAGTTCGTGCTAAAAAGCGTTTGCCGTCTGCCTCAGCTAAAAGTTGCCCGGCAACGACAACCTCGAGGTCACGCAAGTCGAGGGCATTCACCACACACACTTGCCCGCCTATAACGGTCATGAGAACATCTTTGACGGCCTCTGCCCCGCCTTCACGGATAGTTTCAAGAGAGATAGAACGCACCTGATCTGAGGTGATGCGGTTCGCCGTTTTTTCAGCCACCCAACTTGGTAAATGTGAGTTTGTGTAGCCAAAGGTAGCATCCCGAGCAAATTCGCTGCTAGCGGCTGGCATGAGCTGGTCATCTTGCAAAATATAGTGCGTGTCGTTCACGGTGATGCGCCCGCCCTCTAAAAAGTAAGGTGCAAGCAAGATGCCGTCAGGTTTTTGGGTGAGTGCGCTAGTGATGATGTCTGTCTCGAGTGGAAAGTGGCCTCTAAGCGTTGAGTCACTGCGACTGACAACCTCAAACGCGCGTCCGGTTTGGCTGCTGGCTGTTTGTAAATTTTGGATGATCTCGAGCGTTACCTGTTCAGCCTCGCTTGCGTTTAAGCTGCGGCTGTTAGTGAGAATATAAAACCCCGGTGCGTCCATTTGCAGTTCTTGAGTCAACACATCCACCGACCAAGTGGTAAGAATAGCCGTGTCATAGACGGTTTGGGTGCCGGTAGGATCATCGTCTAGAACAACAAACTTTGTTGAGTGTTGCGCTAATAACTCACGAATGTCTGGCAGTAAATCGTGCGGCCATATTGGTGGCAGGTGCGCTAACGTGCCAACATCTTTGGTCATTTCAGCCTCATTGAGCGTAGGTTTCACAGGTAGTGTCTCAAGGCATAAATCTTGAACGGTGTACAAACATTGGGTGACTTCTTCACAGTGCGTCTAGCATAGCAAGATAATCACGAGAAATGTATTAGAAGTTGCTAAATTTGGTCAGCTTGTCGGGGTTTCTTGGTAGTGAACAAGATGCTGACATTGAACGTTGTGTTTAGGAAAAGGGGATGGGGAGAAAGGGGGATTTAGTTAGATGCAGCGCCAGTCCAATAATCCGGGTTCTGCATAGCCAACGGAGACAAGATAATGATGGCTCAGGTCGTCTGGGGGCTCGAGCGACCATTCTTCAAACCTATCCAAACTAGACACATAGGTAGGTAGTTGAGATATTGTGATGGCATCTACCCAAACGTACAACCTATCTTGACTTAAAGGCAGTGTAGGCCACTGAGGATCGTAATGAGCGTGCAAGGTAGCTTCGTCAAGACTATCGTTATAGATGATGTGACCTACAAAATATTAGAGACACCTCAAAAAGTCGGTTGAGTAGCATTATGCCCATTATTTAGGTGGCAACGGTCTCATGGTCATACACCTTCGAGTTTGACGTGCCACACTGAGATTTTCACACGTACTTGGGATGGCACAAGCTTGCCCCTAAAAAGATAGTTACTCGAATCAACCGACTTTTAGGGGTATCTCTTGATTTTGCCAATCACGATCACAAGTATGACGAGGTAGCTGACTACCTCAAACGCCCTGAAGCCCGCCGCTTGAAGGTGTAATGAACCTTATCTCGATAGGCAATCTTAAATTAACTTGAGTTCGATGTTTCAAAACAATTAGAAATGCGTCTCTGACACATATCACGATGCAGCTATAAAGACCATCAGCCTTTGAATGAACATCATTTAGCCTACATAGGCCATTTTTGTCGTGTTTCAGAACGTAATTTCTCTGATACTTCCACGAGACGTGTCTCTGACGTAAATTAACTCCGAATTAGGTTAAATTATGGAGGAAATGTATGTACACAATTTTGGTGGTGTTGGTGGCGGTGATCCTGTTTGGTTTCCCAGCGGGATGCCAAATGGTATTGCATGATGTGAATTTAGGTAAGTGTGGAGGAGAGGCTGAGATGCTCGAGCACACGCCAGTAACATTCTCACCTGCCTTGGATTTGGAAGTGGATGTAATAGCGTTTCCACGAGTAACTGCCACAGGCAGTTGCGCGTGCGACCCAAGGGAGTAGAAATCGACCCATTTAGTGTGTGGGAACCAATCCTGGAACTGCTAAAGATATCAAAATCAATGTGTGAGTATCTTTAGTACTAGGTGTGAGTGTCTTTAGTACTGGACAGCATAGTCATCCGCTAAAGCACAAGCGAGGGATAGTGACTCGAGCCTCCGGCATGTTTAGGAGAGGCTCGAGGTATCCGTTATTAATATCTAAATATGCAACGGCCGCCCGTCCACCGCCAGCGCAGCTTCTTTGATCGTTTCTGCGAGCGTCGGGTGGGCGTGACTCGTGCGCGCAATGTCTTCGGCACTGGCAGCAAATTCAATGGCGGCAACCGCCTCAGCAATTAAATCGCCAGCGCGGTGCCCAATAATATGCACGCCGAGCACGCGGTCGGTTTTGGCATCTGCCAGGATTTTCACCTTGCCCTCAGTGTGCCCTAGCGCCCGCGCGCGTCCGTTGGCGCTGTAGGGAAACATGCCTTTGTTATAGGCCACGCCAGCATCTTGAAGGTCTTCTTCCGTTTTGCCAACCGAGGCAATTTCTGGCTCGGTATAGGCCACACCTGGAATGGCACCGTAGTTCACGTGAACAGGTTGCCCCGCGATGCCCTCAACGCAGGCCACACCTTCTTCTTCAGCTTTGTGGGCGAGCATCGCGCCACCGATCACATCGCCGACGGCATAGACACCGGGAACTTGGGTTTGAAAGTGGTCATCGACTGGAATAAAGCCGCGCTTGTCTGGCGTGATGCCGACGGCCTCGAGCCCCAGCCCGTCAGTATTCGGGCGACGTCCTACCGCAACTAGCACGCGGTCACAGGTTATTGCGTCTTGACCTTCAATCTCAACAACACATGTGCCATCTTGAACTTTGGCAGTTGTCACTTTGCTACCTAATTTGAAGGTGAGGCCTTGCTTTTTGAAACTTCTCAGGGCATCTTTGGCAATTTCGGCGTCCATCGTGGGCATAATCCGGTCGAGGTATTCAACCACCGTCACATCTGCACCTAAGCGTTTCCAGACGGAACCCAGCTCGAGCCCAATATAACCCGCGCCAATCACCACAAGGTGTTCAGGAACCTTGTCATACGCTAGCGCCTCGGTACTGGTGCCAATGTTGTCGCCATCTAGCTCAATACCGGGTAAGCTCGAGGAGGTGCTGCCGGTCGCAATAATGATGTGTTTAGCAGAAACCTCCTGCGTGCCGTCACTGTTATTGATGCTTACTTTGCCGTCACCTGCAAGTTGAGCTGTACCCAGATAGCGAGTAACTTTATTTTTCTTAAACAAGTAGTCGATGCCGTCAACGTTGCTTTTCACGACACTGTCTTTGCGGGCAAGCATCTTACTCAAATCAAGGTCTACACCGCTGATGTTAATGCCGTGGTCTGCAAAACTTTGTTGTACGTCGTGGTAGCGCTCGCTGGACTCGAGCATGGCTTTACTTGGAATGCAACCAATGCGTAAACAAGTTCCGCCTAGTGCCTGCTCTTTTTCAACACAGCCAACATCAAAGCCAAGTTGCGCGGCGCGAATAGCTGCCACGTAGCCGCCGGGGCCCGCACCAATAACAAGAATATCGTGAGTACTCATATGTTTATTACTATACCTCTGAGGCGGGGTTGAACCGTTTGAGGTGGTACGTTTTGGGGCTTGCGCGGGTATGTGAGGGTAACTTGCTTGATGGTCTGAGGTTATGCGTGAGGTGGGGAGAACGGGGGCAAGGGAGATGGGGAGATTTCATTGGTACCGCGCACTTATCGTCACATTGTGAGGTTGCTGATTAACGTTGTTGGTCATGTAAAAGGCATCCTCGAGCAAGTTAGAGGATGCCTTAGCAACGTTGATGTATGTGAATCTTAGACCTCGAGCAACATCCTCGTGGGTGCTTCAACAGCATCTTTAATGCGTTTGAGGAAGGTCACAGCTTCACGTCCGTCTACGATGCGGTGGTCATAGGTCAGCGCTACGTACATCATCGGGCGAATGACCACCTCGCCGTTAATGGCCACGGGGCGTTCTTGAATGCTGTGCATCCCCAGCACGGCACTTTGCGGTGGATTCACAATCGGCGTAGACATCAAGGAGCCAAACACGCCGCCATTAGAAATGGTGAAGGTACCGCCTTGGAGTTCTTCTGGGCTAATTTTGTTGTTCTGAGCGCGTCTACCAAAGTCGCTGATGGCCATTTCAACTTCAGCAAAACTGAGCCGTTCAGCGTTGCGAATCACCGGTACAATGAGACCCTTTTTCATGCTCACCGCTACGCCAATGTCGTAGTAGTTGTGGTAAACAATGTCCGTGCCGCGAATCTCAGCGTTAATTTGCGGGATGAGTTTAAGTGCGTCGATGGCAGCTTTCACAAAAAACGACATAAAACCGAGTTTGATTTCATAGCGCGCTTTGAAATCTTCTTGATAGGTTTTGCGCAAGTTCATGACATTGCTCATGTCAATTTCGTTAAACGTCGTGAGCAGGGCGGCGTTTTGCTGAGCTTCAACCAAGCGCTCGGCAATGCGGCGGCGCAAAGGGCTCATGGGTACAACATCATCTTGCCGAGCTAGCTCAGGAAGTTGGTCGAGGTCAACATCAGGTTCATGAATCACCGGTTGAGCATTGGGTAGGTCTTGCGGTTTGGCGTTCTCGAGATACGTGAGTACATCCTCTTTGAGGAGTCTACCGCCGGGACCAGACGCGGACATGTCGCTAGCATTTAACTTGTGTTCGTCTAAAAGACGCTGCGCAGCAGGCATTACCTTGTCATCACCGTCATCACTTGTTGCTTGGCTAGCTGTGCTGGTTTGTTGTTGGGTTGCAGGTTGAGGTGTGGGTTGAAGTGCTGGTTTAGAGCTTGGTAACGTTTGTTCAGGCTCACTAGAAGTAGAGCTGGCTTTAGCTTGACCTGCTGCGCCTTCATCTACATGGGCAATAACTTCACCTACGTTGGCACTGTCACCAGCTTGTTTGAGCACTTTGGAAAGCACGCCTGCTACAGGTGAAGGCACCTCGAGGGTGGCTTTGTCGGTCTCAATTTCAACTAGAGCCTCGTCTTTGCCGACGCTATCACCTTCGGACTTAAGCCAGTCGCCAATAAACACTTCGGTAATGGATTCGCCAACTTCGGGGACTTTAAGTTCTACAGCCATGTTTACTCCTCAAGACTTATGTATCGTTCAGGCTAGTAATGAACAACATACGTTTGTCTTATGGTGTCACAAAAGCTAGTGTGTAACCAAGTTACGAACGTCTGTCTACATTGCTTTTGTGACAGCAAGACAACAAGATGCGTGATTGTACCTTACTTGACGATGTTAGCTGCCAACATCCATAAAAAACGAGCAGGGCGTAAGTACTATGCCACTGCTCGAGGTTCAGAACATCAAGTTCCGTGTGAACTAAGGCTTAAATATCACTCCGTGGTAAAAAAGCGGTCTTAAGGATATTTGCTTGTTCAATGTTGTGACTACTGCGCGAGCCTGTTGCCGGACTAGCTGACTCAGGTCGGCTGATGCCATAAAAAGGAAAACGGTCAAGCAGCAAAAAGCCAAATTTACCGCGCAGATAGCGCCACGCGCCCATGTTTTCGGGTTCTTCTTGCACCCAATAAACATGGGTGCCGTCTGGGTAGGGGTCGAGTACAGCGTGGAGGTCTTGTTCGCGGAGTGGGTAGAGTTGCTCGAGGCGAATAATTGCAACATCTTCGTACTCAATCTCGCGGCGCTCATGCAAAAGGTCGTAGTAAACCTTACCGGAGCACAACAGTATGCGTTTTGCACTAGCTGGGTCGATGTCTGGGTCAGGCAAAATGCGTTGAAACTGACCTTGCGTAAAGTCGCTTAAAGGTGAGACTGCCCGCGCACTGCGCAACAAGCTTTTAGGCGTCATGATGATCAGGGGTTTACGCCACTTGCGTATTACTTGACGTCTGAGCACGTGGAAGTACTGCGCTGGGGTGGTGGCGTTCACAATTTGCATATTATCTTCGGCAGCAAGTGCTAAAAAGCGCTCGAGCCGTGCCGAGGAGTGCTCTGGGCCAGCACCCTCAAACCCGTGCGGAAGGAGCATCACCAACGCGCAAAGACGCTGCCACTTGTCTTCACCGCTAGAAATAAACTGGTCGATGATGACCTGTCCGGCGTTGACAAAATCCCCAAATTGCGCTTCCCACAAGGTCAAACCTTCTGGCCAGTCGAGGCTGTAACCGTACTCAAACCCCAGTACGCCTGCTTCGGACAGAGGGCTGTTGTAGATTTCAACGGGTGCTTGTTGGTCGCTTAAGTTGGCAAGGGCGGTGTAAGCTTCACCTGTGTTGGTGTCGTGCCACACAGAATGACGTTGGCTAAAGGTGCCGCGTTCACTGTCTTGGCCGGTTAAACGCACCCGGTGCCCCTCGAGCAGCAAACTCCCAAACGCCAAAGATTCAGCCGTTGACCAGTCGAGCATGCGCTGACCACTGGCCATCTCGCTACGCTGGGCAACCAAGCGTTTAAGCTTGCTATTGAGGTTGAACCCTTCAGGTATGTGCGCAAGCTGGTTGAGCAACTTGCTAGCCATCTCTGGTGAGATACCCGTGTCCATATCTGGCACGTTGTCTTCAGATCCGCCTGCGTAACCTTTCCAAACCCCTGCAAACGCGTTCACGGTCAGTTGAAAATTGTCGCTGCGGGCATCTTCGAGTTCGCTGTCGAGCCAAGCGCGACGCTGCTCAGCTAACGTGTCAGCTTCTTCTTTGCTGATGTCGCTGTGTTTGAGGAGACGCTCGAGGTAGGCCCTGCGCACACTAGGACGCTTGCGAATGGTCTCATACATGGTCGGTTGGGTAAAACGCGGCTCATCACCTTCGTTGTGACCAAAGCGGCGGTAGCAATACATGTCAATGACAACATCGCGCTGAAACTTATGGCGAAACGCCATTGCTAGCTTAACTACTTGGGCAACCGCTTCTGGATCTTCACCATTCACGTGAAAAATAGGACTTTCGATCATCTTGGCAACATCGGTTGCGTAGCGTGAACTGCGGCTGTCTCTGGGGTCGGTAGTAAAGCCAAGTTGGTTGTTAACAATCACGTGCAAAATACCGCCTACGCGGTAGCCCACAAGATCACTCATGTTGAGCGTTTCTTGTACAACGCCTTCGCCAATAAAAGCTGCATCGCCGTGAATCAAAATTCCCATGCCCCGGCAACGTGTTGCATCATCGCGACGGTCTTGCTTAGCACGCACCCGGCCCATCACCACAGCGTTGACAAACTCTAAGTGACTGGGGTTAAAGGTGAGTGAGAGATGAACGTTTTTACCGCTTTCAGATTGCCAATCGTTGCTGTAGCCCAAGTGATATTTGACGTCGCCACGACCCATGTTGACCTCAGGGTCAACGTCATCAAATTCGCGAAAAATTTCAGCCGGACGTTTCCCCATAATATTAGCAAGCACGTTGAGGCGGCCTCGGTGGGCCATGCCTAACACAATTTCATCAATACCCTGCTGACCGCCTTCTTCAATGGCCAAGTCTAATAGTGGGATGAGGCTTTCGCCGCCTTCAAGTGAAAAGCTTTTAGCCCCCACATATTTTTTCTGAAGAAAGGCTTCAAACTCAACGGCATCAGTGAGTTTACGCAAGATGCGCCGCTGTTGTTCACTGGTGAGCTCGAGGCGGTTTTGGGTTTGCTCCATACGTTCTTGGAGCCAAATGCGCACCGCTTGGTCATCAATGTGCATAAATTGCACGCCAATTGAACGGCAATACGTTGCTTGCAAAGTTGCAATAGCATTTGCAATAGTCGTGCCTGCCATCGTGCCACTCAAGATAGTGCGGTTTTGATCGCTTTCGGCAAATCCATAATAGCTGGGGTCAAGTTCTTCAGCAGCTTCTCTAGGTCGGTCAAGGGGATCAAGTTTGGCAGCACTATGCCCGTGTAAGCGGTAATTGCGAATCATTCGCTCCACTTTGTATTGCAATGTTGCTGAACCGCCATGATCTAAACTGGCAGCTTGGTGAGATGCTTGTTGATAATTGTTAAGGGTACCAGTATCATCTGAACGAACAGCGGGAGGTGGAGTACCATTGGCAGAGCTAGGTTGAGTTGGAGTTGGTAGGGCACTCGCCACATATCCGTTTTTAGCTATAGGATTGCTATTAGCTACATGATTGCCAGCACCATTACGCGAGGTGCCAGTTGGTGGATTAAATAGACTACGCGCTTTAAATGCAGGTTCGGCACGCCAAGTGTGGCCGTTATTAGATGAAAGCTCATCGTGTTCGTTATGGTGTTCGTTAAAGTACGCTTGCCAATGCGCATCCACAGCGTCTGGATTGCGTAAGTATTCTTCGTACATGGCTTCAACGAAGGCGAGGCTCGAGCTATTGGGAAGTAAGTTTTTCATAAGACATCACGCACTCCATCAGAATCTAACTTATTTTTGCTAACAACTTTAGATATTGAGGCTCAAAAGATATTAAGGCTTAAGGTTGATCACTACAAGCATCAGCTAGGGCATGTATTACCAGCTTGGCTATAAAACATCCGATGTTTCCAACATCACTTTAGCCTATTTACTAATTAAAGGAAGTATGAACATGGACGGTATTAACACACTACAAAGATGGCGTGATAATAGCGTGCCAGAACGACAGTGACTACATGCAAATGTCATGATTAAGTAGTGTTTATCAAAGCTAGCGCAGCAGTTACAAACTAATTTGTCTAGCACAAACGTTAACAAACCTTACTGCAAGCCTGCCAGATATAGTTCATAATGGTACTAAGATGAACGTGGAGGTGAACCGTGCCTACGTACGCTTACAAGGCTCGAGACCGCGCTGGTAAAGCCATCGAAGCAACGATTGAAGCTGAGTCTCAAGCTGAGATCGGGCGCATGCTGCGCGAAAAAAACCTATTTGTCACTGAAATTTCAAAACCAAAATCAGGGTTTAATGCAGATATTAAACTACCTGCTTGGCTCGATCCTGGTGCCAAACCCAACACCCGCGATGTCAGTTTGTTCAGCCGGCAATTTGCTACTATTATTCAAGCAGGCTTACCCATTGTGCAGTCGCTGTCTATCTTGGAAGAGCAAGCTGAAAAACAAGGGCTAAAAGTTGCGTTGCGCAAAGTTCGTGAAGATGTTGAAACGGGCTTACCACTTTCCGAAGCTCTAGGAAAACACCCTCGTATTTTTAATAAACTCTACGTTTATCTAGTTAAAGCTGGTGAAGTCTCTGGTAACCTAGATGGCATTCTTGACCGCATTGCAGCCTATCAAGAAAAGCAAGAAGCGCTTAAAGGCAAACTTCGTAGTGCTATGACCTACCCAGCGGTTGTTATGACTATTGCCTTAGGGGTGACCTATTTTTTGCTCACCTCAATTGTGCCTCAGTTTGGCGGTATTCTAAATGATTTAGGTGGGGAACTACCTTTCATTACGCAAGTTTTGATGGGGATTAGTAATTTCTTGCAAAACTTTTGGTATGTATTACCTGTCATTTTCGGGGGCATTGGCTTTGCTATTTTTGCTGCCTACAAAACAGACCAAGGCAGGCACGTAATCGACAAAATTTTGTTGAGCGCGCCTGTAGTGGGTAACTTGGTACAGAAGTCGTCGATTGCTAGTTTTGCTAACACGTTTGGGTTGCTGCTCAAAAGTGGTGTAAACATTATTGAATCGTTGGAGATTACCAAGGGTACCGCTGGTAACATTATTATTGAAGACGTACTCGATGATACGATTGAAGGTGTGCAGCGTGGTGAGCAGATCAGTACAACGCTTAGAGAGCACCCGCACGTATTTCCACCCCTGGTAACCTCAATGATTAGTATTGGCGAAGAAACGGGTGCCGTTGATGATATGCTCGAGAAAGTGGCTTCATTTTTTGAACGTGAAGTTGACGAAGCGATTGAAGGCCTCACTGCAGCCCTCGAGCCACTGCTGATCGTGTTTTTAGGGACTATCGTTGGGTTCATTGTAGCAGGGATGTTCTTACCTATGTTTGCGATTATTGGCGAGTTGAGTAGCTAGTCGAGCATTAAGCAACTGTTTAAACATTTTGGTAAAGGTTCAGTACGGCATTGCGTTTACAGCGATGTCGTGCTATTATTCTGCGGTTATTCTGGAGGAGAACTGTGGCAAGAAACCCATCGGCAATGAAGTACAAACGCCAATCAGATAAGTCAAGAACGTTAAATCGCTCGAGAAAAAGCACCATTCGTACTTACACTAAAAAAGCACTCGAGGCTGCCGAAAGCGGCAATGTAGACGAAGCACTCAAGCACCAGCAAACAGCCATCAGCTTGATTGACAAAGCGGCACTTCGCTCAACTTTGCACAAAAATACCGCTGCTCGCAAAAAATCACGCCTCATTCAGCGGGTACGTCAGCTTAGCGCGCAAGCTCAGTAACGCCAATTTCCTTTTAGTAAGCTTTTAGTAAGGGCAATCTGCGCAACCAGAGCCACAACACGACAGCGTTTGTCGGTTGTGGCTTTGCTGTTTGAGGTTTGCGTGTCTGCTGTTTGAGAGTGTGGTTGTTTGGGTTATAGCAAACTCGAGCACGACATCTTTGACAACAGCCTCAGTCAAATGGCTAAAAAATTCGCCATCATAAGAAAAACCATCACAAACGTCTTGCTGTCCGCAACTACAAGTTTGATTAACGGCTCGAAATGGGCTTAAGCCATTAACATACACACGCGTTTTTGTGCCTTGTTTGCTAAGTACACGCAAATAGATGCTTTGCCGGGCGAGGCGCGAGCTTAAATAATGAAGTGCAGCGTCTAGCTGGTGTTTGGAGCGTTGCGCGTGCACACAATTACCTTGATAAATAAATTGCAGCTTAAGTTCCATAAACGCTAGAAACAACTGGTAAACCCTTAACTGTAGCGTTCCTCAGCAAACGGATCGCCGCGCATGTGATAGCCATTTTTTTCCCAAAAGCCAGGTGCGTTACTATCCATAAATTCAACGCCTGAAAGCCACTTGGCACTTTTCCACGCATACAAGTGCGGGATAATTGAACGTAATGGGCCGCCATGTTCAGTGGGAATAGGCTCACCTTCAAGCGTGTGGGCTAACATGCAACCATCAGCTAGAAAGTCGTCCAGCGGTAGGTTGGTCGTGTAGCCGCCATAGCAGTGAAACATAATGTGGGTTGCGCTAGGGTCGGGTGTGAGTACCGCCAACAAATCTGTGGTGAGGACACCTGTCCAAGTGACATCCATTTTAGACCAGCGAGTGACGCAGTGAAAGTCTTTGGTGATAGTTGTTTGGGGTAGAGCTAGCAGGTCGTCCCAGCTAAACGTGTGCGCTTGAGCTAACCCTGAGATAGTCAGGCTAACATCTGCCGGCTCGAGCCGTGGCGTGGGGCCATATGTGAGCACTGGAAAGCGGTCTGTCACACTTTGACCGGGTGGAACTTTAGGATTGTTCGGCTCTTTTCTAAAAATGTTACCGAGCATAGTTTAAGCCTAACACGACTAGCTTAAAAGCAACATCGTATTGAGTTAACATCTTTTTACTGACGTCCTTTTACGGATGTTGCAGCATGTACTTTGCCTATCATTTTACCATCGTAATATCTTTGGCAAATTACCTAAACGCGTACAACATGATGACAGTAAGTGATAGCTTGACGAGCGTTATTTAGGATGCATACTCTTGAGTTATGATCTTCTATAAGCATTGTGACTATAAAGACATCAAGCTTAACTGAAGCGGTATCCGTAAGCTTCCAATCTATTGCTATACTTAAACTTGTGACGACTCGGTTTGTGTTGGTACGCCCTAAGAAGTCAGCCAATATTGGTGCGGCAGCTAGGGGCATAAAAAATTTCAATTTTAAAGAGCTATATATCGTTGCGCCGCGTTGCAAGCTAGATGCTGACGCTTACGCCTTAGCCTCTCATGCAGCAGATGTACTAGACAAGGCCGTCATCTGTGAGACCTTGCCAGATGCATTGGCGTCTTGTCAGTTGGCGTTGGGTACGACTGCCCGCTCGAGGGTTGCTGAAGATCGGGTGTATACACCCAGAGAAGCAACCCAAGCTTTTTCACATGAGGTAACTGCGCTGGTCTTTGGACCTGAGGACTTTGGTTTATCCAACGAAGATTTACAGCATTGCCAAGGCTACATTACGATTCCTACAGGCGAGTATGCCTCACTTAACTTGGCGCAAGCGGTGCATGTGATTGCGTACGAGTGGTTTGTCAGTGGTCAGACGAAGACAGCATCGGTGAAAGATGTGGTTACGTCAGCCCCACATCTACCTCGAGCTGATATGGAAAGCATGTACACCCAGTTGCAGGATGTATTGCACCTTATCGGTTACACAGATGCCCAGCGTGAAACCAGCGCCATGACCTTGTTCCGGCGGGTATTTGACAGCGCTGATATGACCGCACGCGACCTTGCAGCCGTGCGCGGCCTGTGGCGGCAAGTTGCTTGGGCAGCACGAATTCAGCCAGATGACTTGCCCAAAGACAGTCGTGAGACCCCAGTATCAGAACCGGTATCAGAACCGGTATCAGAACCGGCATCAAAACCAGCATCAGAATTAGACTAAATATAACTAAATTAGAGGCGTAGATGGGCAACCGTCACACCGTGTCCGCCTTCATAGGGAATTGCGTCTTCAAAGCGGGTGACGGCACTGTCGCTTTTGAGGTAGTTGCGTACAGCGTCGCGTAAAGTTCCCGTGCCTTTGCCATGCAAAATGCGCACGGGGGTGACTTTGAGTGAGCGCGCCTCCAGTAAGAAGTCACGGACTTTCTCGAGCCCTTGCTCAACGCGCTCGCCACGAATATTAAGCTCGCGTTCAAACTGTCCTAAACTGGGTGCGGCAAAGCCATAATCAGGTTGCGTTTGTTTGGGTTGCTGTGGTTTGACATCTGT
>CAZMCW010000016.1:0-5239 GCA_964564405.1 uncultured bacterium
TAGCCATTGTGATTAAATTAATTTATTGGCGTCACAGTTTAGTACGTCTAATCATTACTGCTGTATCTGCACGTGAACTTGTTTATATGAAGGGACTCACTTATGCCAAACGTCGCCTATGACCGTTACTACCGCTACGACGAACTTACCGAGGTTTTGAACGCGTTTGCGCGTGAGCATCCACATCTTGTAACGCTCGAGTCGATCGGCACCAGCTACGAAGGGCGTGAGGTGTGGCTCATCACCTTGAGCAATAACAAGCTGGACTCACCAGAAGACAAACCTGCCTTGTGGCTAGATGGCAACATTCACGCTACCGAAGTTTCGCCGTCGGCCGCGTGCATATACTTTATCGACTTTATGCTTAAACATTACGGCTCCCGGGAAGATGTCACCCGCGCACTCGACAGCCGTACGTTTTATATTTGCCCTAGGGTTAACCCAGATGGCGCGGAATGGGCGCTAGCAGACAAGCCCAAACTCATTCGTTCGTCCACCCGCCCTTACCCATTTGATGAAGAGCCTCTTGACGGCCTCCACCAAGAAGACATTGACGGTGACGGGCGCATGCTTATGATGCGCATTCAAGATCCCAACGGCCCGTGGAAAGCTAGCGAGCAAGAACCGCGTTTGCTGGTGCAACGCGAACCCACTGAGGTCGGCGGCACCTACTACCGTTTGCTGCCCGAAGGACGTCTGGACAACTACGACGGTGTGACGTTAAAGATGCAGCCTAAGAAAGAGGGTTTAGACCTCAACCGAAATTTTCCAGCCAATTGGCGGCAAGAAAACGAGCAGGTTGGGGCGGGTCCGTTTCCTACCTCCGAATCCGAGGTACGCAACTTAGTGGACTTTATTGTCCGTCATAAAAATATTACGGGCGGTATGACCTTTCATACCCTCAGTGGTGTTTTGTTGCGCCCGTACAGCCATAAACCGGATGACGAGATGGCCGCTGAGGATTTGTGGACGTTTAAGCGCATTGGGGATAAAGGGACAGAGATTACCGGCTACCCCAACATCAGCGTGTTTCATGACTTTAAGTACCACCCTAAACAGGTGATTACCGGCGGGTTTGATGACTGGTTGTATGACCATTTGGGCATGTTTGCGTGGACGGTGGAAATTTGGAGCCCGCAACGACAAGCGGGTATTAACGACTACAAGTTTATTGACTGGTACCGCGATCACCCGTTTGCAGATGATCTCAAGTTGCTCGAGTGGAGTGATACCGCCTTAGACGGTCAAGGCTATGTTGATTGGTACGCCTTTGAACACCCTGAATTAGGACCCGTTGAGCTAGGCGGCTGGGACTACCAATATGCGTGGCGCAACCCACCTGCTAAATTTTTGGAAGCGGAGCTGGCTAAGTTTCCCGAGTGGATCCTCTGGCACTTACTTATTTCACCCAAGTTAGACCTTCACAGTCACACGCTAGACAAGCTCGAACAAAGCGTTTACCATCTTCAAGTAGTTGTCCAAAATACGGGTTGGTTACCGAGCTATGTCACAAAACAAGCCCTTAGCAACGACGTTGTACGCGGGGTCGTCACCGAAATCTCCCTACCTGACGGTGCCAGCCTCAAACTAGGCAAACCCCGTGAAGTGCACGGTCAACTTGAAGGTCGCGCGTATAAATCAAGCAGTCCCGGCAGACGCGAACTAGCTGATGCAAGCGATGACCGGCTGAAGCTCGAGTGGCTTATTCACGCGCCCACAGGTGGCGAGGTCAACCTAACTGTGCGCCACGAACGCGCTGGCAAGGTTGAACTTAGCTTTGAGTTAGCGTGAGTTTAACCTTGCTTGTACCCAAACGCGTACACTGAGGCAATAGTAGACATACGGTAAAGCAACGTAGCTTGCAAAAAGTGCTATATCAACTGCTCCACGTCCGCTGAGTTTTCTGGCGACACCTTAGCATTGCCTTCAGCTGTCAAGTTTTCTGCTGCAGAACCTGCTTCAGGTGTAGATGGTTGCTTGGTGGATGATTCACGTGTTGACGTATTATCTACCCGTTCACCAATGCGCCTTTCAGTACCTTTAGCAAGACGCTCGAGGTTGTTGCGGTGGCGCATAACGCTGAGCACTAACAAAGTGACGCTCAAGCACATCTTAGGCACACTAAATTCGGGGCGGTGGAGAGCTAAAAACAGAGGTGTTACCGACATGCCAATCATTGATCCCATCGACACATAGCGGCATAATACAATGGTAAATACACCCATTAAAATACCTAAACTGGTACTCACAGGCGCTAGCGCAATAAACACACCAATGCTGGTCGCAATACCTTTACCACCTTTGAGCCGCAAAAAGATATTAAAGTTGTTGCCTAAGACAGCTGCCAAACCGCATAGCACTGTTCCCCAGCCACCTAGGTTGGCCAGCATAGCTAACCACACAGCAACCATACCTTTAAGTGGATCAGCAATAATAACAATGGCAGCAGCACCTCGCCCAACAGCGCGCAAGACATTGGTCGCCCCAATATTGCCAGAGCCAATTTGTTGAATGTTCACACCGTTGGCTCTGGCAACCAAGTAGCCAGTTGGAATGCTGCCTAACAAATACGCCAGTATGATCCCTATGATTACCAACATCTCTTTATCCTCTTTCCATAACCATCTTGCTTGCAGTGTGCGCAAGCGTTAAATTGCGTTTTAGTCTTAACTAACATCAGCTGATAGATCTACGTCAGTTGATAGATCTACGTCAATACAATGAACCAGTTGATGATAGTATCTGCACTTTTCAGTTGCACTCTGGGTGCATTTGGATGTATTTGTACAACCTCGAGTAAAGTCTCCCAAATACCTTAGTCAGGTGGATGCAACCTTTACAAAATCTCATCAACCACAAAGCTTCATCAACCACAAAGCTTCATCAACCACAAAGCTTCATCAACCTTTTTTGCAATTAGCAACATCTACATTTACTCGCCTCTACTAGAGGTTAACAGCATCTGACACGTCTAATCAGCTTGTTTAGCAATAATTATGCTGTGCGATGTCATGCTGTACTGGGTAACACCAAGTTCAACTAGGCACTATGGACACTACGTAGACACCTACAGGTTCTATACCGTTTCCACCTATGTTAGTAGTTGCTTTTACAGGAGTATTACTTCGCTCATGCCAAGCACCACGTGAGTTAATGCTTTAATACCGATTTCGATTAAACACTTTATAAACTCCTATGGGCTTTACGCTGTTCCCGCTTATATCGGTAGCTTTTTCTATACCTTATAGGTGGTTTAATCCTTCAAGGAACTAGCCGGAAAGGATATGAGAAGTCATCTTTGAGTAAGCAATCAGCAAAACTACCCCACCATCATGACATAGCTAAACTAGCTACTTTCAACATTCTTCGAGCGTTGCTTAAATTGCTAGTTATATATAACCCTACACAGCAAGATGGCAATCTCACGAGCAGACAGGCTGCCAACTAACAGCTAAGCTAAGCTAATGAATCAACTCAGCCTACTTGCGCTCGTTCTAACCATTAGCGGACTTTACACAAGCCGTTTAATGATACGAATTGCGCCACTAATGAGCGAAGTTCCGCTCAAAACAATATTAGCTACTATATTAAGTGCAGGTTTAACGTTTGGTTTTGGACGCTTGCAAACGTTAGCACTCGCAACCGGATTAAACACCTTAAGTTTACAAATGCTAGGCATTGTACTACTTGTTTTTTGCGGCGCATATATTCTTCTACCTTATTTCCTAACTATCTTAACGCGTTCGAGACGCTACCGTGTGGTCGACGCACTTGTCAGTACGCTTTATTGGACCGCAGGAGGGCGTGAAAGTATTCAACGACTGCTTGCCCAAGCAGCACTGCGACAAGGTGATGCTGAGCGGGCGCTCGAGCTTATAAATTACAATGCCGACCAACCTCTTGATCAACAGTACATTCGCAATGACACCAGTTTACTCATTGCTATGCAAGCTTTTGAGCTTTTAGAACGCTGGCAGGAGCTCGCGAGTATCATGCCACCTGTGCATGGTGATAACGCTCTTCTGGCTGCTTCAGCACGTATTCACGCGCTTACCAAATTAGGTGATATGGCGCTAGCTCGAGCAGAGACAGAAGCACTCGAGGTACGCTGGCGCGCTCAAGGTCAAGGTCCTGTGGGCTACCGCAGTTTGGGTTTAAGTAAAGCTTATTTGCACGCTGCTCGAGGTGAGTTTAACGGCGTCCGCGAAGCCCTACAAAGTCACGATATTGGCGTTAGAGAGCTCAGCTTGTTGGCTGAGACCGCAGAACGCGCTGCCCAACCCACCATTGCTGCACAGTTTTATGCAAAAGCTTACAGCCTTGCGTCACAGGTGCAAGCGCCGCATCTTGCTGAACACTTGCGCCGTCTCGGTCAACCACTACCTGCTAGTCGTCAGTTGCGCCGTGCCAATGCAACCCTAGCGCTGGTTGCTGTTTTAACTGCCTGTTACGGCGTTCAGCTATTTATCAATCAATCTTTACGTCCTACTGCTGCCCAACAGATGGCAGGGTTTATTGTCAACTTGCCTGTACCTGAAGCAGACGCATGGTGGCGCTACCTTTCGTACGGGTTTATTCACGGCAATTTTTTACACATTGCCCTCAATATGTGGGTGCTTTGGGACATCGGCAGGCTTTACGAAACTCGCCGCTATTGGCCAAACATATTTACTGCGTTTGCATTTGGCACATTTTTAGGTGCTTACCTTACAGCCATTGCACAAGCGGGTGATCAACTTGTTTTGGTAGGTGCGTCTGGTGGCGTGCTCGGTATTGCTGCAGCTCTCCTAGCAGACGCGCTGCGCAAACGTGACCCTAGCGAACGTGCGCTGGCAAGAAGCTTACTGCAATGGATGCTCTTAATTGTTGTGTTTTCGCTCGCCGTTCCCAATGTTTCACTCTGGGGACACCTGGGGGGCATTGTTGGCGGTTTTTTGTGGGGGTTTGCACGTCAAGGTCTACCTGCTGATAGACGGATTGACCAACTTGCTGCAGGTGTTGCCATTGGCATCATGATGTACGCTTTAATTGAGGCTGGCAGCTGGCTCATGCGTTACAGTAGTGCGCTTATATAAACTGACGCTTGACGTGTCAAGCTCCAGCATAAGTACCTCTTATTTAAAAACTACAGTTGCCAAATAGCAGTTAGCGGTTAAGGATGAGCGCTGCTAAATTTGGTAAGTGTCATTTTTTAACTTGCAGATCTAAGTACACGACAATTTTGCAATAGCGAGTTCTC
>CAZMCW010000016.1:5249-19679 GCA_964564405.1 uncultured bacterium
ATTGCAAAATTGTCGTGTACTTAGCTTGCAGATACTTCATACCAAATTGACTCTTGAATGTCATAGTCTGAATCATCTGATGTTATCTAGTGCTTGCGGGTTAGCATCAAGCTGTATAAAATACGGGTCTAAGCCGAAGTGGCGGAATTGGTAGACGCGCACGATTCAGGGTCGTGTACCGCAAGGTGTGAGGGTTCGAGTCCCTTCTTCGGCACCATTTTAGTGAGTTGACCCTAAGTACGCTTAACAAAACTACATAATACGTTAGCTATTGCATATCGCATCTAAAGTATTTTGTATCTGATTTAATACTTCGGACAGGTATTAAATCTCAGAAGATTAATTCGCGTCACCAACATAACGTTGCAATCTGCTTCCAAGATTCTATTTGCATCGGTAACAGAGTTTGTAAAAAGTGTCCGAACCATCGTAGTCAAGTATTATTAAATAAACTCTTACGAGTGTCACCCCTACCAACAGCGTGCTTGCTGATGTTGTAGCTATGAGCATCAACATCTACCAACATCCTAGTTGCTAACATCACAGCTGCCAACAGCGTACTTAACTAACATCGTGTTTGCTAACATCAATAGTTGCTGATGCTGTAGTTGTTAACGTCATATGAGACTACGCTCACGCAAAACCCAGTAGCAATTTAACGTAGACTAATACATGGTCAAACTCACTATCCTTTACAATCTTCCTGAAGATGCCGATCATGACGCGTTTTTGAATTGGCGTACCCAAACACATCAAGCTGATAACGCCAAACCGCCTACACTCAAAACTGATTTTTACAGAGTGCACCCTTCGCCGTTTGGTGAGCCTAAATATCGCTATATCACGGAGGTCTACTTTGCAGATATGGCAACCTTGGAAGCAACTGTATTTAATGAGTCAGCACAGACCAAGTTAGCAAATGATTTAACCCGTATCGCTAACCCGCTGTTTCTAATCTCTGAAGAAGTTGTCACCACCGTAGTTGCAACTGAAAATAGGGTTACAGATAGGGTTACAGATGCAGATATTGCGCACAAAACCACATCTGATTGAGTTTGTTATCTGTCCGTGCTTCCCACTAGTGTCACGCAGGGCATTTTCGCGTTACAATACAACTTGTGACCGGAACCTTAGGACTCTTTTCACTCGTTGACCTTTTTCAATTGTTTGCTTCGTCGTCGCGTACAGGGCGTCTAACTGTTGAGCATCCTAAGGGACCAGCTAAGGTTTATTTTAATTCTGGGCGCGTTATTCATGCAGAATTTGCTAGCAGACAAGGTGTTGAAGCGGTATATCTGCTGTTTTCAGATGAGCGTGGCAAGTTTGACTTTCGGGCAGGTGGCAGTGCGGTAGGCCAACAAACGATTGATCTGAGCACTGAAAATTTGTTGCTCGAGGTTATCCGCCGTATAGATGAAGCTAAGCGCCCTAGCAGTGTCAAAAATACTTCGCCAGATTCCGCGGTCCCAGTGCTTACCGACAAAATGTCAAACACCAACTTAACTTTGTACGACAAAGAAATTTTGGTTTTGCAGGTTATTGACGGTAAGAAAAACTTGCGCCAAATTGCTGAAGAAGTTGACCTCGAGCTTGACATGGTTAAGCAGATCACAACCCGCCTTATGCGGGTGGGCGCACTTACGTTTAAAGGCAATAAACTCAAAACAGCTAGGCTTTACGCCCAGATGTCCAAAACTAACCTGCCTCAAAAAACCGTTGGGTTAGACAGCAACTTGTTAGGTATGTGGAGTATGGCCTTAGGACACGAACCCAGCCGCATTGCTTGCCGCCGTCCTGATGGCAAGGTTTACGTATTTCACGTACAGAGTATGGACAGCATCGGTAGCAGCATTATGTTCTCGAGAGATACCTTGTTTGCACTCGACTTAGCTGCTAAAACTGAACTTTTGGTTAAACCTGTTGATTAAGACCTGACTTTTTGTTCGCGCAGTTGTGCTTCCTGCTTAAATTATCCTGTTTGAGCAGCAAGCCTACGTTTCACCTTCATACGATAACCCATGTGAATTGCAACACGACAAACCAGCACCTACCAAATTCCATATGCAATTAACCTCACCACCACACTTAAGTACCTCCAAGTTGAAAAGTGATACTCACCAAACTCAGCAGCGCCCATCCTTAACCGCTAAGCACATGTCACGAAAACTGCGGGTTCCAGATAGGAGCTACTTGCTACCCACCTATGATCACAACATTGCCCAATAATCTCAATCTCACGCCTTCTGCTCAATCGCACGTTATTGAACCAGTGTTAGCTTTTGTCAACTATCAGCAGTATTTGTTTCCTATTGATTGGGATAATAGCTTCACACAAAAAGGTGATTTGCACCTCGAGGTTGGTTTTGGTGACGGCCGCTATACGGCATTTCGAGCTCAAGAAGCGCCTAACGACCGTTTTGTTGGGGTAGAACTTTCAGGAGCTAGTATTGCGCGCGCGCGCAAACGTTTAGCCAGAGAGGGTATCACCAACGTCAAACTGCTTAAAGTGACTGCTCAACTTGCTTTACAACATCTGTTTGCACAAGCCAGCCTCAGTTCAATCACCGTAAATTTTCCTGATCCTTGGCCCAAAGAGCGGCACGCAGAAAATCGGCTGTTACGGGTCCCCTTTTTTGAGTTAGCGGCAACCCGTTTAAGCCATAGGGGCGAAATAAGACTGGCTACCGATCATCCAGATTACTTAGCGCAAGCCCGAGCTGAGTCAGTCCAAACGGGTCTCTACCAACTTGTAACGCGCCCCGCACCTGACGCTGTGTTTGCCACCAAATACGCACTCAAATGGAAAGCTCAAGGTAAACCTCTTTACTATCAAGTATTTACCCGCACAGACACATCATCTACCAAGCATTACCCTATCTTACAGAGGAAACAGGTTATGGCGCATGCAGTTTTAGCTGGTGATTTACCCGTAGAGTTAACGTTTACCAAGCTCGTTGAGGACTACGCTGATGGTCACGTTATTTTGCATGAAGTAACCCGCAGTTTGCAGGAACCCAAGTTATTGATTCGGGCAACAATCAACGAACCCAGTTTGCGCCAGCAGGTCTTGGTGAGCGTCCGTCAAAAAGAACCTTACACAGATGCTGAGGTTATTGTGGCACTCGAGCCCTTCGGTGACCCGTTGGTAACTAAAACCAGCAAAGGTGCTGTTCATGCTGTGTGTGAGTGGTTACTATCTCAATCAGATAAATTATCTGTCAAAGACCGCAGTTACTAATTTACTCAACGCTATTTGCGAGTTTACGCAAAGCGCCAAGCTAGCTGGCAATGTGTTGTCACCCAGATCATCCCCAATGTCTCGTAAATCTACTCTAGAGCCCTTGAATATGTTTCGTAAGGTTAATTAATAATGGCACTCATCAACCACCAAGACCCTGACCACGAGTTGCTAGACGTCCTCGATGAAACCGGCGCACCTACTGGTGAGGTGAAACCACGGGGTGATGTTCACCGCGACGGCGATTGGCACCGCTGTTTTCACCTGTGGATTGTCCGTGATGACAGCTACGTGCTGGTACAACGTCGCAGCAAATACAAACAAATTGAACCCAATAAAATTGACACCACCGTGGGCGGGCATTTTCAAGCTGGTGAAACCTTAAACGAAGTTGTCCGCGAAGCCTACGAAGAAATTGGCTTAGAGATTAATGTAGATAGGCTTAGTTTTTTGGAAACGCGCTGCATGGAGCGCCATTATCCTGAGTTAATTGACCGCGAGTTTCAAGACATTTATGTGCTCCGCGAACAGCAACCGCTCGAGCACTACTTACCTCACAAAATAGAGTTGACAGCTTTGTACGAAGCGCCGCTAAGCCGTCTTATTGCCCTTTACGAAACGGGCAGTTCGCTACCTGTTGCTGGCTGGGACGGATATGGACGGCCTAACGACGCCCTGCTAACCCAAGACGACGTCATCCCCCATGACCGCACCTATATGGCGACCACCTTGGGAAAAGTTCAAGCGTGGCTCGACATGCAACTTACACTCGAGGCTAAAGGTGTCTTGTAAGCCTCGAGCGTATTGCTTGTTCCCAAACTCTAAGCTTGGCGTTTTAGAACTAACAACGTGATGTCGTCATCATTGCTAGCATCACCTGTGTAAGCAGTAACATCTGCAATAACAGCGTCTTGAATCACTTTGGCAGGTTTTTGCCAGTGCTCTTCTACAACCCTACGCAAGCGCTCGAGCCCATACAGTTCACCCTGTGTATTGGGGGCTTCAGTAATACCATCGGTATAAAGCACCACACCATCACCAATAGCTAGGTCAATGTCTTTTTGGCTCACGAAGCGACTAATATTGTTATTTTCTAAGCCCACAAAAAATCCTAAATCCATGGTGTCGATATAACACGAGTTACTATCTGCACGCATGAGTAGCACACTTTCATGTTGACCGCTTAATTTGAGGTTGCCGCTATTGTAATCGAGTAAAGCAAGCGTCAGGCTTTTATCTGAATTCATGCGCTTAATGTTTTGTGCAAGCGTGCGGTTTAAAATATCAAACTGCAACTTAGGATCGTGAATACCACTTTCAAGCAACGTGCGTACTACCGTCTGGGTCATAATCATGATGAGCCCACTCTCGAGCCCGTGCCCAGTGACATCACCCATGCCGATTCTGAGGCCGCCTTCGTAAGGTAGCACGTCATAGTAGTCACCACCGACGTCTTCGGCAGGTCGCATAAACCCGGCAATGTCGAGTCCCTCAGCAGCCTCGAGCTCTTGTTGATTGGGAAGTAACATCTGTTGGAGCTGGCGGGTTGTGTCAAGGGCACCCTGCGCGCGCGCAACAGTAGCATCGTGGCGTTGTTTAGAAACAAGATAGCGCCACAAAAACCACGCTGCTAAACTGACGAGCAACGACCGAACAATGCTTGCTATTATGAACGAGTTGCGGTAACGGCGCCACGGCTCGAGCACTGTTGTCACCGGAATACCCGCAGAAATCACAAACGGATACCCCTCTACACGGTGATAGCTAACAATCTCTTGTTCATTGCTAACGGGGCTAAGCACGCGTTCAGTGGCAATGCGTTCACGGCCAAACAAGGTCTTAATAAACTCGCTATCACTGTAATCTTGCCCCAAGATAGATGCATCTTCCAAAGGGCCGCGGGCAACCAATTTGCCTGCACTATGCCATAAACTAATGTCGCCTTGCCATTCACCAAGTACCGAAGTATAAAAATCTGAAATAATGTTAGATACCAGTAAGCTCACCGCAACACCTGTAAATTCACCTCGAGGCGTGTAAAGACCCTTGCTTACAGCAACAAACCAAACATCTCCCACGCGTGCGTCTAGGGGTTCTGTAAAATAAAGTTCGTCTCGGTTGCCGTATTCGTAAGCCATACGTCCACTGCTGTGAACCTCAAAATAGTCCCGGTCAGCAAGGCTGATAGGTGGACCGCTGACATCTGTCTGGGCAGCATTGACTCGCAATCCAGCACGGTTGAGTAAAAGCACATCTTGAGCAAAAGGAAAAATAAGCCCTTCTTGATTCAGTGCTTGTTGTACTTCAGGATTTTCTAACTCCATAAAGTTGTCAATACGAGGCAGATTTGCGGCTAACCCGCCAAGAATTAATCGATTGGCATGGATTGTTCGCCAAAACACGCCTTCGATGAGTGCTACGGTAGCTTCGGCATCGTGCTCTGCTAGTTCAAGCACGCGCGTTTGCTCTTCACGTATTCGCTGATAGCCACTAGCATTTACAACAAATACGAGCAGCACAACTCCTAGAACAATCAAATACTCTATCTGAGAGGGTTTACGTAGTACCTTGCTTTGTAGTTGCTCGTATCGCTTTTGTGAGTGTAACTTCAACGAAGGTAAAAAGTTGGGTGTTTTAGGTTGTAGCATACATTCCCCTTACTTACTTTCAGCAAGTTGCTCAGGTACATACGTACCCGTACCAAGTTGAAAGATGATAGCAAACCTATTCTTACAAAACTCTTACTCGAGTCAGTTTAAATCTTATATAGCGATATGCATAAACATTGAACTGTAAACGGAGCAGATCTGTTAGTACTCGCCTAGCTCGGTAAGTATGAAGCTAGCTCCATACTTACGGCTAACGCTACATTTAGCCTAAATCCCTGTCTGTAACGTCAAAAGTAACACAACATAGCATTTCCACGAGTAGCTGCCACAGGCGTTGCGCGTGCGACCTAGGGGAGTAGAAATCGACCTATTTATACTAAAGTGTTTTTCGCATGGTACGTTGTGCCATGCGAAAAACGCGTGAGCGTGTACCCTTAGACGATTCAAATTATGACATCCTCGAGTCAATTTAGTATTAGTATGGGGGAACCAATCTTGAAAATGTTAAACAGATACATGAAAAAACGCGTCAACAATTACATTGACGCATCATTTTAATAGGTTGTAAACCTGCAGTTTAGCTTTCTAATACTGTTGGTAGAATCAATGGATCGCGGCCAGTTGCTTTACGTACATAGCGACGTACAGGGTAAAAAATATCATCACGGATACTATCTAAATTGCGCTTTTCTCGAATAGCACGTTTGAGGTTCGTAAGAGCAATATCTTCAATGTTGCTGTTAAATTCTTTTTCGTCTTGGGCAACACCCCGACTGATGACTTCTACACTTGGTGAACGCCCCGCAAGCGCAATCACAATCACCACACCCTCACTAGATAAGGTCTGTCGGTCACGAATCATCGGCTCACTAATTTCATTGTTGCCAATGTTGTCAATGTAGATGAGCCCAGCATCAACGTTATCGACTACCTCAAAGCTGTCTCGAGTGATTTCAATCACGTCGCCATTTTCTGCCAGCAAACACTTTTCAGGTGGATGCACCATGCTTTTTGCGAGTCTAAGGTGATTAATTTGATGACGCGGCTCACCGTGCCATGGCAAGAAAAATCTAGGCCGGGTGAGGTCAAGAATAAGCTTAAGTTCTTCTTGACTGGCGTGCCCAGATGCGTGAACGCGGTATTGAGGCGGATAAAAAACATCCACCCCAATATTATAAAGCTGGTTGATAACGCGGTTAACCGCTTCTTCGTTACCTGGAATTGGATTTGACGACATGACCACCGTGTCACCTGGTTGCAAACTAATTTTGCGGTGCGTTCCCGAAGCTAAACGCGACAGTGCCGCCATCGGTTGACCTTGAGAGCCAGTACATAAAAACAGCACTTTATCGTCTGCTAGGTCAGCAATATCGTTGGTGTGTACAAGCGGTTGCTTGGTCTTTAAGTAACCAAGTTCTTGAGCAATTTTGGTCATTTTAGTCATCGAACGACCTTCAATGACCACCCGCCTGTCGTTTTCTTCTGCAATCCAGATAAGGTTTTGCAAGCGGTGGACGTGCGAACTAAACGTGGTGACAATGACCCGCCCTTTAGCCTGATTGATGATGTGAGCAAGTGCGTCTTTCACCATGTCTTCGCTTGGCGTGTAGCCGGGGCGTTCAGCATTGGTGGAATCTGAAATGAGTGCCAAAACGCCTTCTTCACCGGCTTGCGCCAGTTTGTGTAAATGACTTGTTTTGCCATCAGCAGGGTGAAAATCTAGCTTGAAGTCACCACTGTGCACAATTCTGCCGACAGGTGTGTGAATCACCAAACCCGAGTTGTCAGGAATGGAGTGAGTCATACGAAACATGTCTACCGTAAAATATTTGCTGAGTTTGATGCGTTCATCGGTTGAAACCTCTTTAAGATCAACATCGTTTTCGCGAATGCGAAACTCATCAAATTTGCCACGCAAAAGCCCAAGGGTTAATTTAGCACCATAAATAGGTAGCTTGGGCAGCAAGTTGAGCATGTGCGGGATGCCGCCGATGTGATCTTCGTGCCCGTGGGTGAGCACCCAACCCACAATGCGGCTAGCGTTTTCTACGACCCAGTCAATGCGCGGCACAATAATGTCGACACCGAGCATGTCGGCATCTGGGAAGGACAAACCGCCATCGATCAGCATAATTTCGTCTTCGTATTCGTAGGCAAACATGTTTTTGCCAATTTCACCAAGCCCACCTATGGGGATAATTCGTAAGCTGCGCTCGGGGCGTTTGCGTGTTTTTTTAGGCATAATACTCCTTGAAGCTTGTCGCTGTAGTGACGTACAAGCGTTGTTAAGTTTAGGTTGTACATCCTAGTTTTTGTTGATCAACTAGGCTGTCTGTCTGCTCTTTACAGTTAAGCTATTTATTAAGTGGTTACGGGTAGTGTGTTTAACGATCTGATACAACTTTTATTAAAGTATTTTGTATGGGGTAGCACGCTAGTTGCGCTAGGGTTGCTAGTGACACTGTCAAACTAGAAACGTGCGCGTTAACCGTCACAAGCGTTTTGTAGTTGTGTAGAGCTAAATTTGAACAAGATTTTAAGCCAAGTTTTTAGGTGAGATTTTTGGGCAATGTTTTGGCACTACTTCTAGATAAAGTTTTTTCAAGCGCAACTTTTAAAGCACATACTTACAGTCACACCTTATTCATTATGAACATCACCAACAATAGATGAGGTGGGGTACACCTCAATCTATTGTATGGAACTATGTAAGGTGCTCGAGCCAATCAGTCCAACTAGTTAGCTATCTAGCAAGGCTTTTAACGGCGTCCGCGTCCACCACCGCCACGCCCGCCACTAGGCCGTCCACCACTGGGCCGGCCGCCACCGCGTTTTCTAGGCGCAACTTTGCCTTCTAGTTCAGGACGCACCAAATCAAGTTTGCCGCGGTCATCAATACCGGCAATTTTGACTGAGATACTTTGCCCTTCTTTGAGGTAGTCGCGCACATTTTCAACGCGCTCTTCAGCAATTTGGGAAATGTGCAAAAGGCCGTCGGTACCCGGAAAAAGTGTAATGAACGCACCAAAATCAGCAATTTTGGCCACTTTGCCGTCGTAGACTTTACCTACCTCAGGTGTTTCAGTGATGAGCTCAATTTGCTCTTTGACGGCTTGAGCAGCACTAGCATCTGCACTGTAAAGGGTGACTTTGCCATCTTCGGCAATTTCAATAGTGGCACCCATCGCTTCTAGTTCGCGAATTTGTTTGCCACCCGGTCCAATGACAGCACCAATTTTATCGGGTGGAATTTGGACACTTAAAATCCGCGGTGCTTGGGCAGAGACCTCTTCGCGGGGTGCAGCAAGGACTTCACCCATGAGCCCTAAAATGTGCAGACGGCCTGCTCGAGCTTGTTCCAGCGCACTACGCATAATGTCTGCGGTAATACCCTTAATTTTAATGTCCATCTGTAAGGCGGTGATGCCATCTTCACTACCCGTGACTTTAAAATCCATGTCGCCAAGAGCGTCTTCACTACCCAAAATATCACTGAGGATTTTGTAGTTGTCGCCCTCTTTAATGAGACCCATGGCAATGCCGGCAACGGGTTTACGAATCGGCACACCTGCGTCCATGAGGCTTAAGCAACTTGCACAGACGCTAGCCATAGAGCTCGAGCCATTGGATTCCAGCGTCTCTGCAACCACCCGAATCACATAAGGAAAGTCGTCTTTGCTGGGTACAACGCGCTCTAAGGCCCGCCGAGCTAAGTTACCGTGACCTTGCTCGCGCCGCGACACGCCGCCCATGCGCTTGGTTTCACCTGTGGAATAAGGCGGGAAGTTGTAGTGCAGCATAAACTCTTCGCTGTCTTCTAGCGTGAGGTCGTCCACCAAACGGTTATCGCGCCCAGCACCCAAGGTAGCCACGCCCAACACCTGCGTTTCACCGCGCGTAAACACAGCCGAGCCATGTGCTCGAGGCAGTACACCGGATTCAATCCAGATTGGCCTAATTTCATCTGGCTTGCGGCCGTCTGCCCGTAAGTTTTCTTCAAGCACTAGGCGGCGCGACTCATACTGCAGAGCATCTCCAAACGCAGCTTTTAAGCCCTCAATGCGCTCAGTTGCACCTTCAGCGTCAGCATCTGGTACTAGATTTTCGATAATGCCATTACGCAAAGATTTAGTGGCTTTGGCACGGTCTTTTTTGTTGGGGGTGAGGATAGCGTCTTTGAGCCCGGCACCTACTGCTGCTTGGTAAACCTGTTGAATGTCCTCGTCAGCAGCAACCAGAGCAGGTTCAAACTCAGCTTTAGCTTTACCAATTTCAGCTTGCATCTGTTGAATAAGGCTAGTAACGGCTTGTAGCTCTGCTTGCGCGTGCTCGAGCGCACCCACCATAATCTCTTCAGACAGTTCGTTGGCACCTGCTTCGACCATCAAAATGGCGTCGCTGGTCCCCGCTACGAGCAGATCAAGTTCTGATGTCTCGAGCTGCTGGGTTGTTGGGTTTAAAATATATTCCCCATCTTCATAGCCCACCCGTACCGACGCAGTTGGTCCGTCCCACGGAATATCGCTAATACTGAGCGCCGCAGACGCACCAATAGCACCCAAAATACCAGGGTCATTGACTTGATCTGCACTGAGAACCGTGATAATCACTTGAACTTCATTGCGCAAGGTTTTGGGAAAGAGTGGGCGAATTTGCCGGTCGGTGATGCGCGCATTAAGGACAGCACGTGTACCAGGTCTACCTTCACGGCGTTGAAAAGACCCAGGGATTTTACCAACGGCATAGTGTTTTTCTTCGTATTCAACCGTGAGGGGTAAAAAGCTTAATGGGGCACTGCTGTCTGACATTTGCGCGGTGACGAGCAAAACGGTGTCACCATAGCGCACGATGACGCTACCCGCAACAAGTTTGGCGTATTTTCCGGTTTCAAGTGTCAGTTCGCGTCCGCCCAGCATGGTGGTGTAACGCTTAGCTGCTGGCGTATTCACATTGTCTCCTTTAGGGTATCTGTCATCATATATCTTTGTGGGGTAAAACCTGTCATAGCTGAGGTTGTTATCGCTACAGGTGCTCTTTTGATGTTCAAGCAACCGTTTCTTGGCAAGAACATGGTTTGCTGTACTCACTTTAGGGAATGCCGTAAAGTTGTGTCACCTCAACCTCAACCCAAACTCTAGTTTGCAAAAAATTAGCACATAAACGTATAGCCTCTATAAATTAATCTACCTAATCATTAGATAGCCGCTTGGTACACACGTCAGCCAATTTAATCATGGATGCTGCTACACACAAATATTCTTTACGAGTGTATTAAGTTTTTATCTTATAAATGTGTGATGTTATTTCACACGTCAGTCGCCAATATAACATCTAAGGTGACTGCAACGCCATGAATGTTCGCATTGTGAAACTAGTTGTGACATGACCAATAAAAAAGAGGCAAGACAAGCTTGCCCCAATCTAAATTTTCAGACAGTACCTTGAACAGTCACTTAACGGCGAATACCCAAACGTGCAATGAGCGCTTTGTAGCCTTCAAAGTCTTTTTGCTCTAAATACTTCAACAAACGCTTACGCTTGCCCACCATACGCAGTAGCCCACGCAAGCCGTGGTTGTCTTTACCGTTCCCGCGCAAGTGATCGCTTAAAACTTGAATTTGCTCGGTAAGTAAGGCGATCTGCACCGAGGTTGAGCCTGTGTCGCTTTCACCAGTGCCGTACTCGAGCATAATTTCTTTTTTACGTTCTGCAGATAAAGCCATATGGACTCTCCTTTGCTGGTAGATTAGCGCGTCACTCCTATGGCAAAAAGCGCACCCCAATCCCCGAGAATTTTTAGGTTAGCAGCTTTGTTGTGTGTCCGTACTGTTGTAGATGACATCCTACTAGCTACGGGTAGCTATGTTGAAGATGCCCTCGAGACAACTGTCCAACATCAATCTAAGAACATTGTCTCATCATCTGGATAAGCCACAAGATTTAGCTGATGCCGTGCTCGTCCTCAAAAATCAGGTGAGGATATTAACGAACCATACCCACTTCATACGCTGTAAGAATCACCAATTCTCGAAAGGCGTAGCGCAGACGGTTCCCGCGCGTGCGCACCGGAGACACAACAGCATCAAACCCCAAGTGCCGTGCAAGCCACCAGGTACGGTAGGCGTGCATGTCGTCGGTAACGATTAGAAGTTGGGTATTTTCAATATAAGGGCGACTAAAGCGCAAGTTTTCAACGCTGGTTTCGCTCTGCGTTTCAGCTGTGAGGGCAGTTTCAGGCACACCCAAGTCTTTTAAATAGGTCACGCCCGCTTCGCCTTCGGTGGTTAAATCACCTTGTTGTTTGCCGCCAGACACCACAATTTGGGCAGTACAACCAGCTTGATATAACTCAAAAGCTTTGTCCAAGCGGCGCTGAAACGCAGGCGACGGCGTACCGTTGTACTGCGCTGCGCCCATGACCAACAGGGTGTCGGCTGGGCAGCGTTCTGGGACTCTGTTGGGATAGGTCCAAATATTCACCGCGTTCACCATAACAACAAGCACCATCAGGGCAGGAATGAGTAAGGCGAAGCGCATATGTCTAGTTTACGCGAATTAGATGATGAGGAGATGGATTATCAAACGCAACACCATAAGTGTGTTAACACCTTACTCATCATTTGCAGGCTCGAGACTCGCCATTCTTTACGATCAACGCGATTTTGTGCCCACAATAACGGGCTGATAAAAGTCACTCTCAACTTGTCTCACGTTTGTAAACGCTGCTGCTTGCATAAGCTCTATAATCCTCAACATACTGATGGCGTAGTATTGCGACCTCATCACAGTTGTTTGAACATCGTTACTGCCTTTATCCCTTATGAAATACATTGATAAGTCGTACAGGGTGTCTTTAAATTCCCAAGTTTGAAAGACAATGTACTTAACACCTTCATCAATGCGTACACCATAGGGTTTAACGCGGATGCCGTCACGTTTCTCTTGGTCATAATCCCGTAGCGTCACTAAACAACCACCACCAGGTTTAACACAACAAAAAAACTGCTTAAATGCCTCGAGAATATCTTCGTCTGACAAAAGATGAGGTACAGAATTATCGCAAGATATCAGCACATCAAATTCACGTGCATGATGGTCAAACGCGTGGCGCATATCTGCAACTGAGTAGTTGATGTTTAGATGCCGTTTTTCTGTTTCTGTTTGAGCCCTTTGCACAGCTTTTGGTGACAGATCAGATGCCTCAAGGTTATACCCAAGGTTCGCTAAGCCTATGGCTTGCGTACCGATACCACAGGACACATCCACAACAGTAGCAACATCATTGCCCCACTCTGCTTTGATGATGTTGTCTAGTGAGTTTGCCTGTCTTTGAATACTTGCTTCCCAGTCAGCAAAAATAAGATGGTAGAAAGCAGACAGCTCATCATAAAAATCCCTGACCATAAATGCTACCGTCTCAATCGTCCTTGGTATGAGGTTTATCTTGAAGCCGTGATTCAATGGCGTGGGCGTGGGCGTAAAGCCCTTCAGCTCGAGCCATCGCAGCTGCCGGTTTAGCAATTTCTTCTAAAGCACTGGGGTTAAGCCCGACAACTGGAATCACCACTTGAAAATCGCGCACGTTGACGGCACTAGAAAACCGCGCGGTGGCGTTAGTGGGCATTACGTGACTAGGCCCAGCAAGGTAGTCACCAAGGGCTTCCATGCTGTGCTCGCCCACAAAAATACCGCCTGCACAACGCACCTTGCTCACCAGTTCCCAGGGTTCACGGGTCAGTAGGCAAAGGTGCTCAGGTGCAAAGGTATTAGCGAGGTTAATCGCCTCGGCTAAGGTGCTCACAAGCATGACGCAGCCACGGGTGTCGAGGGCGTCGCGGGCAGCGGCTGCGGTGAGGAGGTTGGCAAGTTGACGCTCGAGTTCGTCATCTAGTTGCTCGAGCAGCGTGCTCGAGGTTGTGACCAATACAGGCTCCGCCAGCACGTGCTCAGCTTGGGCTAGTAAATCCGCTGCTACATGAACAACATCTGCACTGTCATCTGCTAGCACAAGGGTTTCGGTGGGTCCAGGTAGCGACTCAATGCCTACGCTGCCGTAGACGAGCCGTTTGGCTGCCACTACATAAGCGTTGCCTGGACCCACAATTTTATCAACTCTAGGAATTGAGTCTGTGCCATACGCCAGGGCAGCAATTGCCTGCGCGCCGCCCATGCGGTAGACAGTGTCGATACCTAGCGCGCGTGCCGCCACTAAAATTTCGGGAGCAACGCTACCATCTGGTCGAGGTGGAGTCGCCAGCACAATATCTTCTACACCAGCAACTTGAGCTGGCACAACCGTCATGATAAGCGTGCTAAACAGGGGTGCGGTACCACCGGGAATGTAACAGCCAACCCGGCCTAAAGGGCGCACAATTTGCCCTAGCAAACCATCATCGCCAGGCATTAGAAACCCACCTGCGGGTTGTTGTTCATAAAAACGCCGTACCCGCGTGATGGACAAATTGATGGCATCTTGCAAGTCTTGGGGAACGTGCTTGGCTGCGCCCACCAAGGCTGACTCAGATACGGGTAACGCGTCTAAGTCAGCGCCATCAAATGTTTTGGTGTAGTGGTGGAGGGCAA
>CAZMCW010000016.1:19689-19913 GCA_964564405.1 uncultured bacterium
CTCATCATCTTGAATAACGGTTTGATTACGCTGTTGGATATAGTTCAAAGCTTCTGAAAAGCCATTGAGT
Organism: uncultured bacterium; assembly: GCA_964564405.1. Classification (GTDB taxonomy): domain Bacteria; phylum Deinococcota; class Deinococci; order Deinococcales; family Trueperaceae; genus JBCCBI01. Next base: position 19,760 of record CAZMCW010000016.1, read on the forward strand.
CGTTTCATCTTTGCGAGTATACGTTAGGGCAGGGTGACAAGGTAGACGCAAGCGAGGGAAGGGGACACGCTAGCGCTAAAGGTATGTCTTGAGCCAACGCTCAATAACCTCGGCAGCTCCATAAACACATCCTTGATACACTCGTGCAACCCCG
>CAZMCW010000016.1:19987-20649 GCA_964564405.1 uncultured bacterium
AGGTCGTTATGAAGCATCCTAAACAGGTCGTTGTCATAGGTGCGGGCATTGTGGGCGCAAGTTGTGCCTACTACCTTGCCCAAGCAGGTGCTAGCGTCACCATTTTGGAAGCTAAACCTGAACCTGCGTTGGGTGCTACCTCACGCTCAGCGGGCGGGCTCCGGCATCAGTTTTCTGAAGCACAAAACATTAAGATGTCGCTTTACAGCGCTGCTCAGTACAATCACTTTGAGGTACTCACAGGCGTAAGTGCAGGCTACCGCAAAGTTGGTTATTTGTTTTTGCTACCGCCAGACATGTGGGACGACTGGCAGGTGCAGCTCGAGCTACAACGCAGCCTTGGTGCCAAAGTTGAGGCCTTGTCTATTGATATGCTGCAAGAACGCTTCCCAGACGTAAATTCAGAAGGCTTAGCAGGTGCCACACTGGGCTTGCATGATGGTGTCATCGACCCGCCTGCTATCACCAAGGGCTATCTATCCGCCGCACAAGATTTGCATGTCTCGTTACGGTACGACAGCCCCGTTGAGCGCATTGAGCGCAAGCGCAATCAATGGCGCATTAAAGCAGGCAAAAGCCTCGCCAGTGCAGATGTGGTCGTGAATGCCGCAGGTGCCTACGCTAGGGACGTGGCTGCACTGGTTGGGCTTGACCTACCCGTA
>CAZMCW010000016.1:20759-25159 GCA_964564405.1 uncultured bacterium
CACATTTTTTGATGGGCCGTTCCAACATGGACGAACCGCCTGGTGACAACCAAGAGGTGGACTGGGATTGGTTGCAGCAAAGTTTAACGCCTGCCTTGCACCGTTTTCCCGCGCTAGGTCGGGTCAACCTTGATCTTCCTAAGTGCTGGGCTGGGCTCTATGCTATTACGCCAGATCACACGCCCATTTTAGGTGAGGTTGTAAGTCATCCAGGCTTTATAAATGCCTGTGGGTTTTCTGGTCATGGCGTACAACACGCACCAGCAACTGGGTTGACTATCAAAGAAGTCATTTTTGAAGAAACGCTCACCTTTGAGCTAGACAGTTATCGCCTCGAGCGCTTTAACAGCAAACAGCAAGCTAGCGAAACAAATATTGTCTAATGTTGTCTTAACTTATACTGTTTATGCAACCTGCTTAAGCAAGTATAACTTACTTGAGAATCATTGATGCTTATACCCTAATTGCTGATACTCGTACCATAGACGTTGAGGACATGCCTGTCTACCTCTTAGCCTGAAGCCATCATATAAATAGTCTATACACAATTCTTGATCCTAAGGAGGAGCATAGATTATGGCTACAACAGGCGTTTTTTCTGCCACAACACTTATTGGCAACTCGGTCAAAAACCATCAAGGTGAAGACTTGGGCAACCTCAAAGAAATTATGTTCGATGCTGGTAGCGGCAAAATTGCTTACGGCGTGATTGACTTTGGAGGATTCTTAGGCATCGGCAATAAACTCTTTGCCGTCCCTTGGAGCGCCCTCGAGATCGACACAAATAACCATGCAATGACTTTTGATGTTTCCAAAGACAAGCTCGAGAACGCTGAAGGTTTTGACCAAGATAATTGGCCCGACTTTGCTAATCGCGAATGGGCCCAAAAAACTTATAGCTACTACGGTCAAGAACCGTACTGGAGCAACTAAGCGTTTCTATAGTAACTTTACGACGTGGAACGTGATTCATTCACGTTCCTTAACTGCTACTGCTATCTGTATCTGCAAGATACAGATAGGAGATACTTAGCGCAACACGATTTAGCATCATTAATTTAATGTCTTAGCCCCCTCTCAAGGGGGCTATTCTTTGTTAGGGTTGTGTGCAGGTTGTAGGGCTAAGGCAAATAACACCGCAACAGCGACGCCTCACCAGCAAGCTGATACTCACCTAGGCTAGCAGGTAGCAAAACCGTCTCCCCTGCGCTTAAGCTCATGGCATCAGCTGTATTACACGTAAGGGTCAAGTTACCGTCGAGTAAGGTGAGAATCTCGAGACTTGCCTCACTGGTCTGGGCACGTCGCTCACCCGCAACATCCCAGCGTTCCATGGCAAAGGCCTCAACCCGAATGAGTTCAGTAGTGGTTTCATCAAGCCATTTTGGGAAAATTTTAGCGCGGTTGCCTGCACTGTAATCGAGAACCTCGAGCGCTTTATCTACATGGAGTTCACGTAAGTTACCTTGTCCATCGCGCCGCCCATAGTCGTACACGCGGTAGGTGAGGTCACTACTCTGCTGAATTTCAAAGAGGACAATGCCCGCGCCAATGGCGTGCAAGGTTCCTGCAGGATTGTAGATGACATCACCAGGCTCCACTGGGACGACGTTTACGAAGTGCTCGAGCTTCTCCTCAACAATCACCGCCCGCACACCCTCAGGTGTCATCGTCTCGTTAAACCCCCAAAGTATATGTGCATCCGGCTCTGCTTCTAAGATGTACCACGCTTCAGTTTTGCCAAGGTGGCCGCTGGCGGCCTCAACACATTTGGCGTAGCTATCGTCTGGGTGAACTTGAATCGACAAATTTGCGTCTGCACCGATGAACTTAGCGAGTAACGGTACTTCTGTGCCATAGCGCGCCACGCTGCGTTTACCAAGGAAGGCCTCTGCATAGGTTTTTGCGACTTGCGCCAAAGTCTGTCCAGCCAAATGCCCGTTTTGAACGCTACTTTCTTTGTACGCTTGCCAGACTTCACCAAGCGGATCGTCGCCATCTTTTGGGTCATACTCAACGTGTAAGCGGGTCTGTAAACGGGTGCCACCCCATAAGCGCGGGCTGAGGATACGCTCGAGCTGTAACGGATAAAGATCGTTCATAGGTTGTGTTTTACCACAGCGCCGTTACAAGCGCGTACACACCTGTCCTAGCCTCATATAGACCTTAACTAAGCTTGTCAATGTGGCACTCTAAAAAAACTAACAACTTGTCTTTTGATACTCCCTCCACAACGTTCCACATGAAGATTTGCTGATGTACGCGCTAACCGCGCTTGTCCGCTGCTCAGCCAAGCAGGGTACAATGATCTTTCAACGTTATGTTTGACGATCTTGCATTCCTCCTCGAGCAATCTGGCCCTTTTGCCCCTATTTTATATATTTGCTTTTTCTTAGCCACAGCCCTCTTGCCGTTCATCCCCACACCGCTTGTAAGCGCGCTAGGCGGTAGTTTTTTAGGTATTGTCCCAGCGATTGTCTTTGGCGTTGTTGGGTTGGGGTTAGGGGCAGCACTAGCGCTCACTTTGGCACGGCGTTTGGGCTATCCCCTGGTTATTCGCCTGATTGGCAAAAAGAATTGGCACGAGTGGGAGGACTTTTTGGGCATTCGCTCGGTGCCTGTCTGGGGCGTTATCTTTTTTGTGCTCAACATCGACTTTGCTGTGATGCTTTCAGGACTTACCGACTTGCCCTTGTGGCGTTTGTGGTCAGCTGCTATGATTGCCCGCTTGCCGTGGTTACTGGTGAGCGTATGGTTTGGGGAAAGTTTGTTCCGCTCAGAACAAGTGTGGATGCGGTTACTAGCGGGTATCGCCATTGTGTTTGTGTTACTTAAAATTGTGCGCGGTATTGTGCGGCAAAAAGTGCTTGGACGCGTTGCGCCGACACCCACAGTTGAGGTTGCCTCCACCCCGTCTGAAGACTAAACTTATGCATCTACATTTATAGCAGTTCCAGGATTAGTTCCCCCATATCAAGTGGGTTGATTTCTACTCCCCTGGGTCGCACGCGCAACTGCCTGTGGCAGTTACTCGTGGAAACGCTATTTAGTAGCAGATACACCTAATGTTGATACAATCAGCACCAGCAAATGTATGCTTGACAACATCACTATTACCGACTGTGTAAGCTGTCTTGGAGATGATCTTCGCTTCTCCTTTGCTCGACGTACAACCTTGTATGGTCATGTTCCATAACAACGTCTTGTAAAATTGCTGTCAACTGGTTGCAGAAGGCACAAGATAGGTTTGTAAAGCCTCACGTAAGGCATCTGGAATAGGCATTGGGCGTTGCGTCCCGTAATCAAAAATCACGACAACAGAACTTGTCTCAGCAGCCACGTCACCGTTGGCGATAACGTTTTGCTCGAGCTCAACACTAGTGTTCCCTAATCGTATAACCTGAGTTGTCACGACGACCTCATCTGTAACATGGAGTTGCTTGCGAAAGTCTGTGGATAAGTGCGCCAAAATAAGCGTTTTAGTAGGTTGCCCGAGCGCTAGAAAAAAATCGACCCTTGCCTGTTCCACGTAGGTCGCAATGCTGATATTACTGACGTGTCCCATGGCGTCAGTGTCGTTAAAGCGAACTTGAATGTTGGTGCGAAACGTGTCTACCATGTCGTTATCCTTTAATACGAGTTGATGTTGGTGGTTTGTGGCGGCGTTGTTGACAAGACGGGCAAAAATGGCTACTGCGCCCACCAATGACGCGCCGAATTAACACTTTGCCACAGCGCGGACAGGGTTCCTCTGCTTTGCCGTACACATTGAGGTAGTTGCTAAACTGCCCAACCTCACCGTTCACCGTGCGGTAATCGCGCAGGGTTGTACCTTGAACCTCGATGCTTTTGGCAAGCACCTCACGCAGGGCCGCAAGAAGCTTGCGGGCTTTGGCGAGTGATACCCACGCCGATGGTGTCTCTGGATGAATGCGCGCGTGCCACAGGGCTTCATCTGCATAAATGTTACCCACACCCGCAATGGGTTTTTGGCTAAGAAGGTAGGTTTTAATGGCTGTGACTGACTTTGCTAGCATGTCTTTGAAATGTTTATCGGTGAGGTTGGTATCGAAAGGCTCGAGCCCCATTTGGTACAGCGTCGGTAGCGTTCGGTAATCGCCAGCAGGCACCACTAAGAAGCGGCCAAAGCGGCGTGTATCGTCAAAGAGTAAGGTGCTTGGTTGGGAATCACTTGTCGTAAGCTCGAGCTGCGCCCGCACGTGCGTCATGGTGTGATTAGGATTATCTTCTGCCCGCAGCACTGTGCCGGTCATCCCTAAATGAATGACAATCTCGAGCTGTATAGATATTTCTGAGGTGGACGAGGCTGATTCTAACGTATCCAGCGGCAACAACAAAAACTTACCCCGCCGGTTCACATCTTGAATGACAGTATTCGC
>CAZMCW010000016.1:25254-26286 GCA_964564405.1 uncultured bacterium
AGGCCCAGCTGGTGCGTTAACACGTGTAGCTTGGCGAATGGTTGCCCCCGTTAACCACGGCGCAAGTTCACGCCGCACGGTTTCAACCTCAGGCAGTTCGGGGATAGCGAACCTTCCCTTCGTAGAGGGCACGCCCGACGATGGCCCCCTCGAGCCCAAGCTCCTCATAAAGGTCTAAATCGCGTTCACTCGCAACGCCGCCCCCTGCAATGAGTGTGTGGGGAAAACTTGCTCGCAACGCTTCAACCGGGGCCGCATCAATGCCTTTCATGGTGCCATCCCGGCTTACGTCCGTGTAGATCATGACCGTCACACCTTGGTCAGCAATACGTTTGGCAAGGTCGGTAGCAGCCACACTGCTAATTTCCTGCCAACCTTTGACAGCAACCTTGGCGCCTTTTGCATCCACCGAGACAACGACTTTTTCTGGTCCATATTTGTCAATGAGGTCATCGACCAGTTCAGGCTTGGTCACCGCCGCTGTTCCTAATACGACGCGGTCAATGAGCGTAAGCCAAGTTGAGGCCGTCTCAAAGTCACGAATACCACCGCCCACCTCAATGTGGCAGCCAAGCTGAGCAATTTCACGGATGATGGTCTGGTTATTACCTTTACCAAGTGCCGCATCCAAATCAACCAGATGAAGCCAATCTGCGCCCAGGTGAACCCAGTGCTTGGCAGCGTCCAGCGGGCTTTCGTAGTAGACGGTTTCGCGCGTGGGGTCACCTTCAAACAACCTCACAGCACGTCCTTGTTGAATGTCGACAGCAGGAATAATCTGAAAACTCACGCTAAGTAGCATATCGTCCTAGACGCGGTTGATATGTTGCTAGCGGAGGTAGTCGAAATAAGCCAGCAGGATAAGATCGCCTCGAGGCAATAGCTGTAAACGTTTAGCAACATCTGTGACTTTGACGCGCCCATCGTTTACAGTAAAGTCACAATGAACGTTCCGCTGGGTTATCAAGCATATTGTCTCGTGGGTGCATCAACTCAGATGAAAACATCACTACAAGACTTGATGCCGCTAAC
>CAZMCW010000017.1:0-2720 GCA_964564405.1 uncultured bacterium
TGTTGAGTTGACACTACATTGAGTATTAGCACGTCTATCAAGTTTAATCCAATTTGGCAGTTGTCGCGTTTTACGTAGAGTTACATGAGCGATTGTACATAGGCGTTGTTAAAGTTAGTAGTAACATGCTCAGCGCACAACTGCATGGTCACAGTTGTATGCCTCCATTGACGCTCGAGCAACGGTTATCTACAAAACTCACTCATCATATCATACTATTTTAACTTCTTTGAATATCAATTTTTGTTGCATCTGTTTGCACATGGCGGTTGTGCAGTATGAGGTAGCATCTTCAGCTACTATTCTGTGTGAGATTTGCTCGAGGTACTTCAAATTGTATTATCTATCTCAGCATATAACTTGGACGACTAGGATTGATGGGAGCGTGTTATCTTGATAACATCTAACACTTAAGCTATTAGCATTTCTACGCGTAACTGCCACAGCCAGTTGCGCGTGTGACCTGAGAGAGTGGAAATCGACCTACTCAGTGTGGGGGAACTAACCCTAGAACTGCTATATGTAGACGTTGCAATGTTTATTTTTGATACTGTAACTGCACACCCCTAACAATTTGAGTAACTTTAGATACACTTGTCAATGATTGCTTATAACGCGTCTTGTAAATTATTTTAAGATACTTACTGTTGACACTTACTATATACCTGCCCCTGCCATAGCGTCCCCGCTTGCCCAGCTGATGAAGCTAAGTAAACTGATCGCTAAGGTTGGCAACAAGTTATTGTGTTTGACAATAGACTATGATGTGCCATCTGGCTCAGTTGAAACGTCGTCTGGTTGCGATGCTGAACACGGTTCGGAAATTAAATTATTGTAACCGTATACGCTACCAGAACCGTAAACAACCATAGTCATGCCGCAGCGCTCACATGTAGCACGCCAAACGTCATCACTTAGGTCTTGCCAAGTCACTTGATGACCAAGCTTCTCAGCTTCTTGCGTAATGATCTGTATTTGTTTTGTTAATCTTTCTTGACTCACGGAATACCCTTTCCAACGTAATACTTGATGACCGTGCTAGCGTTTGAATAATGCATTACCAAAATAGCTTGATCCTGACAATACGATACTCAGTAGACTAAACTATGTTATGTTGTGCCCTTTTGGTCAACTTGTACACAAGTGACCTGAGTAGGGGGAGTGCGCTGCATGTAGTGCTGTCACTAAGCACTAACGCTAAGCACTAAAGACAGCATAGACAAACTACTCTTACAAAACTCTTACAGCAGGTAAGTTTGTCCCTCCTGAACGTACAAACACTCACCCTTTGCAGGCTTTAAATCCGTTGTGGATGCGCGGATAACAAAGTGGTCAATTCGTTGGGGAAAACATATGTAAATTGCTGACGTAGTAGCTGTTAAGTTCATTTGTGTCACACTGCTTTTGCTTAAATACATTGCAAAACTTGCAAAGCTTTCTCTATCACCATTAGAATCATTGTTCTTTGAGTGTTACCCTGTTAGTTATCAAAACTAAGTGGATTAATCTCTCAAGAAACAAACTAAAAGCAACACCAATCATGATTGTTAAACTACAGTTACTCGAGCAACGCACAGATATCAGTATCAAAATGTGATATTGCATTTTGCTAGCGTATGAGGTGAAAGCTTAACAAAACTTGCTTCGTCTAACATCCGCCAAGCTATTATGAATAGATGTGTATTTTGTAGCTAAGTGTCTTCATACTAACTTCGCGACGTGGAACGTGAATGAATTATGTTCCTCAACCGCTTATGCTATCTGTATCTGCAAGATACAGATAGCATATATTTAGTGTTGTCCGACAACGTCAACTACATACCGATTGCTTTTGTCAAAGCGTGACGTGTACCTGTTCTAAAAGCATCAAGTTTGGGTTACACAAGGCTCAATGTAATAAAAATCTCTACTAATATCCATCAGCTTTCTATAGTAAAGCAATGTTTTATGGGTTAGATGATGAACAGTGTTGAACAGCAAGTGCCATACTCGAGGGTGTTTGTCTCGAGTAATTTTGGAGTTATTTTAAATCCGGGTAATGTATAGGGGTATGAATGTAAGAATACTGTCAGAGTTGTAAGGGCATAATGGGTACTAGCTTAAGAGTAGTTGCTACTCGAGCTAGGAAGGAGGAACGATTTGAGACGTGCTACTAAAACTGAGGTTAGTCTGTGATTAACCTAAGCGCCCCAACGTTGTTTTGGTAGTTAAGTCGACCCATAAAGATTTGTCTCTTAACACACACGGTCTCAGCATTTTGCTGAGGCTTTTTTTTTGAAAAAAGAAAAACCCAAGTTGGTAACTTGGGTCATAAGCACAATATGTGCGAGTTGGTGCCGAGAGCGGGACTTGAACCCGCACGCCTTCTCAGGCAACAGATTTTAAGTCTGCAGCGTCTACCAATTCCGCCATCCCGGCAAGGCAACGGTAAGTATAAGCGGCTGAGCTAGTGAACGTCAACTCTGTGGAGGCGGGTATGAGGTTTTGAGCGTTGTTGAACGCGTGGTTTGAGGTGCTCGAGCTCACGTATTACTGTTCCTACAGTTGGGCTCGAGCACCCAGCAACTAGCTAATGCTAGGCAAAGAAAGCCTCAGCACTAGACCGTTCTTGTGCCCGTTTGTCATCATCCCAGCCAAGGCTATCACCGAGTAAGTCAGTCACTTTAGGAATAGCTTTGTGAGTGGCATCTTTATCCAAGAAACCTAAGCGAATACGCCGT
>CAZMCW010000017.1:2730-11758 GCA_964564405.1 uncultured bacterium
TCTAGAGGCTTCGTGCTGAGCTGCATAGACAACCTCAGCATCTAAAAAAGGATGACCCTCTACCAAGCGGTCAAGGTGACCTGGTGCCAGCACGTCACTAGCTTGGTCGCCATACGCACGGCTCAAATAGCTGGCAATATCAATATTAATATTAAACTGGTCTTGTAAGTCGCTAGCGAGCGTGGGCGTGTAGCGTTTCGCACCCACAAGTTTAAGGGTTTCCGTTTGCGACCCGCGGTCAACGGTTAAGCCGCCTACCTTAATGACCTCATCAACGGTGTCTAACGCCATCTTGCGGTAGGTTGTCCACTTGCCCCCGGCAATTGTAACGAGGCCGGAGTCACTTACGTTAATCACATGGTCGCGCGAAAGTTGGGCGGTGTCGGCGGCTTTTGGGTCAGACACCAGCGGGCGTAAGCCTGACCAGCTCGAGAGGACATTGTCGCGGGTAGCAGGTGTGGCAAAGTATTTGCGCAAATGCCGCAAGATGTACTCAATGTCGTCTTCGGTTGCTTGTGGGTTGGGCTCAATAGTTGCCGGGTTGTCGGTAGTACCCACCAAGGTGTGATCGAGCCACGGGAGCAAAAAGAGCACCCGTCCGTCTTCTGTTTCAGGAATAAGCAAGCCTGTTTCTGGCGGTGAAAAGCTTTTATCTAAAATAATGTGTACACCAGAGCTCGCGCTGAGCATCTTGGCTGCGTTGGGGTCGTCCATATGGCGGATGCCGTCGGTAAAGGGTCCGGTAGCATTGACCACAACTTTTGCTTGAATGTCCCAGCGGTCGCCGGTGAGGGTGTCGTGAACGCTGGCTCCCGATAATTTTCCGTTTTCTTTGGTTAAGCCTGTTACCTCAATATGATTGGCAACGGTTGCGCCCTCCTCAGCAGCGGTGAGCACAAGGGCCACGTTCATGCGCGCGTCATCAAACTGTCCATCATAGTAGAGAACGGCACCACGCAGCCCTTCGGGTTGCAGCATGGGGAAGCGGTTAAGGGCTTCCTTAGCATCTACAAAACGGCTAGGCGCAAGGTTGGCTTTGCCTGCCAAGGTGTCATAAAGCTTTAGCCCGGTCAGGAAGTAAGGCACTTGGAGAACGTTGTAAAGCGGTGTGACGATAGCTAGGGGCTTCGCGAGGTGGGGTGCAATTTTGATGAGTACAGCACGTTCTTTAAGGGCGTCTCGCACGAGGTTAAACTGACTTCGGTCAAGTTGTTTGACCGCTTTTTCGAGGTAGCGCACGCCACCGTGAATGAGTTTGGTGCTGCGGCTGCTGGTACCGGCTGAAAAGTCATCACGCTCGAGCATGGCAACTTTAAGCCCGCGCGTGGCAGCGTCTAGCGCGACACCTGCACCTGTAGCGCCGCCGCCGATCACCAAGACATCAAAACTATCACTTTTGAGCTTGTCAACATGGGTTTCTCGGTTCATCTTTCCCCCTTAGGATGTGATTTAACTAAATATTTATAAGTATTAAAAATACTTATAAATACAAATGTTTTAGGTTTCATTCACGAGTTATATGACCTCATAAGGTGCTGGACGTGAGGCTGGCGTCATTGCTGAGGTTAACCAGTGCCTCGAGCCGAAAGACCTACAGGTCATGAGACTATCTTGTCGTTAAGCTTGCATAGGATAAAGCCAACAATTTAAGGGTAGGTAGCTAAGATTGTTCTTGTAGATATACTTAGCCGTGTCTAGGAACTATGTTCCCAATCAGCTGCGCGGCTGACTGCACGTTGCCAGCTCGAGAGCAACTGTTCGCGTTTGCCATCTTCCATACTGGGTTCAAAGCGCGTATCTTCTTGCCAAAGGGTTTTAAGTTCGTCTTTACCTGACCAGAAGTTGGTCGCGAGTCCAGCCAAAAAAGCTGCACCTAGCGCGGTTGTTTCAGTGACTTTAGGGCGCACCACAGGTACTCCCAAAATGTCTGCCTGAAACTGCATGAGTAAGTTATTTTGCGACGCGCCACCATCTACCCGTAGTTCTACCAGGGGTGTGCCGCTGTCTTTTTCCATGGCCCCAATGACATCTGCTACCTGATAAGCGATGCCCTCGAGCGCAGCCCTAGCAATATGCGCAGCTGTACTCCCGCGGGTAAGCCCCACCATGAGCCCGCGTGCATACTGATCCCAATGTGGCGCGCCTAACCCGGCAAACGCAGGCACCAAATACACACCGCCGTTATCGTCTACGCTAGCTGCCAAACTTTCAACGTCTTCTGAATGGCGGATGATCCCTAGCCCGTCGCGTAACCACTGCACCACGGCACCACCAATAAAAATGCTGCCCTCGAGCGCATAGTTCAGTGTATCTTGATGCTGCCATGCAACTGTACTCAGAAGTTGATTTTGGGAGGTCATAGGTTCATGCCCAGTATTCATAAGCATGAAACAACCTGTACCGTAGGTGTTTTTGCCTTGCCCAGAGTCAAAACAAATTTGTCCAAAACTGGCTGCTTGCTGGTCGCCGGCCATGCCTGCAATGGGTACAGGATTACGGAAGGCTTCGTGGCTGGCCTCACCGTAAATTTCTGAGCTCGAGCGCACCTCAGGAAGCATCTGTTTGGGAATCTTAAACAACTCCAAAACTTCATCATCCCACGTTAGGTCGTGAATGTTAAAGAGCATCGTTCGGCAGGCGTTGGACACATCGGTCACATGGACCTTACCCTCAGTTAGCTTATAAACTAGCCAACTGTCCACCGTCCCAAAAGCAAGTTCACCCGCTTCAGCGCGCTCCCGTGCACCCTCAACATTATCTAAAATCCAGGCAAGTTTACTGCCTGAAAAGTAGGCATCTAGCACGAGCCCGGTTTTTTCTTGAATCATTTGGGCGAGGCCGTCATCTTTGAGACCGTCTACAAACTTGGCTGTACGCCGGTCTTGCCACACAATGGCATTGCAGATGGGTTGCCCCGTTGTCTTATCCCAGACAATCGTCGTTTCACGTTGATTGGTGATGCCTACAGCGGCAATGTCACTCGAGTGGAGGTTGGCACTGGCGAGGGCTTCGGTCGCAACACCCGACTGAGTTGACCAGATTTCGTTGGCATCGTGCTCAACCCAACCAGGTTGTGGGAAAATTTGCTGGAACTCTTTTTGGGCCATACTTTTAATGGTGCCCCCACGGTCAAAGACAATGGCCCTCGAGCTGGTTGTTCCCTGATCTAGGGCCATGATGTAATCTGCCATGCATGATCCTCCTTAACGTTTTTGTGTCGGGTGTATTGTCATCGGTAACGTGAGTAGTGCGACAAGTTTCTGTTGAGGTGAAGAACGTGACCCCCCGGCGTCACGACTGGGTTTCGATATGCTCGTTACTAAAATGATGGTGTCTATTTCATCTATAAATATTTTTGACTTAAACACGTTGCTTCATAGTCTGTGGATAATGACCTTGCTAACGCCAAATGATATCAAATCCGGTTGATTCTTCTAGAATCAACCCCTGCAAGAGCAGGTGGGATAAGCTGCGGAATCCGTGGTGGACGCAATGATACCTTTAGGTATTATTCGGGATACAAACGGATTCCGTATGAAATCCCAAGCAGGGAATTTTTGAAACAGGTGTCACCAACGCTAAAAAGGGTGGCCACGCGGGCCACCCAAAAGATATCAAGCGAGGTTAATTCTTACTCACCCGTCCACTGTCTAAGCAGTTCATCGTAAGGAACAGCAATAGGTGCTTCAGGTTCACGCTCTGGCTTGGGTGAACCTGGTTGGTTAAGCCAATACTCGGCATCGCGAAGTTCGTTCATAATTGGTCCGCAGACAGGCAAGTTGGCGCGCTCGAGGCGTTCCATAATGCCATCTTGCTGCTCCGCGAGGTTGTCTAGCGCTTCTTGAGCAGTAGCTTCACCAGTAATTGCCTGCGAAATATTTTGCCACCAAAGTTGGCTTAAGCGTGGATAATCTGGCACGTTGGGCCCAGAATCTGTCCACAAATTTTCAACGGGTGAACGGTAAAACTCAACAATACCGCCGTACTGCCCAATGTTTTCGGTGAGGTAGTCAGCTTCTACGGTTGAACGGCGTACGGGTGTACCGCCAACGAGAAATTTCTCGAGCGACACGGTCTTAGAACTCGCAAACTGCGCCCACAACCAAGCTGCATCGCGCTGACGCTCGGGTACGTTTTGCAAAATCGTCCATGAGCCAGCGTCTTGATAGCCAACTTTCATGCCTTCATCCCAGTAGCGCCCGCGGGGGGTAGGTGCAACCCGCCATTTGAGAGTACCGTCATCGTTTACAACCGGGTTACCGGGTTCACGGAAAGCTGGGTCGGAAAGCCAGGTGATGTACTGGAACACGCGCTGGGCAACGTAACCTTCAGCAGGTACAGGCCCCGCCTCTGACCACGTGATAGACGCAGCTTGAGGTGGTGCATATTCAGTGAGCCAGTCAATGTAGGTTTGCAGTGCGTAGACAGCAGCTGGACCGTTGATGGCACCTCCACGGCGCACGTCACTACCAGCTGGGTGGCAACCTTCTACGCGAATGCCCCACTCGTCAACGGGAATGCCGTTAGGAATGCCAATATCACCTACGCCAGCAATACTCATCCACGCGTCGGTAAAGCGCCAACCGAGCGATACGTCGCGGCGACCATAGTCCATGTGTCCATAAACTTTGACGCCATCAATTGTGCCATCGCCATTTACTTCATTAGTGAAAAAGTTAGCGATGTCTTCGTAAGCTGCCCAGTTTACGGGTACACCTAACTCGTAGCCGTAAATATCCTCAAACTGCGCCATAATATCTGGATCGGTAAACCAGTCGTAGCGGAACCAGTAGAGGTTGGCAAACTGCTGAGCAGGAAGCTGTAATTGGTTACCTTGGTAATCCTGCCCAAATTCTGGGTTAAGCCAGTCGTCTAGATCAAGGAAGGGATTGGTGATGGCGGCCCCGTCGCCGGCTATGTACTCGGTGAGGTTCACAGCACTGTCGTAGCGCAAGTGGGTGCCAATTAAGTCAGCGTCGTTAACGTAAATGTCATAGATAATTTCGCCAGAATTAAGTTGCGTTTGTAAGCGGGCAACCACGTCACCTTCACCGATGATGTCGTGGGTCACGCTAATACCACTAAGTTGCTCAAAGGCATCTGTTAGTACATCGCGCTCATAAACGTGGGTGCGAATATTTTCTGCTACCGAGTTAATCTCCATACCGCTAAAAGATTCACTCGCAGTAATGAACCAGCACATTTCTTGTAACTGCTCGTCGCGGCTAATAGCACTGCGCGGGAACATCTCGTCAATAAGTGATTCTGCAACGGATGTATCTAGCCCTTCACAGTAGTTTTGATCTTGGGCGTGACCTGTGGGCATAAGTGAGAGTGCGCCAGCGAGCACCATCACAAACATACTTGTGACGAGCGCCATCAATTTTTGCTGCATGTAGTCCTCCTTGAACTAAAACCTAAACCTAGAACTAACAACCTAAACCTAACTATAAAAACGTGAAGCTTGTTCATTGCTATCCATCTTGCAATTAACTTGACTTGCAACTAACTCTGCAGGATAAACCCAGAACGTGACTCCTTTCTCACGAGCCAGTTGTCTTGTAAAACAAAGGGCTCGAGCCTCACAAACAGCTAGCTATAAGTAACTTTCAGACCAGAGTAAACCAACACAATCCAACTGATGACACAACATCAGTAAGTGTGCAGCTTAACCCCAGATCACCATCACCAAAATCCACACAAGCGCAATGGCTACGGCGTACCACAAGTTACCCAGCGAAATATTTGGAAAAATTGCTAGCGTGAGAACCATGATACCAATAAAGCTAATAACACTCAAGAAAAACTTAGTGCCCCGTGTTGTCGTAACGGGTAAAAACCCCTTGCGTTCGCGGGTGGGCGAAAGAATGTCCCACAGTGTCATAACGGTGAGGGCAACACCCAAACCACTAAAAAAGATAGCCGTCGGCTGGGTCCAGTCCATCCACGCTAAATTGATATTGAGCGTATCTGTGAAAAACTGTCCTAGAGAACTTCCCACAGCTTGCCACGGGATAGGTAGCCAAACCCCAAGTGCTAGTGTGACTAGTAAGCTTGTCACAGCACTGAGCAAGACAAGTGCGATAACCTGTGCGCGCGATAAGTTAACCATCAGACGCGCCCCAGTGCAAAGCCTTTAGCGAGGTTATTGCGCACAAAGTAAATAAGCACTGCCCCCGGAATAAGCGTCAGCACGCCCACTGCTGCAATAAGGCCCCAATCCCAGCCTTCTGCTCCGAGGCTGGCAGTAAGTGCTACCGCCAACGGGCGGGCGTCTGTACGGGTGAGGCTGCTCGCCATAATGACCTCGACCCAAGAAAACATAAAGCTAAAAAAAGCTGCCACACCGATGCCCGGTGCAATGAGTGGCATAAAAATTTTAAAGAAAAACCCGGGAAAGCTGTAACCATCTATGTAAGCTGTTTCGTCGATAGCTTTGGGAATACCTGACATAAAGCCTTCTAAAATCCAAACTGCTAGCGGAATACTAAACAGTGTGTGGGCAAGAGCTACCGCCCAGTGAGTATCGAATAAGCCCAAGCCTTCGCGCCCATAAAGTTGCACAAAGGGAAGCACAAAAATGGCACCCGGAGCCATGCGGTTGGTAAGTAGCCAAAAAAACAAGTGGTGATCGCCACGAAATTTGTAGCGCGAAAATGCGTAGGCAGCAGGCAGTGATACGACTAACGTGATGATGGTATTGATAAACACGTAAGCAAGTGAGTTGATAAACGCGCTACGCCAAAAGTCATCTGCAAAGATGGCTTGATAGTTTTGCAGGGTAAAGGTTTGCGGAATAAAACTGCGAATGCTCAAAATTTCTTCGGTTGTTTTAAATGACATTGACAACATCCACACCAGTGGTAGCGCCAAAAAAGCGTAATACAATGCCATGCCTAAAAACGTCATAAAACGCCGCATTTAAGCCTCCTGAACGGATGTACTATCACTGCCAACACTGTCACTGCCAACATGGGTGAGTACCTGGAAAAAGACGTAGCTAATAATTAAAATAATATAAAAATAAACTAGTGACATAGCCGCCGCAGGTCCAAAATTAAAGTTTCGGGCTTCGGTCACGACAACATCACTTAAAAACGATGTGCTGTTACCTGGCCCGCCCCCAGTGACCATGGTGGGTTCAATATAAATTCTGAACGAGTCCATAAACCGCAAGAGCACGCCAATGGTTAACACGCTTCTAAGACGTGGTAAGGTCACGACCCAAAAGGTTTTCCAACGGCTGGCACCATCAATACGGGCAGCTTGAAAGTAAGCGTCTGGAATGGCGTTGAGTCCCGAGTAACAGAGCAGGGCAATGAGCGGTGTCCAGTGCCACACGTCCATGACGACAACGGTTGCCCACGCGTCAAAAGGTTTGAGTGAAGCGTCGTAATTGTAGTTGAATTGATCAAAAATAACGGGTACGAGCCCTAGGTCATCACGCACAAAAACCCGCCAAATAATGCCCACAACTTGCCAAGGAATGAGTAAGGGCAAGCCGATAGTGATAAGACTGATAGTGGCACCAATGCCCTTTTTAGGCATACCGAGGGCAACAAGAATGCCGAGAGGGACTTGAATAATCAAAATGACAAAGGAAAAGATAAATTGCCGTCCAAGTGCGCCGGGAAAAAGGTCATCTTGCCAGACGCTGCGGTAGTTCTCGAGCCCCAACCAAATGGACGGTAAGCCAGGTAGTTTGTCAATAAACGAGTAGTTAATGACCGTCATAAACGGGATGAACGCGTTGATGGACATGACGATGAGAGCTGGAATCAAGAAAAACCAAGCCCGCTGATTCACCTGTTTCATGTTGCTACCTGCGTTTCTAGGTGCTTGCCGTCACGGTAAAGGAGCACCTTGTCGGGTGGGAAGTGAACGTAGACGGTTTCATCGGCTTCTAAAGAACTTATTTCGGGGACAATAGCTTTTAACGTAAGGTTATTGTTAGCGAGCTCGAGCATCAGTGCGTTACCTGTAAGCATGGTGCGGGTGATGTTAGCTGCAAACCAACCCTCTTGTGCGTCCCTACTAACTTGGACATACTCGGGGCGAATGCCAACTTGGACGCTACTACCCTCGGCCAAGTTAGTTGCTAAAGGCAGATGATAATCAGCGAGCTGAATACTAGCGCTTGTAACTTTGCCGTCAAACAAGTTCATCCCCGGACTACCGATAAAGTAGCCCACAAAAGGCGCAGCAGGTTGGTGATGAAGCTCTTCAGGGCTGGCCGTTTGTAACGCTTCCCCGTTGTCCATCACGGTCACTTGATCGGCAAAGGTGAGCGCTTCGTGCTGGTCGTGGGTCACGTAGATCATGGTGAGTTGTAAGCGTTGATGCAGTTCTTTGAGTTTGCGCCGCAAGTGCCACTTTTGCTGTGGGTCAATAATGGTTAAAGGCTCATCGAACAGCACTGCGGTGGTATCTGACCGGACAATGCCGCGGCCCATTGAAATGCGTTGTTTTTCAGCAGCGCCCAGACGGTTAGCCCGTTTTTTGAGGTAGGGGGTGAGCTCGAGCATGTCAGCAACGGCCCGCACACTGCGGTCAACCTCAGCTTCATCAACACCGCGATTACGCAGCGGAAACGCTAAATTGTTGTAGACGTTCAAAGTTTCGTAGACAACTGGAAACTGGAAAACTTGCGCGACGTTGCGTTCGCGTGGAGACTGCGCCGTGACGTCTTCACCGTCTATGAGAACGGTACCTTCACTGGGTTTGAGCAAGCCTGAAATGATTTTAAGGAGGGTTGTTTTGCCGCAACCAGACGGCCCCAATAACGCACTTGCTACCCCGTTTTGCCAAGTGAGGTTGATATCTTGAACGGCATAGCTTGTCCCGCCGTCGTAGCTGTGCGCAACATTAACCAGTTCAACGGTTGCCATATTTAACCCTCTCTAACCGCTTTAGCACTAGCAACTAGCTCCCCAGAAGGTACAAAAATATGCATGGCGTCGCTGTTTAAGTGTACGGTGACAGCCTCAGCTAAATCAAAGTGACCAACATCTTGACTTAGTGCAGTGAG
>CAZMCW010000017.1:11768-16650 GCA_964564405.1 uncultured bacterium
GGTTAATTCCCTGATGCTCCAAGTGCACGGTGGTGTCTGAGCCAACAATTTCTGCCAGGGTCACGGTAGCAGGTACAGATGTCCAGGTAGCCCCATGAAATGCGGGATCATCTGCATTTATATGAGTCACCCCAATGTGATGTGGGCGAATACCCACAACGTAATCGCCGGGTGTAAGGCTAAGTTCTAATTTGCGCACATCCACGTGAACATCTTCAGTAATCATCAGTTGGCCGCCACTTACAGTTGCCGGCAAAAAATTCATAGGTGGGTCGCTAAAATAGCGCCCCGAGGCAATTTGGTTGGGGCGCAAGTAGACGCTGCGAACATCGCCCATTTGAATAATTTGACCGTCATCTAAAATAGCGGCGTGACTGGCCATGGTGAGTGCGTCGAGGGGTTCAGGCGTGGCGTAGACAAACATCGCCTCACTTTCGCTGGCAATGGTTTTAAGTTCCAAGCGCAAGTCTTCGCGCAATTTATAGTCAAGGTTGCCGAGTGGTTCATCTAACAAAATAAGCTTGGCCTCTTTGGAGAGTGCTCTAGCAATCGCCACCCGCTGCTGCTGCCCACCGCTGAGTTGTTGTGGCAAACGGTCTAAAAACTCGCTGATGCGCACTTGTTCAGCGACTTCGTGAACGCGCGTTTTAATCGCTTGAACGTCCCAACCGGCCACTTTAAGTGGCGACGCGATGTTGTCAAAAACCGTCAGCGACGGGTAGTTAATAAATTGCTGATAGACCATTGCCACGTTGCGTTTACGCACGTGTACCTTGGTGACATCTTCATCGTCCATAAATACACGCCCGCTGTCGGGTTTTTCCAGCCCGGCCATAATGCGTAGCAAGGTTGTTTTGCCGGCACCTGTTGGTGCAATGAGCGCTAAGAACATGCCTGGCTCTAAGCTCAGGTTGAGGTCACGACATTTAACGTTGTTACCGTAGCGTTTGTTGATGTGCTCGAGCCGCAATCCCACTGGGGCAACACTCCTTTAACGTAAGTTCACGCTTAAATGTTTGGGTTGACGTGTAGCTGTTACCCTCAGATATATAGTAATTGTCACCCAGCACGCAATTTACAAAAGTCCCGTACGCTGAAAACCTCATGCTCTAAAACTCTCATGGTTACATTGGCTCATAGTCAAATTGGCTCATAGTCACATTGGCTCATGTGGGCGTTCTGTTGAGGGTGAAGGACTGTTTAGCCTCGAGCTAGCCACCATCAATAAGGCTTGTAGGCGTAGCTGAACCTGCAAAAAAATTGAGCGTTTAACGTTTGCAACCATACCGCAAAGCGTGAACATCAGTCAACTCTATTGGACATGTGTTCAAAAAGTTGCTAGAGTGATATGGCACACGAAAGTTGAACCTCATCTCTGCAATTAAATAGCGTCGAAGTAACCGTGCTTGAAGTAACCGTGCTTGTAGAGAGAGACGGAGTGTCATGCTCGAGCAAGACGTGCTCATCCGCGACGCCCTGCGGGTTGCCAAAATGTACTACTACCAAGACCTTACTACGCCAGAGATTGCGCAGGTTTTGGGCTTGTCGCGCCCTAAGGTGTCGAGGCTACTCAGTTTTGCCAAAGACAAAGGCTTAATTGAGGTGAAGATTCACGACCCCAACGTACACAAGCTGGGGCTCGAGCACGACATTCAAAATCGTTTTGAACTGGCCAGCGTGCAAGTGGTACATACACCTGCCCACTTTGACCCCCGTGAACGGCTTGATTTGGTGGCCAAGTTTGGCGCGCGCTACCTCAATACCTTTATTGAAGACACGCGCGTGTTGGGCCTTGCCTGGGGCACAACCTTAAGTGCCATCAGCAATCATTTAGTCCCGCGCGCCTGCAGTTCACTGGATATTGTGCAGTTAAACGGTTCGGGCAATACTCACAACATCTCCAACACCTACGCCAGCGAAATTATGGTGCGCTTTGCCAATAACTATGCCGCTAGGGCGCACTTGCTACCTGTGCCCACCTTTTTTGACTACCCCGAAACCAAAGCTGCCCTGTGGCGCGAGCGCAGTTTGCAGCGCGTCACCTGTTTGCAAGATGAGGCAGATACGCTCTTGTTTAGCATCGGTGCCGTGAGTGCAGGGGTACCAAGTAAGGTTTATAGCAGCGAATACCTAGAAGACACCGACTGGCAAGGACTAGCCGCGCAAGGTGTAGTAGGCGATATTGCCACAGTATTTTTTCGGGAAGATGGAAATTATAAAGATATTGAGGTTAATACTCGCTCGAGCGGTCCCGACCTCAACCTCTTTAAGCAAGCACGTCACAGTTTGTGTGTGGTCTCTGGTGAGGGGAAAGTGCGCGGGTTACATGCGGCGTTGCGAGGTGGTTACATACGCCATTTGGTATTAGATGATGTGACAGCGCATGTGTTGCTCGAGCTGGCGGTAGCTTGAAGGAGAAGGGGAGATGTCATCAACTATCCTGCATACATCAGGCATTGCAATGTTACTGGTCTTGGCAAGTTCGCGGGATGGTGCTAAAGGTTGTTGATGTGCTATGTCGTATGAAGATAAGGGAGAAGGGGAGCAAGGGGGATAGGGAGATTCCATCAGGTAGTATGCACGTATCACATCACCAGCTAGCTGCTACAAGAATCAATCCCTAGCCAGATGACTTGTGGTGTATCAATTCTAGGTGTATCAATTTATCGTGCGGTGCTACTCATACGATTGCTAACCAAGTTGTGATGATGTTAATCGGCGGCTTCGACAGATTGAGGTGCGTGTACTGGCGGCGTCACTTTTGCCTTTTTATCCAAACTGCGTTCGTAAGCGCGCAAAAGCCCTCTAAACTGTTCTTTGAATAAATCAACTTGATGCTCGAGGCGAGCCAGTTCAGCTTGCGCCATGCGTTTGGCTTGGGCGTTTTGTTGGTGCAGTTGCTCAGCTTCGTCTTTGGCACGTTGGACAATCAACTCAGCTTCTTTGCTGGCGTTGGCTTTAATATCGTTACTGAGCCGCTGAGCTGCTACAATAGCTTGCCGCAGTTCTTGCTCGCTAGCTTGCAAGGACGCAATGCGTTCATCGCGTTTATCAATTTCTTGTTGCAGCCGGTCGCATGTTTCTTCAGCATCGCGTTGTTGTTTGGCGAGGTCAGTGTCGCGTGCTTCCAGGTCAGTTTCAAGTTCGCGAATGCGGTCATGAAGTTGCTGGTTATCGCGCAAGCTTTGCTCGAGCGTACTCGCAGCATGGCCCAAAAACTCACTGACCTGCTCACGGTCATAGCCACGCCAATGGCGTGCAAACTCTTGATGCTCGAGGTCAAGTGGGCTTAATTTCAAGGCATTTCCTCCAAGTGTAAACGGGTCTTGAGTGTGTCATCAGTTCATTACAAAAATTAGCCAA
Source organism: uncultured bacterium (assembly GCA_964564405.1). GTDB lineage: Bacteria > Deinococcota > Deinococci > Deinococcales > Trueperaceae > JBCCBI01. Next base: position 15,132 of record CAZMCW010000017.1, read on the forward strand.
GCGCATTAGCCAAGCACAATGACATACAGTTGAATTGCTCAAAGTATAGCTAGTGCCATCAATATGAGTTGACAAAGTTTTCACAAGCCCACGTGGATTCTTATGGAATGCATGTAAAAATCTCATTTGATGAGAACGTCTTGAAGGTAATTGGAGTGAATGCTTAAAGTTGAGCGCTAGAATGTAGCTATGAGAGATTATCCATCAACATCTAGTTACTTACAACGTTGTATCTTCATACTTTTACTGAGTTTATTGACAACAGCTTGGGCGCAAGTTCCAGAAATTTGGACGGGGACGTTTCAGTACATGGCCGATGCCAATACCTTCATGACCTGCTCTGGTGAACGTTACGCGGTCATCATGGATGAAGCGTATTTAGGGCTCGAGCAACGCTATCTTGACCTTGCTCAGGGTGACCCGCTTTTTGTCGTGTTAGCTGGCCTGGTGACGCCCTCAGTGAATATGGAAGGCAACCTGACCGACATGTTTTTGCTGGCAGATGTTGTCGATATTCGTGCAGATGGCCGCTGTCCAGAGCAAACAGCTACTGCACTACCTGCGGATGACATCCGCCTAGATAGCGGCCGCTGGCTTATTTTAGAACTACCGCAACTGGCTCAAAATCTCATTTTAGACGTGCCTGTAACGAGTTTGCCCTACTTAGAATTTCGCCGTGAGGAAGTGACCGGAATGCTTACAGGTTTTGCGGCCTGTAATCAAATTCGCGCACCATACGTGAGTCGGGACATGCGCTTGCTTATTGCAGATGTGACCATTACCCGGCGGGGTTGCCCAAGTGATGCTGCTACTAAGCTCGAGGCCGCCACCCTAGACGCGCTGCAAGCTGCTGATAGTTATGTGATTAGTGAGCAGATGCTCGAGCTACGAGCTGGTGGAGAGCCCGTAGGACTCTTTTTCTACGAAGCGCCTTAAGGCTCACGCAAACTCAACCTCAGTCAAAAAGGGCTGAGCCAACGCGAATGTAATTAGCCCCTTCCTCAATTGCCACTTCAAAGTCGCCACTCATGCCCATGGAAAGCTCTGCCAGGATCATCACTGTAGGGTGCTAACGTCATAAGTCCAAGGACGTCAACGTGAGGTAGGGCGCGCGCGTAGTTTACAAGTTCACGCGCACCGTCAAGGTCAGCACCTTGTTTGCTGGTTTCGCCGGCGACGTTCACTTCCACCATGACCCGAAAGGTGTGGTTGTGGGTTTCACCTTGTTGCTCGAGCTTATCAGCAAGTTTCTGTGAGTTAAGCGAGTGAATCAGCGCAAACGGACGGCAGTATTTGACCTTGTTCGTTTGCAAATTGCCAATAAAATGCCACGTAACATCTGGATATGTCTCAGCAATAACCTCAGCTTTACTACGCCATTCCTGAATACGGTTTTCTGCCAAAATGCGTTGACCGTGCTGCAAGACAGCGTCGTCAATCTCGGCTGGGCTATGGCTTTTGGTAACGGCAACTAACGTCACCTCGCTGGGGTCGCGGCCGGCGCGTTGGCAGGCTGCTG
>CAZMCW010000017.1:16660-25917 GCA_964564405.1 uncultured bacterium
ATGCCCATTAGCCAGTCACCAAGAGTTTGGCGGTTTGCAGGTCCTCGAGCGCTAACCCAACCGACTTAAACAGCGTGAGCGGCTTGTCCTGGTGCTGATTTTGGTGAGGCTTGTCTTGTACGATCTCAGCCAGTTCGGCTTTTACCTCAGCAAATGACCAACCGGCTTCACAAGCTTGAATAAGGTCGCCAGCTTCACTGCGAGCACCGGCATGATCGTCGATGTAAACAGCCGCGCGTTTGACGATGTCAGCATCAACTTCTGCCATTGCAGGTGTAAATGCACCAACCAAGTCCAGATGATAAGGTTTATCTTTCGTAAGCCAGTCAGCAGAGATAATAGGTTTTTTGGCTGTCGTCGCAATGGTGATGACGTCGGCTTGCTTACAAGCTTCTACAAGTGCAGTTTGCGTTGAGTTGGCAGCCTCAACAGTTGTCTTAGGTAAGCGGGTAGCAACATCGTCTCGAGTTACCTGTATTTTAGCTGAATTGCGTCCCCAAACTAAAATCTGCGTATAGTCACGCACTTGTGCGTGGGCTTCGGCTTGCCACGGTGCTAGTGAGCCAGTGCCAATAACGAGCAAGGTGCGAGCGTTTCGCGGGGCCAAGTAGCGCGCGGCTAGTGCTGAGGTGCCAGCTGTGCGCATTTGGGTAAGCAGCGTGGCGCTTGCCGACACAACGGGTGTTCCCTGCGGGTTGCTGAGGCTGTAATGAGCCTGCACGGTGGGCAAGTTGTGGCTGCCGTTCTCTGGAATGATGCTGACTTGTTTAATGCCAAACCAACCCTCTGCATCTAAGCAAGGCATGGTGAGGTAGATATTGCCGCGGGACTCGAGCATAATTCGTTCAGGAATCTGAAAGCTGGCTTTATGCCGAAAGCCCTCTTCTAAAGCTTTCAAGACGTTTGGCCAAGAAAGTACTTGGCGCACGTCGTCATCACTAAAGTGGTGCATGGGCTAGTTTATCTTATGAAAGCTTGTGACAAAGTTGATATGCGTGGTTTAGTTGAGTGCCAGAGCAACTGCAAGTGCATCATTAAGTTGTTTTAGTTTGATGCTATCAAGCTTACCTAGATATTGTGTAAGACGCGTTTTGGGCAAACTGGTAAGATTATCGCAGTGAATACTCGAGTCATGCTTTAAGCCCTCGTTGATACCCACGGGTATCTGTGTACTGTGCCCGCCGTAATGTGTATATATAGGCGCGCAGATCACACTTGAATAACTTGAATCAATAACAACTTGCCTGCTAACAACAACATAGGCTCGATAAGCCTTAGGGTCACCATCGGGCGTGCTGGGACGTTTGACTCGGTAAAGTTCACCACGTCTCATGAATTGTAGAAATATGTAGTTGAGAACGCATTAAGAGAAGTCAAGGTTTATATGTCTTCACTAAGGCTAGCAACAAACATAAAGTTATCTTGTGCTTCTTGATTCAAATAGTCACTTTGTTGATTGATGAGCTCGAGATCGCGAGCATCCCGCAGTTCTTTTTCACGTTGCTCTGCAAGCCGGGCAATAGCTTGATGGAAGAATGCACTACGTGATTCATTAGCATGCAATACATCGTCAACGCGTGTAAGTAAATCAGCATTTAAGGTTACACTTGTTTTAACCTTCATAGCTTGTACTATACCACAAATGTTGGTACAAAATTTACCGTGGTTTATGCCGTAAGCACATGCGGTTTGCCGTGCCGCACAATCACCGTATTTTCGTAATGCGCGCTCAAGCTACCGTCCTGCGTGTTAATGGTCCAGCCGTCGGCTTGTGGCGCAATATGCTCGCGGCCCGCCGCAACCATAGGTTCAATCGCAAGTACCCAATTGTCTTTCAACGGGTGGTTGTAACGTGGATGATAGACGTTTAAGACCTCAGGTGCTTCGTGAATGGCTTTGCCTACCCCGTGACCGACTAGACCTGCCACCACGCTGAATCCTTGCTTAGTCACTTCCCTCGAGACAACTCTGCCAATCCCACTGAGCGGTTTACCTGCCCGTACAACCTTAAGTGACTTCCAAAAGGCCGTTTCAGCACAGCTCGCCAAGCGGTAGGCAAGGTCAGAAGCAGGCGGCACAACAACGGTTCTAGCGGCGTCGGCGATGTAGCCATCTAAGCAAGGTGTCACGTCTAAGCTAACAATATCACCAGGTTTAAGGGGCTCATCTGTAGGTAGTCCGTGGACGATGCTGGCATTGACAGACACAAACGCGTTAACAGGTGCGCCATACGTCATGAACGGTGCAGATATAGCGCCATAGCGTGCAAAAACGTCTCCGCAGATGTTATCAAGTTCGCGGCTCGAGATACCTGGGCGGATTGCTGCTTGCATGGCAGCAAGGGCGTCTTTAACAACCTTGCTCACCCGCAACATACCCTTGAGGTCACGTTCGGAAGAAATAGTCATCTGTTAGTATCTCCAAAATGATGCTGACTGTGCTCATATTCGCACGCGTTTACGACCGTCCCTGGCTTTAAAAATAAGGCGGATGGGTACTTCAGAAAACCCCAGATCTTCGCGAATGCGGTTGAGCAAATACTGCTCGTAGGGGCGGGTCACAAACTTTTCGTTGTTGACAAAGATCAAAAATGTGGGTGGTGCTACTGACACCTGGCTGCCGTAGAGGAGTCGAAGCGGTTTACCTTTAAAATTAGGGGGTTTTTGGCGTTCTGCCCAAATACCTAACCAGGTGTTGAGGTCACTGGTGGAAACCCGCACTCTAGCTCTGTCATACACCCGAATCGCGGCACTAAGTACTTCATACAAGCCTTCTTCGGTGAGGGTGCTGGTGGTGACTTTAGGCGCGTTTTGTAAGTGAAAGAGGTTGTAATCTAAGTCGCGTTGCAGGTCGGGGAGTAGCTCGGGAGTGACCAAGTCCCACTTGTTCAGTGCTACCACAACGGGTTTACCGGCATGGTAGGCGAGGTTGGCAATGCGCAGTTCGTGGTCGCCTAATTCAAATGGATCAATAACGAGGACGGCAACATCGGCGCGTTCAATGGCAAGTTCGGAGCGAAGTTTGGCATAATACTCTACGTTTTCGTCGGGTTTACGGCGAATGCCGGCAGTATCCACCAAAACAAACGGCCGGCCGCCAAACTCAAAGTTGACATCAACGCTGTCTCGAGTTGTGCCGTCAGCGACAATAACCCGAGCATCCCCCACCAATGCGTTGAGCATACTGGATTTACCGACATTAGGCCGGCCCACAATGGCCACCTTAACGGCTTCGGTATCTGCATCGTCGTCACTTTCGGGGAGTTGCTCGAGCACAGTATCTAGCAGTTCCAAGGTGCCACGGGCGTGAGCTGCTGACACCGTAAAGGGTTCCCCAAAACCCAGTCCATAGAGTTCATAAAGTTCACTGGTGTCTTCGTGGCGCTCATCGTCTATTTTGGTGGCAATGAGCATAATTGGCACGCTCACTGTGCGTAACCACTCGGCAATTTCGTAGTCAGCAGCGGTAGGGCTTTCGCGCCCGTCAACACAAAACAAGATAAGGTCAGCGTCGTGAATAGCCGCATCCACGCGTTGTTTGATGGCTTTTTCCCAACTGTCGCCCGACCATAAGCCGCCGGTGTCGAGCAGTTCAAAGCGCTGCTGACCTTCTTCAACGGTGGCAACTTTAACGTCTCGGGTGACACCCGGTTCATCTGCCACGATGGCCTCGCGCCGCCCTACCAAGCGGTTAAACAAGCTGGATTTACCCACGTTGGGTTTACCAACAATAGCCACTTTGGGAGTATGATTTTTGGGCGCGCGGTTATCAAATGCAGGGTCATTGGTTGCAGAGTTATCCAAAATGAGTACCTACTTTAACCTGATAGCCATTTGCAAAGTCTTTGGCGTGCATAGCTGCTTTGCCGCTGGGTTGTAGAGTTTTTAGACAAATGTTGCCATCTGCGGTGCCAACGGTGATGCCATCAGTGTCTACCGAGACAATTTCACCTGGTGCTGCTTGGATTGAGTGTTTTGAATGAAGCTCGAGCGCCGCAACCTTGAGCGGTTTACCTTGCCATAGAGTCCAACTTTTAGGCCACACAGATACACCTCGGTAGCGATTCCAGATCGCACGTGCTGAATTATCCCAGACAACTTTCCCGTCGTCTTTGGTAAGCATACGCGCGTGACTGGCGAGACTATCATCTTGGGGTGTGCGCGGGAGTGAATCAGCCTCGAGCAAGTCCAAAACCTTCACAATAGCTTCAGCACCAAGCTCAGCAAGACGTGCAAACAAACTGCTTGCGTCATCGTCTTGTCCAATTGGCGTGCGCTCAACTAAGCGAATGTCGCCTGTGTCCATACCCACATCCGTCTGCATAATCGTGATGCCCGTTTCAGCGTCGCCATTAATGAGCGCCCATTGAATGGGGGCAGCACCACGGTATTTGGGGAGAAGTGAGCCGTGAACATTCAAAAAGCCGTGTTTGGGAATATCTAGCAGAGTTTTGGGAAGAATTTTGCCGTAGGCAGCGGTGACAGCGACATCAACCTCTAAAGACGCAAGCAAGTTGGCAAAATCTTCGTTTGTTTTGAGGCGAGCGGGTTGCTCGAGCCGTAAGCCTAGTTCTTTTGCGCGCGTTGCAGCAGCCGGGCTGGTGACAGTTAGCCCGCGCCCCGCTTTTTTGTCGGGTTGGGTAACAACCAAGACAAGCTCGTGCTGACTGTGAAGACGCTCGAGACTTGGTACCGCAAACGCAGGGGAGCCAAATAAAGCAACTCTCATAACTTACCTATATCTGTCATCTAATTGCGGGCAGCTTCTTTAAGTTCGCGCAAAAAAGCTTTGGAGTGACGTTGCATTTCAGCCAGTGCTTGGCGGTGGATTTCTTTAAACGTACGCTGCTCGGCAGCAGGTAAGCGTTCAAAAAAGAGGATGCCCTCGAGGTGGTCGTATTCGTGCTGGAGCACGTGCGAAAAATGTCCTGATGCCGTCAGGGTGTGCTGGTTCCCGGCTAAATCTTGATAAGTCATCGTAATGGCGTCGTCGCGTTTCATGTCGTCAACATAAAGACCAGGTAAGCTCAAACAGCCGTCTTGTCCACATTGCTCGCCGGTGCGATTGCTAATGGTTGGATTGATGATGACGTGTTCAGCAAGCACGTTCCAGCGTACTTTTTTTTCGTTTTGGCTAAGTTCTTCAAGCGTATCGCTGTCATCTTGAGCCTCGCCATCATCAGATTTACTGGTAGATTCACCGAGTTCTAAAGCTATAAACATACGTTTGTTGATGCCAATTTGCGGTGCGGCAAGGCCTACGCCGTTGGCGTCGTACATGGTTTCGATCATGTCCGCAGCAAGTTGCTCGAGGTTTTCGTCGAAGCTGGCAACTGGGGCGGCTTTGCGTTTTAAAATAGGGTCGCCATAGTAGCGAACAGGGTAGATCATAGGCTCTCCTTCAGGCTAAAGCTACCAATGCAGGTGAGGTGGCAGATGTGAGCTTGAGATTAGTTAGTACGTCAATAACTCATTGGCAACGCTAAATTGAGGTTGGGTTAGTCGCCATCAGTAAAATATTATTGGCATCAATAGTGTCTAAGCATGTCTTGACACATCGTAAACGAAATTATCTCAATAACACTGCTATTTAATGTGCTTCAAGATGTAACCAGGTATTAGTCTTATGAGATATTACAGAGTTGTATTGATGAATAATCTTGACCACCAGAACATGCAAGCACTACATTATAGCGTTTTGTGCCGTCCAGGTACTGACTTGATGTTGCCAAATCATCAAAGCTGTGCAACAAAAATTGGACGATAAAAACTATAAAGGCTGAACCTTTAGGGAGTCATTGTAGTAAATGGAAAGTCGCGAATGCGGCTTAGGCGCAAGCTGAGGACAGGCGTCTCGAGCGCCATGATGCCGTCTGGAAGTTGCAAAGATACGGTCATGTTTAGTTCGCCTTCGCGCGGAGGTTGCTGACTCATGTTGACGCTGGCAACAACACGCTCGAGCACTTGCAATGCGTCATACCTGCCAGCAACCAACACATTGGTTTGGCTCAACTGACGACTTTCAACCACAAAATCAGCAAGATTAGGCAAAATGACTTCTAGAGGTAAGCGTTTGGTGTGCAAAATATGACTTGCTGTGAGGCGTACGGTAACGCTGTCTGGCTCGAGTACAACATTACTCACTGGATTACCCGCAACATCACTTGCGTAAAGGCGTACCTCAAACGGTGCAATATCAGGTAGCGGTGTCATGAGGGCAGAAGTTGTGTCTGTTTCTGTGCTTTCACCTGAACCCGTGTCTGACGGTTCGCCCACGCCAAGGTGTTGCTCGAGGTTAACAGGTGCAACGACCCGGATCACGCTGTCTATCAACTGGCTCCGCCCCGTGATGGTGACAGAGCTTGGCTCACTGACAATTTGGTATTGCAAGTTGTGAAACACAGGGCTCGAGGCTTGTGGCTCAGGTGAAAGTGCGTCTTCTGCGGGTGTTGGTGGTGCGGTTTCACTGTCACTAGCATTAGCGTTGTCAGTATTATCAGCTAATGCTGCAGTTGTATCAGTTGTTTCACCTGTTTCACCTGTTTCACCTGTTTCTGACGTAGCAGATGGGTTGATAGCATCTGCTGTAACTTGGTTGCTGGCACGTAAAAACGATGGTGTCACGGCAATTGTGCGCTGCGTGCGCGTTTCTACAGTGCCTATGACCTCAGATGGATTGCGGCGTAGTAAATTAATACCTTGGGGTGGAGATACTCTCACGGGACGCGCAAAATCACTACTAACATTAGATAAATCTAGAATCGCCTCAATATTTTCAGCGCGCAAAGCGTCAATCCGGTTACTTTCACCAGAAACCCCTACCTCAACAACATCTGGCACACCCGTTGCAAGTTGGTTATTGGTTAAGCCAATAATAGTGAGCGGCACCAAAAAACTGCGCTGACTTGTTGTGATTTGCTCGGTCGTCACAAATAGCCACAAAAATATTGCAATGATAAACGCGGTTAGTTTTTGGGGCCAATGGCGTAAAATGTGTGCAAAGATAATGTGTGGAGTAAAGGTAAAACGTTTCTTCATCTAAACATAAGCCTCACAGATGTACACAAACCTACTGCGTGCCAACATAAGTCCGTGCTTCATTAGCACAAGACAGCCATTTGCAAACACAAGCATAAACGACTCACCTAGGGCTATCCAAAATCTGTAGGGCAACCTAACTAATGGTGACGTGGTGTAAGCTCCATGTGAATTGATGCTCATATCCTTTCCGGTTGTTTTGGTAACAAAGTAACCCGAGCGGCGCCAAGCGTTTCGTGAGACAACTCGCGAGCAGAAACCGGTACCAGGTCTGACTGGGACGTAATGAACTTTACAAGAGTTCATGGTGTGTTTTGTCGGATTTGGTATCACTTAGCACAGGCTCTACGTGCAGGTGGATAGCTCATGTGCTATAAACCTCACGCAACGCTCTAAGCACATCAGAAGGAGCAATATCGCTGCGCAACTCGCCCCCTTGAGCAACACTCACAGTGCCACGTTCTTCACTGACGATAAGCACTAATGCATCTGATACTTCAGAAAGACCAACGGCCGCTCGGTGGCGTGTCCCATGTTTTATAGACCAACCTTCATCTGCGTTGGTCAGCGGAAAAATAGCACCTGCATAGGTCACAGTATCTCCTTGAATGATCACGCCGCCATCGTGTAAAGGTCCTTTGGAGTCAAAGATTGTTTGCAAGAGTGCTGAGCTCACGGCAGATCCTAGCGGTGTGCCAACATTGCCATAGTCATCTAGAGGTGTTTGCCGTTCAATGGCAATAAGTGCCCCTATGTGCTTGGCTGCAAGCTCTCGCACGGCACTCATAACTTCTTGTAAAGGGTCTTGACTACCTGCACGATTAACGCGACCTTGACCTACTCGCTCGAGCACTGCTCGAAGTTCGGGCTGAAAAATAACCACCAGCGCAATAAAGCCAACGGGGGCAGCCCGGTCAAAAATCCAAGCGGTAGCAGATAGCTCAAATTGACTTGCCAAAAACCACAACCCCGCTAACGCTGCTAGTCCACGGAACACATTCCACGCTCTCGAGCCGTTGAGTAACATATAAAGCTGATAAAAAAGTGTTGATATAATAAAGATATCTAATAAATCAAAGAGGTGCAAACCGCGCAACCATGTCAAGGCAACCCCTCCGTGTGTAGTATGTATTCATCAATTTGAAATCCCACTAAACTTAAAATTGTGTTGTAAACTAGGTGTTTGATTTTGTAATTATAAATTTCTTGACAAACCAAATTTAAGAGCGTCATATATAAACTACGTCGGCATAGTACATACAACCCGCTATCTATAACCTAGCTTGAGTTTTATGCCGTACTAACTCACTACCGTTAAAGTCAACGGAAGCCTGTCTATGAAGCCTGTCTAAGATGCCAAAGTCTCTAACGATTACACAATAGACACCATAATCTAACTAACTAAAATTACTTGGTCTGATGTCAAATTTTAGCTTTGTTGCACATGTAGACTACAGGTTGACGAACATGCTTCTACGGACCAGTGCATCAATCTTGGTCAGGACTATTGACATCTCGCAAAGTTGCAAGCTTACTTTTATCATAGCAAGATAAAGCTGACAGAGTGCGTTCATCGTGCGCTAAGTGAGCTTTTACCAAGCCACTACCAAGCCGCTACCAAGCTGTTAGCAAGCCGTTAGCAAGCCGTTAGCAAGCCGTTAGCAAGCCGTTAGCAAGCTGCTACCAAGGCGTTATTATGGTACGAAACTAACACAATGTTGGCTAGTATTTTATTTTGTTTGGGCGTATAGCTCAGTTGGTAGAGCGGCGGTCTCCAAAACCGTAGGTCCTGGGTTCAAGTCCTAGTGCGCCCGCCAATAATAAGCCCTATTGCTGATGTAAATCAGAGCGATAGGGCTTAACTTTTAGATAAGTTACAATCATAAACTGGGGATAATAGCTTAAGTTTCTTCTTTCTTTGTGACTCGGGTACATCTACTCAATAACTTTTTCTCTTTGTCGTTAAATGCTAAAAGGCAGATATCCAGCATTGTGCTAACACGGCTATGACCAGCTTGTGATGAAACTGTAGTGATATCTATCCCTTTAGCAATCAGGCATAACAGACAGAAATTGGCGGAGATCATGTGGCATTTTTATCCAGAGTTGCTTTAGTAACTTCAGATGCGCGCTAGGCAAGCCTACACAAAGCCATTCAGGGTGAAGTAATACTCATGAGTTGCAGGCAATGAAAAGGGTGTATAAAAGCGTTTGGAAGGT
>CAZMCW010000018.1:0-17758 GCA_964564405.1 uncultured bacterium
GCGTGTACCCTTAGACGATTCAGATTATGACATCCTCGAGTCAATTTAGTATTAGCTGATTCAGACAAAACTTTGGGTATAAATCACGAATTTACTCGAGCATTTTTAACTCATAAAAATGAGCGCCATTAACCTCAACCAACAAATGTAACTCAAAACACCGTATTTTGTGTCAAAATACTAGAGTATTTACGTGTGAGTTAGCACATAGCCAAGTGCACCTTTGACAAGGCACATGATAATCACCACAATTTGATGCACTATAGCGTTAGCCATAAGTATGGAGCTAGGCGAGTACCAATAGACCCACTCCATTTACAGCCCAACGTTTATGCATATCGTTATAGTAGTTTTGCTACGTATCTCCTAGAACTTGTCAGTCAAGAGACAAATTTGTGTACTTCTAAAAGTGGGTGGCGTGGACGTTTGTATCTATACCACCAGTTGACATACATATATGTTTATTTGTTGAGCATAGTTGTTTGGGTTATGACTTTTTAAATTTAAGGTTATCATTCACATGTCAACGCGGCAGGTCATAAAACTCGGGTTTGTGGCTCGAGCTGGCCAGCCTATATGTTTTACGCTGCTATAGACAATTAAACATGTATTAAGGTGTGTAAACATTATCAACCGACTGTAACTCGAGCACCATGTCAATGGTTTTGCGAGCTTATGAGTGCAATAACACGGTAAGACTGCTGTGTTGTTCGCCAATTACAGTAAACTCGGTTTAAGATATCGAGAAAGTTGCTTCAAGTTAGTATCTGTCGCGTATACAACACACCATCAAAATATGTTGACACAACATTCATGACAATCTGCTATGGTTAGGACATAGCATGTGTAACAGCGTGGCATAACTGCGACGTTACACATTAGGTTTGAGTTAGCAAGAGTTCACGTAAGTAACACGTTTCAGCAAGTTATCCTTTGCACTATAGTGCGGCGCAGTGCCAAAAGTTGGTTTGTGCAAAGCAGTTTTTGTACCTTCGACTCAAGCATAAAACGACCTTGCTTAAGGTATATTGTCTGAGGTACATAAGAATATTCACAGGATCTAACGCTTGTCAGCGCAAGCTGGTGGTCGTTGAGTTTGTTGTCTCATTAAGTAGCCATGTTGGTACACCACGTTAATACTGACATGGTGGTGGACGGGGTCAAAATCCCAACCTCAACCACTGTTTAGATACAAAAAGCTTGGGTTGCATAACTTACTCAAGCGCAAGATAATGCTGTGTTCATGGACCATTGTTTAGTTGACCGCTTGTTCTTTTGGCAAAAGAGTTGATGACCTAAAGTGACGCTGAACACTGATTTAGGATAGCAAGTACAGCACGTTAAATCTCATCGTGCGCTACGTAGTACATCAACACAAGGGTAAACGCGCAGCAATCTTGGCGATCTTAAGTATAACCAGTAGTTTGCACAGCACTAGCTGGAATGAAGCGTAAGAGGTCCTGAAAGCTAGAGTTTAAGCGTACAAGAACCTGAGTTTAAACAGGCTAACTTAACAAGAAACGTACGTGTAACACTAAACGCGCTCACGCGCATGATTTTTGAAGGAGGCTATCAATGCTTACTGTTGCCGAATTAAGCAGCGACCAAGGCTGTACTGCACCAGACATTGTGCCAAGCACCTTGGCACATCCAACTAGGACGCTCGAGCCCAACGCAAGTTTGTACGAAGCTGGGCGCGAAGCAAGTTCACTTTATATCGTCAATTACGGCGTGCTCAAAGCCGTCGTACCCACTTCATTAGGGCGTGACCGCATTGCTGATCTGTACGGTTCCGGTGACATTTTAGGCGTAGCAGCTATCGACAAAGCTAAACACGCCGAAACAGTCATTGCCGTACACGACGCTTGCTTAACGCCACTAGATTCCGACCAAGCGATGAACGACCGTAAATTACGCGATTACATTATGCACAGTTTGGCGCGCCAACTTCGGCGTAGCCGCGAAGCCATCGACGACGCCGAGTTGCCTGTAGGCGCGCGGGTAACCCGTGCGTTTTTACGCCTTAGTGAACGCTTTGGACAACCTGCTGATGACCAAGACGGCGGCATTAAGTTACCGCTAGCACTAACCCATGAAGACTTAGCCTCGCTAACAGGTAGCTCGAGAGTCACCATCACCCGGATTTTAGGTGAGCTTCGCAGTGAAGGTGCACTATCTGGCACACGCGGTGTGTACATTGCCAACCCCGAAGGGTTAGAAGCAGCTACCGACAATTACGTGATGCAGGTGATTTAAGTCTTCTCATAAATTGGAAGATGTGGAATGGCTAGGCAGATTGCTTAGCCATTTTAAGTTGTAAGCGTTAGTTGTAATACCCTTTCCGGTTATTTTGGTAACAAAGTAACCCGAGCGAAGTGAGCAGAAACAGATACCTAGTCTGACTGGAACGTAATGAACTCTATAAGAGTTTATGATGTGTTTTGTCGGACTTGGTATAAAAATTCATAAGCAGCCTGTGACCAACCCTCGAGCCGTGCGTACTTGCTACTAACTTCTGTCCAAGGTACGTGCTCGCCAGCAAGTTTATGCGTTTCACGCACGCTTACCGGTGCAATTACCTTCACGCTGTAAAGCAGCCCGGTATGTACCCTTTCAACGGCGTTTTCACTGCGGTGAATTAACGCCCGTACGTCTGTTGTAAACGCACCGATCACTAACTCTTCGCGAAGTTCGCGGATTAATGCAGCCTGCAAAATATCTTGTTCTGCAGTTGCACTTTTTTGTGTTTCTGTTGTTTTTGAACCGTCATCTTGCGGGTTAATGTGACCACCTAGACCAATTGAAAGTTTGTTGTGCAAGCGCGTTTCAGAACCCGCTTTAAGGCGTTCAACGAGCAGTACTAAAGGGTCTGGCTCAAACTCCGGATGATACTCCACCACAGCGTAGGGGATAATCTGCCGCTGTGTTTCGTCTTCTTCCACCTCGTCACGGACTAAAAATTGACCTTGCTCTACCACAATGGTGTAAAGTTCAGGCGTTAACACCTGGGCGTGTTTGGACGGTTCTGGCAGTAGCTCCGTAGGTACACAATAAACAAGTTCCGACATGACCCATCAATGTAACATGATCCATTTTGTGAATAACAAGACCGCTGTTGAGGTTAGTTCATCTCATGTTTAGCTTAATTAGGATCAGTCATGATAGGTGTGCTTATCCGCCCGTTTAGCTCTCTGCTACAGGTGGTGTTAGAGATGCTAGCTCAGGTGACTACTACTAAGGATGACACAAGGTGATTGGTTCCTTTTGTAAAAAACGATTAATCTCAAGCGCCAAATAAAGTCGTTGGATACGTTACGCGATAAGCTCAAAAAGTGTTAAAGATGACGTCATAAGCCACGAGTAAAAGTATTTCATGACCAAGGATCAAGTACAAAACAAACGCATCGCTATGTCTACGACTTGAGATAATTTTGACGCACTTTCTAAGAGTTATTTTCATGGCGAATAAGTTTGGTGATGCCATATCTTGCAGCTAGCAAACCTGTGCAAAGGTACCTAGATCTCATTGATAGTTGGGAAGTAATTTTGCGATTTAAATAAGGTTGTATCATCAGCTTCTGCAAAGCATATAACGTACATGATACTGAAGTGCTTTTTGCATGGCACAACGTGCCATGCAAAAACGCGTGAGCGTGTACCTTTAGACGATTCAGATTATGACATCTTCGAGTCAATTTAGTGTAAGGCGAGTCAATTTAGTGTAAGGCGTTACTAGTATCAAACTGATATACGCAATCTGCGTTTGGAGCTAATGTACGTCAGAGACATACTCTTGTTAGCGTTTCCAGAAGTAACTGCCACAGGCAGTTACGCGTGCGACCTAGGGGAATAGAAATCAACCCATTCAGTGTGGAGAAACCAATCCTGCAACTGCTATTGCATATCTACTAGAAAAATTGTCTTTGCGAGCACAGCAAAGTGGTCTGGACAGCTTCAACAATGCTCATTCAACGGTGGATAGTTTTTATGATCATCCCGTAAAATACGTTCCTGACGTATTTTCGATTGTTTGGAAACATCGAGCTTGAGTTACTCAGCAAACAAAATTGTTGATGATTATCATAGTGTTGATTATACAGTTAATCACGGCGCAATCACGCTACCTCTTTAGGCTTTGAGTAAGCAAAGAGGTGATTTAGTGTGATACTTTTTCCAGTTGACCCCTCAAGAAACTAGCTATACGTAACTATAGGGTGCAAGTCCGGAGCATCAGTTGTGAAACTACTTGTTCAAAATAAGCATTGATTCAGGTAGCAACTGCACAAAGTCACTCTTTGGAAATTTGCTTAGTGTTCAGTTGGATATTGGCGTGAATGGTGCAACAGCGATTCAGCTTGCGTTGCTAACGGCTAAAATGTGGCACAATTCACGTAGCAGCAGTCGGAACTTGTGGAACCGCTAATGCTAGATCAAAGGCTGAAAATATTAACGTTGATATGCAGTTGAGAGACTAACGTTTTTTGTCAGATTTGTTAACGGTGTTTAGTGTTGAGAACACAATGCTTGTAACGCCCATAAACTGCTGCTCAATAAGCTAACCAACGTGTTGTGATAGTAAGAAAGGAGAACGTGTGTCAAAAAAGATATTAATAATCTTGTCCGAGTGGGGCTATTGGGGTGAAGAACTTATTGGTCCCCTAGATGTCTTTGAAGAAAAAGGCTACGACGTAGACTTTGCCACTGCTACAGGCAAACGCGCCCACGCGTTGCCCCCTAGTATGGAAGAGGGCTATTTTGACCCGCCTCTTAAAAAGGTCGTAACAGACGAGTACTATGCTAAACGCACACGCGAAGTTGACGAATCTGACCGTTTGGACAATCCCAAAGATTTATCAGCTTGGTTTCCCGAACGCCCTTATTTCAACGACGAAAACTTTGGGCACAAGTTAGAGGCCTATCACAATGCACGGGACAAAGCTTGGGAAGATTTGCAAGCTTATGACGCACTAGTTATGCCCGGTGGTAGCGGGCCGATTATTGATATGGCCAACAATCAGCGCGTCCATGACGTTATTTTGGGGTTTTACAACCAAAACAAACTCATTGTAGCTGAGTGTTATGCGGTAACGGCGCTTGCTTTTGCCCGTGAGTGGAGCGACCGCAAGAGCATCATTTGGGGAAAACACGTAACTGGGCACGCGCTCGAGTACGACTATAAAGACGGCACAGGGTTCTTAAATACCGATGTCAACATTGGCCCGCCCCCCTACCCGCTCGAGTACATTTTGCGCGACGCCACCGGGCCAGACGGTAAGTACCACGGCGGCGTGGGGCGCACGCTATCTACTATTTTGGACTATCCTTTCTTAACTGCGCGTTCCACCCAAGATTCCCGTCTAGCAGGTGAACTCACGGTCAAAGTGCTCGAAGAGGGCTTGCGCCGTTATGGCTGGTGATATGACCAAAACATACCGTTTTGCCATTTTAGAGCAGTTTTTAGCTGATGGCATGACGCACATGTTTGGCAATCCTGGCACAGTTGAGCAAGGGTTTTTAGACGCGCTTGACCATTATCCGGACCTTAAGTACATTCTTACTCTGCAAGAATCGGTGGCGGTTACAACAGCTGATGGCTACGCTAGGGCAACTCAGCGCCCTACGCTAGTGCAACTGCACAGCACACCCGGTGTAGGTAACGGCATTGGCGCACTTTACCAAGCCATGCGCGGTCACGCGCCACTGGTCGTGATTGGTGGCGACGCCGGCGTGAAGTACATGGGTATGGATTCGCAGATGGCCGGCGATCTGGTCGCGCTAGCAGAACCAGTCACCAAGTGGTCAACGATGGTAGTTGACCCTGCGTCTACCCTGCGAGTTTTACGCAAAGCCATTAAAATTGCCGCCACACCGCCTATGGGGCCGGTATACGTGTGTTTACCACAAGATATTTTAGATGCACCCGTAGTCGAGCCAGTGCGCCCCACCTCGCTACCTTCGACCCAAGTTGTACCCAGTGAGGACCTGCTCGAGCAGATGGTGCAGACCTTACTTACAGCCAGCAAACCCATGATCTTTACCGGTGACGGCGTAGCCTATGCAGGTGCGCAAGACGCCCTAACCAGAGTTGCCGAACTACTCGGTGCAGAAGTTTGGGAAGCAGATGCTGGTGAGGTCAATATGGCTTACGATCATCCACTTTACCAAGGCATGACCGGGCACATGTTCGGAAGTGCTAGTTTGCCAGTTATGCAGCGTGGTGACGTGAACTTAGTTGTGGGTACTTATATTTTGCCAGAAGTTTTTCCCACACTGGGAGACATTTTTGCAGAGGGTGCTAAAGTCATTCACATCGACTTAAACGCCTATGAAATCGCCAAAAATCATCCGGTAGATATTGGCGTGGTAGCCGATCCCAAGTTGACCCTAGAAAGTCTCGCCAAGCGGCTCGAGCAAACCCTCTCCGGTGAGTTTCGCAGTGCCGCCAACGCGCGTACAGAACAGTTGAGTACTGCCAAAGCAGCTAAACGCAACGACACGCTCACCCAAGACGACGCCAACATGAACGCTGATCCACCAACCATGGCAGCGTTTGCCAAAGCGCTCAACGCAAAATTACCCGATAACACCATTGTCTTTGACGAAGCCCTTACCAGTTCTCCTGAATTTGTGCGCTACTGGACGCCTAAACGTACTGGACAATACTTCCTAACTCGAGGTGGCTCGTTAGGTGTGGGGATTCCGGGTGCTATCGGGGCCAAACTTGCCAATCCAGACGCCACTGTTATTGGCCTCACGGGTGATGGCGGCTCGATGTACACCATTCAAGCCCTGTGGACAGCAGCACGCCACAACATTGACGCCAAGTTTGTGATTTGCAACAACGCGTCTTACCGTCTGCTGCAACTCAACATCGAACAGTATTGGCAAGAACAAGGTGTCACACCACATGATTATCCGTTGGCGTTTGACCTTTCTAACCCCGCCCTCAAATTTGTAGATATTGCTCGAGGCATGGGCGTTGCTGGGGTACGAGTAGAACACCCTTGGGAAATTGAGAATGCCGTTACCCAAATGCTTGCCCATCCAGGGCCGTTTTTGGTGGATTTAGTGCTGGAAAGTGACACCCATCCCGAACGGGTGGGGGCAACTTGCGGGCAGTAAATTAGCAACTACAGTAAAGTAGTCTCAACAATGACTATTCACTGTAGCTAATCGGATCACGGTGGCTAACTGGACGATAACCCTAATCAGGCGAGAACCAGTTAGATGGTAACTAAAAAGACAACAGCTTTTTGAAAACAAAGTCTAGAAAGTGGCTTGTATCTACAACCATTAACTTACAAATTTTAAGGAGGCAGCAATCATGGCAGAAGCAGCAGGCAAAGCATTTTACGATCGGCAAATCGAGTATCTAGAAGCCCAAGACGTTGACAAGCTCATCAGCAATCAATACCACCCAAACGCAAAGATCATTAGTTTTGACTTTGTTAAACAAGGTCATGAAGAATTACACGCCCACTTCAAAGATTATTTAGCCCACCTTGGCAAAATAGAACTTAAATCTACCGACAAGTTTGTGGAAACTGAAGATTCTATCTTTTTTGAAGCTACCGTGCTAACAGGTGCAGGTGAAGCAAAAGTTTACGACGTGTTTATGTTGGAAGATGGTAAAGCAACGCATCACTTTACTGGGCTTATTTCATTTCAACCCTATGACGATGCGTCGGCAGGTTAGGAGCTTACGTGGCTGCTACAGTTTTTAATGACGACAACATCAAACAATTTGCTGAGGCTTGGTTTTACGCACTAGACATTCACGCATCTACCGAAGCTTGTGAGCACTTTTTAGCAGGTGACGAACTTAAGATGATTTTTCCCGAGCAAACACTGCACGGTATTGGCGATTTTCGCGCTTGGTACGCAGGGGGTACGTATAGCGATGGCAGCACTGCACCGGGCGTCATGAACATCTTTTTTGACGAGATTCACACCCTGCAAAGTGTAGCAGTCACCATGTCTGGTGACACTGCTGTGGCAGATGTGGTGGTGGGTTGGCAAGCAAGTTGGTTTACCCCGCCAGCTGCTAAAAGCAAACGCACGTCTATGGATGCAACCCAACAGTGGCACCTGCGCGCGTGTTCTAAAGACAAAAATCCTTATGGACTAGAAATTATAAGTTACAACGCCATGTCTGAACCGTTTAAGTACGCTCCAGGTTTCTCGAGGTTGTAGTTAATTTTGTTGGAGTTGTGTCTCTGTCGGGGACAATTTATACCTCAACAAAGACACAGCAATGCAGATGAGACAGCAATCTAGCGTCGACAAAACCCGTATGCAAAATTGTCAAAATTGTCGAAGAGATTAAGTACTCAGAAAGATATTGACATGTGGAAAGTAGGACAACTTTATGCCTAATGCAACCTATGACTACATTATTGTAGGTGCGGGCGCTGCAGGTAGTCTGCTCGCTAACCGTCTAAGTGCTGATGCTAACGTTCAAGTGCTGTTACTAGAAGCTGGTCCAAAAGACGATGACACGCGCATTGCTGACCCCGGCGCGCTGACCCAACTTTGGGGTTCGGAGATTGATCAACCTGTGGTGACAAGCGTTCAAAAGGGCTTGGGTGACAGAGAAATGGTCATCAACCAAGGCCGTGTTTTGGGTGGTAGCACGTCGCTACACGCCATGATGTATGTACGTGGCAACCGCCGCAACTACGACCTGTGGGCAGCTTTAGGTAACGACGGCTGGAACTTTGAAAGTTTACTGCCTTATTTTAAGCGCGTTGAAGACTACAGCGGGGGTGCGTCGGAGTATCATGGGGTAGGCGGGCCTATTGCCGTGTGCGATAACCCTGATGAAGCTTCGCGATCAGCTGAGTTCATGGCCGCAGCCCAAGAACTAGGTTACGACGGGCCTAATTGGGACAACAACGGCGCACGTCAAGAAAACGGCGCAGGTCTGTTGCAGTTCACTATCGACGCGAGCGGCCAACGAGTGAGTGCAGCTAGTGCGTTGTTGCATCCGCTGAGCCAACGCGACAACCTCACCATTTTAACAGGTGCTCCTGTACATCGCCTCAACGTTGTCAAAGGGTCTGTTGAAAGTGTTGAGTATGAGCATGGCGGTCAAGTTCAGCAAGCTAGTGCTAACCTCGAGGTCATCCTGAGCGCAGGTACGTTCCACTCACCTAAGTTGCTCATGTTATCTGGTATTGGTCCTGCGCAGCATTTACAGGACATGAACATAGACGTTGTAGCAGACTTGCCAGGTGTGGGGCAAAATTTGCAAGATCACTTGCAACTGCCCGTTGCATTTCGCTCCAAGATAGATGCCCCCGCCCCCGAGCTGCTTACAGGCAACGTGTTATTTGTACAGTCTCGAGGTCAGTCAGCAACTGCTGCACCGGACTTACAACTTAACTTTACACCTAGTGTGCCGCAACCCCTCCGACAAGTTGTTGATTTGGGCGGTCCTGGATTTATCTTTTTGCCTATTTTGGTGCAACCTTTTAGTGTGGGGGAAGTTCGTTTGCAAGCTGCTGACCCTCGAGCTGCATTACACGTCAACCCGCGCTACCTCAGCCAACCAGCTGATGTCGAGGTTTTCAAGCGCGCTATCGACATTATTCGTGAGTTTGTAAATACCCAAGCTTTTGCTGAGCTTAATGGCGGCGAACTTGCGCCAGGTGCTAGCGTTACCGACGGGGCTGACCTAGAAGGGTTTATCCGCTCGCAAACGTCTACGCTTTGGCATCCTGCTGGAACCTGCAAAATGGGCCGCGACCTTACGGCTGGAGTTGATCCACACTTGCGTGTTTACGGGGTTGACAACTTGCGTGTTGTCGACGCGTCTGTCATGCCACAAGTCACAAGTGGTAACACCCAAGCCCCTTGTTTTGCCATTGCAGAAAAAGCTGCTGAAATGATTTTGGCACAAGCTTGATGATAGCTAGCTGACTAGCTGGTTGGATGTCAACCTGCTAACTACCTAACTACTAACTTATTTGTGGTGCAACCTTAACTCAACCCAGTGCGACCTTGCGAGGTTGTTGAAAGTTGCTCGAGTCATATGCCGGTTAATGCCCAAAGAGATTAACTCGAGCAGCGCAGGGCGTCAGCGAGGTTAACTCGCAGGTGGAACGCATAGAAAAAGATACGAATTTTGTTGCAACAGATACCGTTTCCACGAGTAACTACCACAGGCAGTTGCACATGCGACCTAGGGGAGTAGAAATCGACCTATTTAGTATGGGGGAACTAATCCTGGCACTGCTAGAAATAGCTCGAGCAGTGCCAGCAACAACAAATAACCAAGCCTGACTAGAACGTGCTCAACAACAAGTCAAGTATCAGGAGGAAAGCATGGAAAACGTACCAGATACTGAACTGGGAAGAATGTACAAAGAACACATTGAACTTATCATCAACAAAGATATCGACAACCTTCTCGATCAATATACCGACGACGCGTTGCTCATTAGTAGTTTCACCAAAAAGCCTATTATCTACAAAGGGCGCGAGCAGCTCAAAGAACACATGCAGGGTATTTTGGGGATTGAAGGTTTGGTAAGTGAGGTTGTGTTTTGGGCTGAAACTGATGACCCGCCAACCCTTATGGTTACCGAAAAAATTACCATGACAACAGCTGATGGTGACGCCCACATGCGGTTTGCAGACAGTTGGGTGCTAAAGGACGGTAAAATTGCCATTCACTTTGCAGGTATGGTGCAACACCCAGATGGATCGCTCGCTTGATGTACGAGCTTGTTAACCATCAGCAAGTCACTTATCAGCAAGGTCGGTTACACGCCGTGCTCGAGGTTGTTAGCTGTCATGTGACTAATTACAACTTAAATGATCACAACTTAAATGATTACAACCCAACCGACTCTAACTTAACCCTGTCAGGACGTACCTTATGAGACTCGAGGGCAAAAAAATAGGCGTGCTCATCGAAAGTGACTTCTACGAACCAGAAATTTTTTACTACCAACGCCGTTTTCCTGAAGAAGGCGCAGAACTGGTGTTTATGAGCCGTCTGTGGGGACAAGACGCACTTACCTTTGACGGTCACGAATTTCGCGCACCGTTTTACTGCGACACCAGTTTTGAAGGTCTAAGTGATGACGACTTGCGTAGTTTTGACGCATTGATTGTGCCATCTGGCATGGTGTCGGACAGACTTCGCTACAGTCCTGATCCAATGAATGACGTTGCACCTGCAGCCACGTTATTAGCGCGCGCGTTTGCTGAAAAGAGCGTTCTTAAAGGTATTATTTGTCACGGTATGTGGTTAGCCTCGCCAGTTTCCCACGTGGTTAAAGGGCGTAAGGCTGTCGTTCACAACAACCTCTACGGCGACGCCCAAAATATGGGCATCAACTATGTTAACGAAGATGTTGTGGTGGATGGTGACTTGGTAACCGGCCGTGAAGGCGGCGTGTGCCATCTGTTTGCCCGCAAAATTATTGACGTCTTAGCAGGAGACGCGTCATGAAGGTTGCATTTTCACACATTGCACTCAACTGCCAAAATATGGCTATTACAGAAGCGTTTTACACAAAGACGTTTGGCTTTAAACGAACCCGCGTGTTTGAAATTGGCGAGAATCCTGGCGACGCTCAAATTGTTTTCTTAAAACTTGGTGAGGTTTATCTGGAACTGTTTGCTGCAGATGGTGACAGCCGAGCACACAGTAACGATGGACCATCTCAAGCAGGTGTCATCCGTCATCTAGCATTCCAAGTTGACGATGTGGAGGCAATGTTAGCTAAGTTGGATAACCCAGACGTCACCCTAGGGCCAATCACATTTGATGATTTTATTGAAGGTTGGAAAACGGCGTGGTTACGCGACCCAGATGGCAACATCGTGGAAATTAGTCAAGGCTACAAGGATGATCCGGCGCTCATTGGATCTTGAGCACCTAGAGTAATGTCTTGCTTAGAAGATTCATCATATTTTTAGAAGCTGCATCATGTTTGTGATGAAACTTGTGATAGCAATTCCAGGCTTAGTTCCCCATACTGAGTGGGTCAATTTCTACTCCCCTGGGTCGCACGCGCAACTGCCTGTAGCAGTTACTCGTGGAAACGTTATAGTATCAACAAATGCTTGGACAAGTTGAGATGTGAGTTGTGGGAGTTACATCAATGGTAAAGATGTTTTTATTACAAGTACCAAGCAACTCATATCGATACTCGTAATTGGTTGGCGACAACCTCGACATTTACAAACGATTCAATTCTATACGACTTAAGTTCAAAATTCACCAGCACCTTCACAGGAGCGTGTTTATGGTTAATCCATTAGAAAATATCAACTTTACCTTTTCAGATACAATTGCAGGCTATGTCACCTCGTTTGATCAAAACGCACGCACGTTTGAGGTTAAAACCAGCGGCGGTGACACGTATACGGTTACGCTAAAAGACACTACCTACGCCCGCATGGTGCGCAATTTAGGCGATCCCTATTATGACTGCACCGGGCTCATTCACGAGTTGCTGGTACCGGGGCGCTTTTTATATAGCTACGGCGTATATTACCCAGTTGAAGGTGGCTTTGTATTTGAAGCGCAATTTTTGGTTTTTGTCGGCCGCAAAGTTAACGAATACACCTTTGAAAGCCCCGACTGGTGGGTACGGCAAATTGAAGAACTAGGCGAGTTTTACTTACGCGCTCAATTTGGCGATGTAGTCGATGCAAACGGTGAAATTGACTACGCTGACTACCGCACGACCATTTCACTTACGGGCGAGCGAGCTACTGACAACTACCGCCAAGAGACCGATACAATTAGCCGCTTGGTGTACGGGTTTGCCAGTGCTTACATGCTCACCGGTAACGACTGGTTTTTAGAAGCTGCTGAAAAAGGTACCGAGTATTTGCGCGAGCACATGCGCTTTTACGATCTCGATGAAAATATTATCTACTACTACCACGGGATTGACGTACACGGCCGGCGTGAAACAAAGGTTTTTGCGTCGGAATTTGGCGATGATTTTGACGCCATTCCTGCTTACGAGCAAATTTACGCGCTCGCTGGGCCTGTGCAAACCTACCGTGCCAGTGGCGATCCGCGCATTTTGCACGACGCTGAACTCACTGTAGATTTGTTTGATAGGTTCTTTTTAGATGAAGACAAAGGTGGCTATTTTTCGCACCTTGATCCCATCACCCTAGACCCACGTAGCGACGCACTTGGTGATAACAAAGGCAAGAAAAACTGGAACTCGGTGGGCGACCATGCGCCGGCGTATCTCATCAACTTATGGTTAGCAACCGGCGAAGAACGTTATGAGAAGATGCTCGAGTACACTTTCGATACCATCACCGAGCACTTTCAAGATTACGACAATGCGCCGTTTGTCCAAGAAAAGTTCTTTGAAGACTGGTCAGCCGATAGCACCCACATGTGGCAACAAAACCGCGCGGTGGTTGGTCACAACCTCAAAATTGCTTGGAACCTCATGCGCATGTACGGGCGCACTCCCAAACCCGAATACGAAGCGTTTGCCCGTAAAATTGCCGAGCTTATGCCCAAAGCAGGTAGCGACGAACAGCGTGGCGGTTGGTACGACGTCGTTGAGCGGGTAGCTAGTCACGGCAAACACCGCTACGCGTTCCACGACCGTAAAGCGTGGTGGCAACAAGAGCAGGGTATTTTAGCTTATTTAATTTTGCACGGTATTTTAGATGATGAGACCTATCAACGCATTGCCCGCGAGTCAGCAGCGTTTTATAATGCGTTCTTTTTAGATCACGATGACGGCGCGGTATTTTTCAACGTTTTGGCGAATGGTATTGCGTATCTTGAAGGGACTGAACGCTTTAAAGGTAGCCACTCCATGAGCGGCTATCACTCATTTGAGTTGTGCTATCTAGCAGCCACCTACACCAACCTGCTCATCACCAAACAACCCATGACGTTTTACTTTAAGCCGCTCCCCAACGGCTTTCCAGATGGCATCTTGCGGGTTTCACCAGATATTTTGCCGCCTGGCAAAGTCAAACTTACCGAGGTCTGGATTGACGACAAACCCTATAGCGAGTTTGATACAGACGCCCTCACCGTAAGCTTGCCCGAGCGCGATACGCGTGTGACGGTCAAGGTCACACTCACCCCGGTAGCTTAGGAACGACAATGACAATTACAACCGAAACCATTGACGATATTGAAGTTGTTACCTTAAGTGGCGATATTGACGGTAAAACCGCGCCAGATGTTCAACAAAAGTTGGTGCCGCTCATTTCAGATAACAGCAATTTACTTCTTGACATGGCGGGCGTTAAGTATATGTCGAGTGCAGGTTTGCGGGTTATGTTGCTACTCTACCGCCAAGTGGCTAGTCAAGACGGCACAGTTGCTCTCGCTGGGCTTTCTGAAGATATTCAAGATGTTATGTCTGCAACAGGTTTTTTGGACTTTTTTACAATTTGTAGCGATGTGCCTGAGGCTATGCGTCAACTTAAAGGAGCATCGTGAGTTTTCGCATTGATTACTACCCAACCCATACCCACGAAGGTTACAAATTGCGGCCGGGTCATCCGCTACCCTTTGGTGCTAACGTTGTCTCGGGTGGGGTAAATTTTTCTATTTTTTCACGCCACGCATGGTCATGCAGTTTGGTGCTTTTTGAAAAAGGTGCACCTGAACCGCTGGTAGAGATTCCTTTCCCAAAAGAGTTTCGTATTGGCAACACCTACGCCATGATTGTTTTTGATTTGGATCCTGAAACCATTGAATACGGTTACCGTATGGACGGTCCTTTTGATCCCGACGCTGGGCACCGCTTTGACGTAACCAAGGTGCTCATGGACCCTTATGCCAAAGTGATTGGCGGCCGCGACGTGTGGGGCACATCTCCTGACTGGGACGCCGTTTATCCTCACCGGGCGAGACTTGCATTTGACGATTTTGATTGGGAAGGTGACCGGCCGCTCGAGCTTCCCCCTGAAGACCTCGTGATCTACGAAGCCCACGCGCGGGGGTTTACCAAGCACCCGTCATCTGGCGTTAAACACCCTGGTACGTTTGCGTCTTTGCGCGAAAAAATCCCTTACTTAAAAGAGTTGGGTATTAACTGCCTCGAGCTACTGCCCATCTACGAATTTGACGAATTTGAGCACAGCCGTGAAAACCCTGAAACAGGCGAGATGCTCATGAACTATTGGGGTTATAGCACGGTGGGGTTTTTTGCACCCAAAGCAGGTTATGCAGCGACCGGCAGACTAGGTATGCAAGTTGATGAGCTTAAAGCGTTGGTAAAAGACCTACACAAAAACGGCATTGAAATTTTGCTGGATGTTGTTTTTAACCACACCGCTGAAGGCAACGAACACGGACCCACCATTTCGTTTAAAGGCCTCGACAACCAGATTTACTATATGCTCACACCAGAGGGCTATTACTACAATTTTAGTGGCACCGGTAACACCCTAAACTGCAACAACCCAGTTGTGCGCGACATGGTGATTGACTGTTTGCGCTACTGGGCAGCCGAATACCACATTGACGGCTTTCGGTTTGACCTAGCTGCTATTTTGGGGCGCGATCCATGGGGAGCGCCGCTATCTAACCCGCCACTATTAGAAAGTCTTGCGCACGATCCTATTTTGGCTAAGTGCAAACTCATTGCTGAAGCGTGGGATGCTGGCGGCCTCTACCAAGTGGGCAGTTTTCCGTCGTACGGACGCTGGGCGGAGTGGAACGGCAAATACCGCGACACAGCCCGTAAATTCCTCAAAGGCGACGAAGGTCAAACAGGTGAAATGGCCCAAGCACTCATGGGGTCACCTAATTTGTACGGTCAACGGGGTGCCACTGCATCTATTAACTTCATCACCTGTCACGACGGGTTTACCTTGCACGATTTAGTGTCTTACAACGACAAACACAACTGGGCTAACGGCGAAGAAAACCGCGATGGTAACAATGACAACCTCAGTTGGAATTGTGGTGTAGAAGGTGATACCGACGAACCAGACATACTTGCGTTGCGCACCCGGCAAATGAAAAACGCTCTGGTCATGCTCATGATGAGCCAAGGTGTACCAATGCTACTCATGGGCGATGAAGTTGCCCACAGTCAAAACGGCAACAACAACACTTATTGTCACGACAGTGAGCTAACCTGGTTCGATTGGGATTTAGTTGAGGAAAATAGCGAGATATTACAGTTTGTACGTGAACTTATTGCATTTCGCAAAGCTCACCCAGCACTGCGTAACCGTTGGCACTTAACCGGACGCGACAACTTGGGCACAGGCTACCCGGACATAAGTTGGCACGGGCGACAAGCGTGGTACCCAGACTGGTCAACCGAATCTCGTAGTGTGGCGTTTATGCTCTGCGGCAAACACGCGCGGGGCGGGCAGCAACCTGACGACTACATTTACGTTGCGTTTAATAGTAGCTGGCAAACGCACGGGTTTGAACTGCCACAATTACCTGACGCGCGGCAGTGGCATGTGGCTGTAAACACAGGTGCAGCTGACTCAGGCGGCATGTGGCCGCTTAATCAAGAACCTCGTTTAGACGAGCAAGGTCACATCTTACTTGCTGATCGTTCGTCGGTGGTGTTAGTTGGACGTTAGGCTCGAGCTGCTATAAACTTGAGTATCCACATGACGCGTAATGTTTTGATAACCTTAAACTTCAGCAAGAACATTGCCAAAAAATGGTACTAAGGAATATCACAAGGCTATAGCCACCCAAAGACGTAGAGCTAACTATCTTTGTGGCATCTTAGCAATGCTTATGACGTCTAAAGGCTATCTATGGAGTTGCTATATGGAATCCGTTTGTATTACGCATAATGCCTAAAGGCATCATTGCGTCCACCACGGATTACGTAGGTTATCCTATCTACTCTTGCAGGGGTTGATTCTCCGAGAATCAACTGGGTTTGGTATTATACTAGCAGTTCCAGGATTGGTTCCCACACTGAGTGGGTCGATTTTTACTCCCCTAGATCGCACGCGCAACTGCCTGTGGCAGTTACTCGTGGAAACGCTAATACGTACCAAAGTTATACATCTTTGTGGGTGCCGATAACAGATTTATGGGTGCCGACAACAGAAGCCCAACTCTAGTGCCATCGTCAACCGTAAGATTACTCGTCGCACGGTGCACGCGGCTATCTGCATACTATCGACATACCAGCCAACTTTAACCGAAGGAGAAACCTATGAGTTTTCAATCTGAACTTCGCAATGACGGTGATACTGCTGTCATTGTTTTAAACGGCGAACTAGACGCCAACGCTGCACCAGAATTTCGCAACAAAATTGAAACTGCTGCCAGTCAAGACATTCAAAAGTTAGTGCTCGACATTAAAGCGCTAAGTTACATGGCTAGTGCTGGCTTACGAACTTTGGTGTTTGCGCGGCAAAAAATGGGCGCAGACGTTGAGATCATTGTAGTTGGCGCGCAGGAAGCTGTGCGTGAAACCATCGAAATGACCGGGTTCCACCACAGTGTGGATATGGTAGATGATTATCAAGAGTGAACAACATGTATCTAACCTTTATGGACATGACTTGGCCTGCAGCTAGATGGTGAAGTTGCTTGTGAGTGTAGCGTGCAAGCTCTTACGGTAGCAGGACAACTAGACTCGCTCGCTGCGCTGCGCGATTACGTGCGCCAAGCTGCTGCAGAAGCAGGACTAGACTCCAAACCAACGTATCAGTTGGTGTTAGCTGTAGACGAGGTTGCCACCAATATTATTACGCATGGTTATGAAGAGTCAGGGCGCAGTGGCGAGGTAACAATTCGCGCTGATGTTGAAAC
>CAZMCW010000018.1:17819-25575 GCA_964564405.1 uncultured bacterium
TTGGAGGATAGTGGCGTACAATTTGACCCGCGCAAACGCCCTGATCCAACCAACCTTGATGATCCACTCGAGACACGGGCTATTGGCGGCCTCGGTATTTACCTGACAGTACACGGTGTAGACCGTTTTGATTATGCGTGGCAAGACGGTAAAAATTACAATGTTTTTGTCATGAACCGCCCTGACGTATGAGCGTAGTACCTCAACAACTCACGCTTTCCTCAGCTTGTTCATGGTTGCATTGTCTAAGCTCAAGCGTTGGGCTAGGGTTGCTGTTGGACGGCAGTATTGTACATGATGCCGCAGGTGATAACCGCACAGCACTTAAGCTTATGATATTACGGTTTATAAACACGGTTAGCATAAACACGGCTAGCACAAACGCAGCTAGCATAAACACGATCAGCACAAACGCGATCAGCATAAACGCGGTGACTCGAGCTGCCCCTTACGCACACAAGGTTTGTCTACAAGATCAGCTTGGGTTGCACAAGGTGTTGCCTCACAAGATGTTGCCTCAAGGGACACGACATCAAAAGCTGCCGCATCCTCGAGAGCTAGTGTATTCCCAATCAACAAGCCACATGCAAGGAGTCCAGTTGTGACGGCACCGCGTATTAAAATTGCACTCACAGGGCTTTTAGCCGAGCAACAACGTGACCTTATCAAGATGTTAACCGCACTTGGCTATCAAACTGTGGTAGTTAACTCTGAGCTTACAGACCAGCTCGAGAACGCTGCACTGCTTTTGCTAGGACAACACGGCGTTAACCGAGCTGATGTCGTTGAAATGCTTAAAACGAGTGACACATTGCGCTCACTACCTATTATCATTGTCGAAGACACACCCAAAACGGGTAAGTCTGTGGTTGAAACGCCGCTGCAAACCTTGCAGCACAACACCGATCTAGACGTTTGTTTTGCTTTTGGCGCAGACGACTACGTCATGTTGCCCACGCGGTCATCACTTCTGCGCCAGCGCGTTGATATTGCCCTCGAGCGCTGTGCGTTTCGCGCTTACGAAACCAGCAAAAGTGAGCGGGAGATGCTAGCTAAGCTCGAGCGCGACGTACAGATCGGTCGGCAGATTCAAGCTAGTTTTTTACCTTCCAAATTACCCCAACCTGAAGGCTGGGAAATAGCGGCTCGCTTTCACCCAGCACGGGAAGTGGCGGGTGACTTTTACGATAGTTTTTACGTGTGGAACAAACGCCGCGTGGCCATCATTGTGGCCGATGTGAGCGATAAAGGCATTCCGGCAGCGCTGTTTATGGCAATTTTTCGCACGCTACTAAGGGCTGGCTCACTCTACGGTATGAAAAGCATTCGCACGGGTGAAGACATGCTCAGTGAGCCGATGGAACCTATTAAGGAGCAGAAAGATTGGGCCGTGGAACGTCCTGGTCAGCGCCCGCGCAAGTTACCAACGATTGGACTCAGTCAGCTCGAGAGTGTGCCCAGTACAAATGCCTACATGGCCAACACCCACGGGATAGATGCCTATTTTGTCACCCTCTTTTTTGGCATTTTGGACCCGCGCACGGGCGATCTGATCTACGTCAATGGCGGTCATAACCCGCCTATTGTCCTGCGGGAAGACGGTGAACACGAAAAACTCAAACCTACGGGTCCAGCTGTAGGCATTTTGCCAGAAGCGAAGTTCCGTTACGCGCACACCAAACTGCAACCAGGTGATGTCCTCTTTGCTTATACCGATGGCGTTCCCGAAGCGCGGGCACCTAACCACGAGTTTTTTACCGATGACCGCATGATGGCGGCAATTAGTCAAGATACCTCGTCAGCAGCGGCTGTGCTCGAGTCTGTTGAGGACGCGCTCGAGGACTTTGATGCTTACACTGACCAATTTGATGATGTCACCATGATGTCAGTAAGGTATTGTCCCAAAACTCATACAGACAGCCCAAGTTCAGACGATTAATGTCATTAGACAGTAGTCAGGCTAGATATAGCAGTTCCAGGATTAGTTCCCCCATGCTAAGCGGGTCGATGTCTACTCCCCTAGGTCGCACGCGCAACTGCCTGTGGCGGTTACTCGTGGAAACGCTAATAATATTGCGTTCTTTACGACGATCTAATTTGACTACAACTTGTTTTGATTGTAACCTCAGCCTAATAACGTGATGACAGATATACCTATATGACCCCGTAGCTTTAACATCTTTCCAACTACCGTTGAACTTTATAACATGTCAGTAAGTTGGTCTCGTTAACGCACAACGAGACCAATTTTATATGTCTAGCAGTTCCAAGATTAGTTCCTCCACACTGAGGGGGTCGATGTCTACTCCTCTAGGTCGCGCGCACAACTGCCTGTGGCAGTTATTCGTGGAAACGCTAGTCAACCCAATTTTGTAGGCAAAAGGAACCTATATGTCAGAACTCAACGGCGTCATGATGCAGTTTTTTCACTGGTACACCGCTGAAGGTGGTCAGTTATGGAACGAGCTAAAAGCCTCTGCAAATGACCTTGCTAACTTGGGCGTCACATCTGTTTGGTTACCGCCACCTTACAAAGGTAATGCGGGTGGCTACGACGTCGGCTACGGGGTATACGACTTGTTTGACTTAGGTGAATTTGACCAAAAAGGGTCTGTGCCAACCAAGTACGGTACCAAAGACGAACTTATAGCTGCTATAGACGCTGCACACGAAGCAGGTATGCGCGTGTATGCCGATACCGTGTTCAACCACAAAATGGGCGGCGATGCCGAAGAAGAAGCCATGGCTAAACCGTTTAACCCTGACAACCGCCAGCAAGCGCTTGCAGATTACATCCCACTCAAAGCGTGGACACACTTTAAGTTTGAGGGGCGCAATAAAACGTACTCTGAGATGGAATGGCACTGGCATCATTTCACCGCCATCGACCACAACGCTTATGACGACCGAGACAACGCTATTTATCTGTTTGAAGGTGCCGGTTGGGATGACAACGTCGATTTAGAAAAAGGTAACTTTGACTATTTGATGGGTTGTGACCTCAACACCAATCACCCCGAAGTTGTTGGCGAACTTGACTATTGGGGACAGTGGTTTGTGGCAGAAACAGGGATAGATGGGTTCCGGTTTGATGCGGTCAAACATGTTAACGCCGACTTTTTTAGCCACTGGCTTGGTCGCTTACGAGCTGCAACGGGCAAAGAACTGTTTGCAGTTGGTGAATATTGGTCCTACGAAGTCAACGCATTGCAAGCGTTTATCAATACCACAGAAGGTGCTATGAGTTTATTTGATGCACCTTTGCAACACAATTTTCATACAGCTAGTGCAGCTGGCAACAGCTACGACATGCGGCAAATTTTTGAGGGATCGCTTGTATTGCAACAACCAGAACTTGCTGTCACCTTAGTTGAAAACCACGACACCCAACCTCTACAAGGGCTCGAGGCCGTCGTTGAACCGTGGTTTAAGCCGCTTGCTTACGCACTTATCTTGCTGCGTGAACGTGGCTATCCTTGTGTATTTTATGCCGATTATTATGGTGCTGATTACCGCGATCACGGTAAAGACGGTGGCGAGTATGACATTCACATGCCGTCACATAAACCTATCTTGGATGTACTACTTAAAGCGCGCAAAGAGTATGCCTATGGTGAACAATACGATTACTTTGACCACGCCAACTGCCTTGGTTGGACGCGTTTAGGTAACGACGAGCACCCTTATGGTTTAGCTGTTGTCCTCAGCAATGGCGACGAAGGGTTCAAGACCATGGAAACAACTAAACCCAATCAAACTTATCAAGATGTCACTGGTCACATTGCCGACAAAATCACCACAGACGATAATGGGTGGGCGGAGTTTAGATGTCCTCCAGGGTCAGTTTCAGTGTGGGTGCCAGTTGTGTCTTTATAGTTTGTGGATTTGTGTTTGTAGGTTTGTAGTTCTAGATTTGTAGTCAATAGGTTTATAGTTCTACGACACTTCAAACAGATGTTGAATCTTGAAAGTTGATTTATGTCACTTGTGCTATTTAGCACGCTACTTTTAAGTATCTCTTACCGCTATCTTTATCTTGCAGATAGCGGTAAGTGGTTAAGGAAAACATCTCTGAGCGGCAAGTAATACTAAAGTGATGTTTTGATGCCGCAAAGCGATATCAAAATCGCTCGTGTTTACGAAGTACAGCGCAGCTCGAGCGTACCCTTAGATGATTCAGACGATTAGATGATTCAGACGATGATATTCGAGAGTCAATTTGGTATAACCATCTCTGACAGATGATACCTCTGGTTAAAATCTTTTTATAATTCACTCACGTTTCGTTTCGCAAAATTACTATGGAGACACTTAGTTAAAACAAGTAGCATTTCCACGAGTAATTGCCACAGGCAATTGCGCGTGCGACCTAGGGAAGTAGAAATCGACCCACTCAGTGTGGGGGAACCAATCTTGGAACTGCTACAAGGTAGATGATTTGCAAAGCGCGCGAGCAAAATAGTAGCGCATTGCTTAGCTAGTGACTTACAACCTAGCTGTTAACTTATGGTAGACGTTCCGCGTGACAAGCTTGAAAAGTGTTGGAAACAGCGTTACAGACAAGGGAACTTGTAAGCAACTGAACCCCAAGATTTTCTATTCTGGACGGGCTAAATAAGATTATTTCAATCCATTTTGCAGACGATTTGATTAATGCTGTAGCGTTTCCACGAGTAACCGCCACAGGCAGTTACTCGTGCGACCTAGGGGAGTAGACATCGACCCCCTCAGTGCGGAGGAACTAATCCTGGAACTGCTACTGTAAACAAATACCAACCGTCAACATCTCACCGTCAATCTTGGGTTAAGCTAAGACGAACATGCCCCAGCATTTCCAGAATGACACCTTAGCAACTCCCTTTACTAATCTACTACCCGCAGCATTTCCCAAAAAACGCGTGTACCGGATTGTATTTGGGCTATCTGCGGTGGCACTGTTGTTTTCAGCAGTCAAGACGTTGTTTATCTCCACAAGTAGTCCTGCAGTTGCCGTGTTTATGTTTTTGCCTGCGCTAACAGCACTTGCGTTACTTGCTGTACTCGAGCGCCGTGGAGCACTACCTCGAGTACTTGAACTCACTGTATTCGGCATTAGTATAACCGCTTTTTTTGGCTATTTTTCATATTCTATGCTAGTTGCTACCCCAGTAGATGGTGGCAATGTTCGGCTTATAGTGCGGCAAATTGATTGGTTCATCTGGACACCCCTACTTTATGCGACAACTAGTTTGCTTTTTCAGCAACGTCAAGCGTTGCGTTGGTGTGCGGTGTTTTATGTTCTCAACACAGGTATTGGCTTGATGTCATACGTTGTTACGGCACAACGCGGGATGCCGTCTAACTTAGCTACGTTTGTAGATTTTCAGTTTGTTAGTATCATTGTTATTAGCCTTACCTATTTTGTACGCGATACTGCTGAACGTCTTGTGGTACGTGAAAAAGCGCACCGCCGTCAGCTCGAGCAGCGTTACCGTATTTTGTTTGACCACTCGCCAGTCGCACTCTGGGAAGAAGATTTATCTGCTGTTTATACTGACCTTAAGTATTTACAAGCAACAGGTGTCAACTTGGCAGAACACCTTTGTGACCAAGCAGAATTGCGTAGGTTGTTTAAGCTCATCCGTTTGTACAACGTTAATCACGAAGCGTTGCGCTACCTTCACAAGACGCAACGCTCAAAAACGCCATCTTCTTGGACATCTGCACCAATATCCTACAGCTCAGGAGCTAGCCACAGCTCAAAAACCAAGTCATCTAGCTCACCCAGCTCATTTCACAACAAGCATGCTCACGAACTTACCGAAGACGATCTAGCTAGTGTTCAAGCAGAACGTGTGCTCAAAGGTTACGGTTATTATCAGTGGTACTTGGGGCTTTTGAGTTTAAGTGATGATGAGCGTTATTTTGAGGGCAATCAACGCCACCCTAACGACCGCTACAAAGACACCTTTAACGTCAAAGAAAGCGACAGCACAAGCGTCATCTACTGGCAAGTGCTTGACAGCAGCGTGCCCTTTGCGCGGGTGCTCGTGTCGCGGGTAGATTTACAACCTTTGCGAGCAGCAGAAGCAGATTTAGCTGGCGAACGACTTTTGCTGCGTACGCTCATAGACGCCTTACCCGATCTTGTCATTGCACTTGACACCCAACAGCGCATCACCTTAGCCAACAAAGCTGTTGCTGAGCTAACAGGGCAACCTACAGCAGACCTTAAGCACAAAACGTATCAAGAGGTTATGGGGGCTCAAGCTGCTGCTAGCCTCGAGCGCACCAGCGCGCACGTGCTAACTGGCATACCAGTGCTAGCTGAGGCTAGTACCATTGACGGCCGTCACATGCTTACCAACCACGTTCCTCTTGTTAATGACGCAAACGAGATCAGCGGTATGGTGGTTGCCAGCCGAGATATTAGCGATTTGCGTGAAAGCGAACGCCAAGTGCGCGAAAAACGAGCGTTGCTCACGCGCGCGCAGCGCCTAGCCAAACTGGGCAATTGGCGGCTCAATACAACTACCGGGCAACTCGAGTGGAGTGACGAAACGTTTCATATTGTCGGGCGCGAGTTAGCAGAAGGTATGCCCACCATCGACGAGTACTACACCTACTTGCCTCCAGAAGACCGTGAGCGCGCGAGGCAAGCAGTCCAAGAAGCTGTTACGCGCGGTCAACCTTATCAGGTTGACCACCGGGTTATGCGTCCAGATGGCACAATTGTTCATGTACATTCGCGCCGTGAAGCTGCTGACGTTGCTAAAGACGGCACTATCTACCTCATGGGTACTATTCAAGACATTAGTGACCGCAAAGTGCTCGAGCTTGAACTTAACGAACGCAACTATGAGCTTAACCAAGCTGTTGATGAAGCTCGAGCTGCCAACCAAGCTCGCGACCGCTTTATTGCTAGCATCAGCCATGAACTTAGAACGCCCTTAAACGCTATTGCTGGGTTTGCTCAACTGTTAAAACTGGAACATCCTAGTGCGCCAACAGACGCACCCGACCTACCAAACTCATGGCTAGCAGACCTTGACCGTATCCTTGGAGCAGCTAAATTGCTCGGCGGTATTATCGACGACATGATTTTTATTGCCCACGGCAAAGATGGCTATAGCAGCAGCTTAAATTGGCAAGATGTTCCCTTGGCTGCGCTTGTCAAAGAAACCTGCGAGCTTTTGCAACACGCGGCTGTTCAGGCTGAGCTGCACCTTCATGTTGACGTACCGCTACGCGCTTCTACAACTGAGCTGACCGCAAGCAACCACGATATTCCGCTTACCTTACGCGCTGATGCTTACAAACTCAAGCAAGTTTTACTGAATCTGCTTAACAATGCTATCAAATACAACGTTTCAGGTGGGCAAGTTTGGGTACGGGTTGTCAGACGCACGCCAGATACTCTAGGCATTTTGATCGAAGATACCGGGCGCGGGATTGCCCCAGAGCAGCTCGAGCACTTATTTACCCCGTTTGAACGCTTAGGTGTAGAAAGTTCAGCCATTCCCGGTCACGGGTTAGGGTTGTCACTTAGCAAAGCGTTTGTCGAAGCCATGGGCGGCCATATTGAGGTGCGCAGTGAGCTTGGCAAAGGTAGTTGTTTTGAGGTGGTCTTGCCGGTATCATCTCCTGTAGCTTCCTAAAATATGTAGAAAGTCTATGTGGTTAGAGCACAATACTCTCCACTAGATCGGCAAGTTTATACACCTAGCATTTCCACGAGTAATTGCCACAGGCAATTGCGCGTGCGACCTAGGGGAGT
>CAZMCW010000019.1:0-14814 GCA_964564405.1 uncultured bacterium
TATCTGACAGAAAAACATTATCTCTAACTTGGATTGAAAGAGACTTCTTTATACTGGGTAGTGGATGCTAGGTATTGGATACTAGGTACTGGATACTGGGCATTGGACGACGGATACGTAATGAGGGTGTCTTGCTCAACGTCGTAGATGGCTCGAGCTTAATGTTATACCATCACCCCAGACACCCACTCAAAACATATCCCTGAAGTGATACACATTGACCTCAAAGCATTGACCTTAAAGCATTGACCTTAAAGCATTGACCTCAAAACCAAACACAAATTTATAGACTATGTGACAAACCACAACACAGCAACCGCTCGAAAGGACCTCTATGACACGAACTGCTCTTTTACCAACTGCCACGCTCTTTGTGACGGGTGGCGCAGGTTTCATCGGCTCAGCCTTGGTGCGCTATCTTATTGGCAAAACGCAGTACCGCGTGGTGAACATCGACAAACTCAACTATGCGGGGAATTTGGCGTCACTCAGCAGCATTGACCAAGACCCGCGTTACAGCTTTGAACAGGTGGATATAAGTGATGGGCGCGAGTTAGCGCGGTTGTTTCGACAGTATCAACCAGCGGCTGTACTCAACTTGGCAGCAGAAACGCATGTGGATAGGTCGATTGATGGGCCTGCACCGTTTATCGAAACAAATATTGTGGGTACGTTTAAGTTGCTCGAGGCCGCTCGAGCTCACTGGCAAACCCTCACAGGTGAAGCTAAAGATACCTTCCGTTTTGTTCATATTTCCACCGATGAAGTTTTTGGTTCGCTCGGTAAAGAAGGTTTTTTTACTGAAACAACCCCTTACGACCCGCGCTCACCTTACTCTGCCAGCAAAGCGTCATCTGACATGTTGGTGCGCGCGTGGCAGCACACGTTTGACTTACCCACACTGGTCACCAACTGCTCGAACAATTACGGACCTTACCAGTTTCCCGAAAAGTTGATTCCTACCGTAATTCTCAAAGCCAGTCAGGGTGAAGAAATTCCCGTTTACGGTACTGGCGATAACGTGCGCGACTGGCTTTATGTAGACGATCATGTGCGCGGACTTGTGGCAGTGCTCGAGCGCGGCCAGATAGGCCAAACCTACAACATCGGCGGGCACAATGAGCGCAGTAATTTGGACGTTGTTCACACCATCTGCGACATTCTTAGTGAAGTGCGTCCGGCAGGGGGCGACTACCGTAAGCTCATCAGCTTTGTACAAGACCGCCCCGGTCACGATAAACGCTATGCGATTGACCCGGCTAAAATTCAGGATGAGCTAGACTGGCAACCGCAAGAAACGTTTGATACAGGCATCCGTAAAACAGTGCTGTGGTACTTGGATAATCAAGCGTGGTTGGATGCTATTTTGTCGGGTGATTACCGCCTCGAGCGCTTAGGTACTAACGCTTAAATGAAGGGGATTGTCCTCGCAGGCGGCTCCGGCACGCGTTTGTATCCTGCAACGCGGGCCGTAAGCAAGCAGCTTTTACCCATCTACGACAAACCGATGATCTATTACCCGCTGTCAGTGTTGATGCTAGCCGGTATCCGTGAGGTGCTTATTATCACCACGCCGGAAGATCAGCCTAGCTTTCAGCGGTTACTAGCTGACGGTGAGCAGTGGGGCATGAGCATAAGCTACACGGTACAACCCAGCCCAGACGGCCTCGCCCAAGCATTTGTTTTAGGTGAGGATTTTATTGCGGGTGAGCCTGTTTGTCTTATTTTGGGTGACAACATTTTTTATGGTTACGGGTTTACAGGCATGCTTAGTAACACCGTGCAAGCCCAGCGTGACCACGGCGGTGCAACAGTGTTTGGCTACTACGTGCAAGACCCCGAACGCTACGGTGTGGTGGAGTTTGATAAAGCAGGCAAAGCAGTTAGCCTCGAGGAAAAACCAGCCCAACCCAAATCGCATTATGCCGTTACGGGCTTGTATTTTTATGACAACCAAGTTGTGGAGCTTGCTAAAAACCTGCAACCATCTGCCAGGGGCGAACTCGAGATTACTGACCTCAACGCGCTGTATTTACAGCAGGGCAAGTTGCGCGTGGAACTTATGGGGCGCGGTATGGCCTGGCTAGATACAGGCACGCACGTATCGTATTTACAAGCTTGCAACTTTATTGAGACCATTGAACAACGTCAAGGACTGAAAGTGGCCTGTCTTGAAGAAATTGCGTTTCGGCAAGGTTGGATTGCGCCCATGCAACTTGAAGCGCTGGCAGCTCCCATGCAAAAAACGCAGTACGGGCAGTATTTGCTTCAACTTGCTAAAGAAGTTGCCAAAGGTGAACTGGCTAAGCCGATGCCTTAAACATTTGCACACTTTATGCAACATTCACTTTACTTAGACAATAATCTATTAGCAAGCATAGCAGTATGTAGATTAATAACGTGCGGTGTCATATGCAGGCAAGGGCGAAGGGGAGAAAAGGCGAAGGGGAGATTCCATTAGGTGAGTAGTAGGTATCGCACCATCGTTTAGCTGTTGTAGGCATCAATGTCAATTGGTACGATTTGTGGTGTATCAATGCTATGACCAGTGAATCTACAATGCTGCCAACACATTTTTGGTGATTTTCTCGGGAAATTGAACTTGCCTATAGCGCTTCCACGAGTAATTGCCACAAGCAGTTGCGCGCGACCTAGGGGAGTAGAAATCAACCCACTTAGTGTGGGGGAACTAATCCTGGAACTGCTACTAAGTATCTGCTATCTGTATCTGCAATATACAGCTAGCAGAAGCGGTTAAGGAACGTGATTCATTCACCTTCCACGTCGCAAAGTTACTATGGAGATACTTAGAAGGTGTGAAAACAGTTGATAGTTTCGATGAAAACGCAGTAAAGCTTGCAAGGGGTTGATGAAGTGCACCTAATCGGAATCGGTGTAAGCTGTTGTTATAGGAAACTCGAGCGTAGCTACAGTGCCTTGTTCAGGTAAGGTGACAGCGCGAATGACTACCTTACCGTCGAGTTGTTGCGCAAGCGAGGTGGCAATTGAAACCCCCAACGTTTGCTGACACAACATAGCAAACTCTGCGGGTAATCCTACGCCGTTATCTTCAACTTGAAAAATAACTGTCTTAGCTTGTTGGTACAAACTCACCTTAATTTGAGGGTTGCTAACAGCACCCACTGGGAACGCGTGGCGAGCTGCGTTGCTCAAAAGTTCATTGGCAATAAGTCCAAAAGCAATTGCTTGGTCAAGGTCAACCTCAACTGGGTCAATAGCTAACTGTAAGTCGATTTTCCAAGCGGCAAGTTCTTGAATAAATAGTTTGAGTGTTGACCGCAAATACCGGTCAAGTGAAATATCTGCATAAGACTCATTTTCGTACAGCACTTTGTGAACGGCTGCTAGGGTTTGAATACGGCGGCGGTTATCGTTTAAAGCTTGTTTAGCTAGCGGTTCTTTAAGTGAAGCTGCATGTAAGTGCAAAATGGACGAAAGCACCTGCAAATTGTTGCGCACGCGGTGATGCACTTCTTTAAGTAGCGCTTCACTGTGTTTTAGCGATGTCTCGAGCGCCCCAGTCATCTCACGCCATTCGGTAGTGTCACGAACAATACCTAGACAGCTTTCTTCATTTAGGTAGACAAACCTTATTTCGCGGTAGTAGGACGTGTTGTCTTCCTCGAGGATGTAGTCATACGTGGTTTCATATTGAGATTGAAAAGTTGCTTCAAGATGTGCTTGCAACTCGCTAGCAACATCTGCCGGCATCAAGTCGGTAAATGATTTGCCCACGTAGGTATCAAACGGAAACACAATATCGAGCTGGCCTTTGTGAACGGTTTCAATATAAGTACCTTGTGAGTCAAAGCGGGCAATAAGATCTGGAAAAGCTTGTAATATGGCGCGCAGGTGCTGCTCGCTGCGCTCGAGGGCAAGCTGGCTACGCCGCCGCGCACTGACATCGCGAATAACGGCAAGTACACTTTTATCGTCAAATTGCATAAGACGCATTTCACGATAGTACGTTTGCCCTTGGCGGCGAACTTGGTAATGGCGCAGTTGTAACTCGCCTGTACTAAGCGCTTTGCGTAGGTGATGATGAATGTCTTTGACAGATTCTGGCGGTAAAACTTGGTCAAGCCGCTTGCCTTCTAAGGCAGGTGTTTTGGCAATCACTTCAAAGTCGCTGGCAATTTGCACATCACTAATATAGCCGTCGGTACTTATTTGAATAATGGCGTCTGGCAGGGTATTGATAAGTGTTTGTAAATGGCGCTCTCGCTGCTCGAGCTGGCGTTGGGTGGTCTCTTGGATAGTCGTATCGCGCAGGACACTGAGCACAGTGGTAGGTGTTAAGCGCACAAACCGTGCTTCACGCGAATACGTTTGCCCTTCCTGCTCGATTTCATAGGTGCAAATTTGCAAGCCAGCACCATCCAAAGCGCGCTCGAGGCAAGTGTGGATGCGCTTAGCAATTGTCTTAGGTAGAACGTCATAGACGGTTTTACCAATAAGCTCGAGGGCGTTTGTCGATACCTTGGTGTCATACTGTGACAAACTAACCTCGAGGTAAGTGGCTGTTTTATCAAAAACGGCAATACCGTCTGGCAGTGCGTCAATTAAAGTTCTAAAGTGACGCTCGCGTTGCTCAAGCTCGTGTTGGAAGGTATGCTGCCTACTAAAATCGCGCAATATGCTAATAAGTTCATGGTCATTAATGGGAATAAGGCGCGCTTCACGGTGATACACCTGATCCTGGTAGCTAATGTCATAGCTAAACGTTTGTATAGTCCCCGTTGAAAACGCATTCTCAAAACATTTACGGGCGTCATCTAAAAGTTCTGCGGGCGTCACCTCTTCAAACGTTTTACCAATCAGTTCCTCTGCGCTGATGTCGGTTAGCAAGGTAGTACCCTCAGGTACGATCACTTGGGTATACACACCTTGGCGGTTCATACAAAACACAACATCTGGTAAAACTTCAAGAGACAAACTTGTAGGTGAAGGTTGTACTTGTGGAGGTTGGGCTGGTTCAACAAGCGAAGGTGCTGTACTCAAAGCTGTAATAGCTTTAGAAAGACGCTCACCAAGATCAATTGTTGCCGTTAGGTCGCGTACGAACATCACACAACTGTCTTCGTCGATCCAAGTGAGGGTAACTTCCCGGCGGCGTGCTTTATCTTCAATATTGATGTCGTAGGTGTAGTGTTGGGCTAGCTTAGTATCAAAAAGTAGTGCCATATGGTGCTTAAGAAGTTCGGCCACATTGGGTGCCAAGGGCACGTCATCAATACGTTTGCCCTCCCAATCTTCATTGTGATAGACAAGCTTAAAATTGCTAGGAAGGTAAATTTTTTGGTAGACACCGGCGCGGCTCAATATTACGACGGTATCAGGGATGGCCTCTAAAATGGCGCGGGTTTTGGCTTCGTTTTGAAGGGCGCGTTGCTCGAGCTTAACTTGCTCAGTAATATCATGCGTTGCAGAAACGCACACCTTGTCATCAACGTAGTGCAAACGCGTTTCATAGTGCCGCACACTGCCATCTACAGGTAACTTACTGCGCACATATTGGCGCTCTTGGGTTGCAAATACCTCTGTAAGTGCCGCTCGCAAGTCATTCGCCAAAGGGTTAGGTAGGGCTTCTTCGACAGTTTTGCCTATACTTTGTTCAACTGGTGTAAAGGGGATGTAGTTAGCAGCATCTTTAATGTCATGATAAATGCCGTCTTGATCCAAAATGGCGATGCTATCTGGCAAAACAGTCTCGAGGACGTCAGGTGCATGATGCAACCACGCGTGCATGCTAGTTGTTGGGGTAGTCGTTGGCGCGTCACCCTCGTGCAGCGGTTCGGGTAGGTTACGCGGTGTGTTGTGACGTTCAGGTGCTAACTGGAGCGGCCGCACAACGTGTAAAACGAGTAGGTCGCCGTTGGTAACTTTGCCACAAATAACGTCGCAATCCACAGAGATTAAATCACCTTGGCGCGTTTGTAACTGCTGATGTAGCACTGTCTCGTCAATGATCTCTATATCTACCCAAGCAACTGACGCAGTGCCGTGTTGAGTTATTGAGTTTGCTGTAGTTAGCTCGAGCTTAGGACGCGCTAGCTGCCGAATAATCTTTTGATGCCACGTATGTAACGCAAGTCCTCGTTGGTCGTAATCACTATTATTACTTTGATCACTACTATCTTGATCGTCATCGCTTTGGTCACTGCTGCCAGCAATGCTGTAGATGCTACTTTGCAAAAGATCGTCACGGAGGTAGCCAAGCAACTTACAATACGTGTCGTTAACATCTAAAACGTCTCCATCTAGATTGGTAATGCACATACCCAAACGGCGACTTTTCCACAGGGTTCTTAACATATAGTCCTCAACACACTGTCCTTAACACACTGCCCTCAATACGTGGGTTTTTGTCACAAAATACATCTTCTCTGACTTATTTAGTCTGCCGTAAGTGATAAAAAGGTTGTATTAAAAGTGACCATCGAAGATAAGGTTGAGCCTCAGTAAGGGACTTGATAGATTCTACGCAGCATCACGCTTTGTGTGATGCCATATTGGATGGCGACATATATGAAAACACTAGAAGTAACTCTAAAACTGAGCTCGAAACATCTAGAAATGTAGCAGAACATGGCAATATGCTGTCCCGCTTAATTCCTCAGACTACTTATGTTGACGGAGTATACTAAAAACTAAATTTTTAGTTATAAAGCGTTGAGTTGATAATTTTTGAGGTAATTTCTGCCGCCATTATACACAAATGTTAGTTGATTATATGGTGTCAACCTATACATTGTCTACAGGTGCTTCGGTGTTTTGGTAGTCTTATACCAGATTGACTCTTAATGTCGTCATTTGAATCATCTAAGGGTACGCTCGAGCTGCGCTGTACTTCGTAAACACGAGCGATTTTGATGCCGCAAAGCGACATCAAAACATCACTTTAGTGTTAGTTGGCACGTCCGTGACAGCTCACGTAAACTGCACTATCCAGGTAGTTTAAGTTAGGTAGTCCAAGTTAGGTAGTCCAAGTTAGGTAGTCCAAGTTAGGTAGTCCAAGTTAGGTAATCCAAGCAAGGAGAGACAATGAGCCAGCTTCGTCATAGAGAGTATGTTGAGGGTCCTGTACGGGAAGTTTACGACCCGCGTTTTGGACAGTTTGTGTCCGGTAATGCCCAGCTCGAGCGCCTCGCCACGGGTTGCTTATGGGCAGAAGGGCCCGTGTACCGCGCAGATGTAAACATGCTCATCTGGAGTGATATTCCCAATAACCGCATGTTGTGCTGGCGGGCAGGTCACGTGAGCGTGTTTCGGGAACCGTCCAACTACACCAACGGGCACACCAAAGACGCCTATGGGCGCTTAGTCAGCTGTGAACACGGCGGGCGGCGGGTGACCCGCACCGAAGCAGACGGCAGCATTACGGTACTAGCAGATACGTACAATGGCAAACGCTTAAACTCACCGAATGATGTCGTCGTGAAGTCAGACGGAAGCATTTGGTTTACCGATCCATCCTACGGGATTTTGAGCGATTATGAAGGCTACCAGTCCGATATGGAGCAAGCGGGCTGTTTTGTGTATCGGCTCGAGCCCAGCACAGGAAACCTACAAGTTGTGGCAGATGACTTTGTCAAACCCAACGGCCTGGCCTTTTCAGCAGACGAATCGCGCCTTTACATTGCCGACTCGGGCTAC
This sequence comes from uncultured bacterium, assembly GCA_964564405.1. Classification (GTDB taxonomy): domain Bacteria; phylum Deinococcota; class Deinococci; order Deinococcales; family Trueperaceae; genus JBCCBI01. The sequence continues at coordinate 7,678 of CAZMCW010000019.1, forward strand.
TCACACGATGACAACGCACCTCACCACGTGCGCCAGTTTAAGGTTGAGGGTGATCGTTTGAGTGCAAGTAGCGTGTTCGCAGACATTTCCCCCGGTGTTCCCGACGGACTGCGGAGTGATGTTCAGGATAATGTGTGGATAAGTGCAGCCGACGGCGCGCATTGCTACAGCTCAGACGGCGAGCTACTCGGCAAAATTTTAGTGCCAGAGGTCGTTGCCAACCTCAGCTTTGGGGGCGCGCGGGGTAATCAGCTGTTTATAACCGCGACAACCTCGGTGTACAGCATATTGCTTGGAGTGCGGGGTTGTTAGCGTTGGTGCTTGCGTCCGTAAGAGACGTGCTTAGCTCGAGCTAGGGTGTTTGCTACTGCGCTCGAGCAACACCGCCGGGCGCTTACTGGCTAAGTAGACACTATCCCCCGGTTGAACGTTGCAACGCGGGCCGGTATGCACAATAACGGTACGTTCACCCGGCGTATTTTCTGCGAGTTGCTTGGTCAGTTGACAAGTATAAGTGAGGTCGTGGCCCTTAAAATAGCGGCTTATTACCTTGGCAGGTGCTGCACTGTCACGCTGTGGATGCCCCGCTGGCACAAAATAAATGTCTTCGGGCCGCACAGATACCATCACGTTACCACTAGCAGCTTGGGTTAGCTCGAGCGTGCCCAAACTACTTTCGGCTTGCTTACCCTGCGCGCGTCCCCGCAAAATATTGGTGTTACCTAAAAACTGCGCCACAAACGCGGTACGCGGGTGTAAGTAAACCTCTTCAGGATGCCCTAATTGCTCTAGGTGCCCTTGCCGCATGACCGCGAGTTTATCGGCAAAGGTCATGGCTTCTTCTTGATCGTGGGTGACCAAAATGGTCGTGGTTTGGGAGGCTTTTAAGATACGGCGCACTTCGTCGCGGGTACTTTCTCGCAGGGCAGCATCTAGGTTGCTAAAAGGTTCGTCTAAGAGCATCACGGTGGGGTTGGGCGCAAGCGCCCTGGCTAGGGCCACCCGTTGCTGCTGCCCCCCCGACAGTTGATGCGGGTAACGCTGACTAAAAATGTTTAAGCCAACCACCTCAATGACTTCTTTAGCGCGTGCTAGCCGTTTGCCTTTGGGGAAGGTGTGCAGCCCAAACAGCACGTTTTGTAGGACCGTCAAGTGCGGAAACAGTGCGTAGTCTTGAAACACAAAGCCTACCCGGCGTTTTTCGGGTTTGACCCATACAAATTTATCCTGTGATTTACCCTGCACCTGCCCGCTGACAACCTGCCCACCTAGGGCAATGTTGCCCGAATCTGGCACTTCAAAACCAGCGATGAGTCGCAGTAAGGTTGTTTTGCCGCACCCACTTGGACCGAGGAGCGCGACCATCTCACCCTGCTGAACGTCCAACGAAAACGCGTCTACCGCAGGATACGTAGGGGTTTGATACGCTTTCACGAGCTGCTTGAGTGAGACCACAACATCACGTGAGGCTTGACGCTTGGAAGAAACAGGCTCAGGTGAGGTTATTGTGGGTGCTAGGTGTGATGACGCTGTTAACGAATCGTCAGTTTGAGATGGTGCAGGTGATGGAAACGGTGCAAGGTCAGTCATGAAGGTAACGGGACTATAGCAAAAAAGCCGAGTGGATTAGTAGGGTTTAGATAACGATACCCTTTTGATGGAGCATCTTATCCCAATGTGTGAGGATGTCGCTGGCAATAGCCCTCGAGCCACCCGGCTGCCCCATGCGTACCTTACCAATATTTGCGGCACGCGCATGTGCGTGACTGTCATGCCATAAGGTGTTCAGGGCTCGAGCAAGCTCCTCTGGATTAGCATCACTGATCGTAAGCGCGTCTGCCAAAAGCCGCCGTTGATTAGCTAAAAACGCAGGTGTGTAGTGCGGGGGTAGCGCAAAACTTACTACCGGAATGCCCAAGCTAGCTGCTTGTTCATGGGCGGTGCCAGCTGTACCCAGTACCACGTCAGCAGCAGCTAAGACGTCATTAAACCGCGCTTGATACAGCAAAACGCGCTGTGTGCCTCGCTGCAACACGGTGAGGTTGTGAGTGACATCCGTCCTATCGTCACCGTGATCGTTAGCATAATGCCAGCCCGGCAGCTGAGGTAACTGCCTTCCTGCCCAGGCGATAAGACCAACTGCGTTTGGTATGTGCTCGAGCGCAGCCAGCATCATCTCCAACGATGCCACTGCATACTCGCGTGTACCTGGTAACAACGCGATGATCGGTCCGTCACTGCTAGGTTGATATGTTAATTTACGTAACTGACTGGGATCGAGCGGCATCTCAGCGTCTAGCCCGTCCACCATAGGATTTCCTAGAAACTGCACATGTTTTATACCATCAGCTTTGAGGATTTGTGCGGTCAACGCGTCACGGACGTACATCTGACTGACTTTAGTACGAATAAGGTAGCGCTCGAGGCCGGTAAACTGTTCCATCGTGAGCCGGTTGAGGTTGGTCTGCTGCCCACCTTGATGATATGCCGAAACAAGGGGTTGCACGTAAACTCTGGTGCGCGCATTAATAAGTAGCGACAAACTCAACGCATAAACGTCTCCGACGACAACAAGTAGGTCTGCCTCGAGGCGTTTGAGATCGCGCAATTGCTGCAAGGTCATACGCAAAAATCCAGCGCGTATGTCTTTAACGAACATGTCCAAACTGTGTAGTAGTAACCCACCGCTAGGCATCACTTGACGCGGACCTAAAATAGTACAGATACCTTCATATGCGCGCCCTTGATCCACCGTAGGATAGGCTTGCAGGGTTAGGTTAGGGCGTTGCCTCAGAAGTTCGCGTGCAAGTTTGCTGCCAATAACGTCTTCACCGTAGCCATTGGACAAAAAAAGCACGCGTGCCATGAACGTTTAGCATATCAGCTCAACGCAGCACGCGCACGCGTGTGTAAGGTTTAATATCAAATCCGGTTGATTCTCAAAGAATCAACCCCCGCAAGAGCAGGTAAGAGGTACTTAACTTACGGGGTACTAAAAAACTTATTGGGCGTAAATGATAATTCGCGCAAACTGCGGACGGCTTCAGCAACAGGTGCATCATAGCCTCGAGCCAACTCTTCCAAACTTGAGCTTGCTTGGATATCGGGCACAACACCACTGTCAAAAGGCGTACCATCAATGCTTTCTACGTTGGCCACAGCCACCATCACCACGCTACCATCGGGTAAGTCAAACCCACGCACAGCTTCAACATTGCCACCAGTTGCTTCACCAATAATTGTGGCACGTCCTTGGTCTCTAAGCACTAAGGGGGCAATTTCTCCAGCACTACTGTTATTACTACTTACAATTACCGCAAGTTTGCCATCAAATTGGACAGGAGATTCTATAGATGAACGCGAAATACGTTCGCCGTCTGGCGCAATAAGCTCGGTGACACCTAAACCGTCCACCTCGGCATAACTGCTGTACCACGCAATACCGCCGCGACTGGTGGCTTGCGCCCAGGTGCCGTCAATAAACGCACCTAATACAAGGCCCATTTCACTTAAGCGCCCGCCTAGGTTATCGCGCAAGTCGAGCACGAGTGCATCGGCACCTTGCGACTGAAGTTCAGCTGTGAGGCGGTGAACTTCATTGGCGACGTTACCCGCGTTAAACGTTGGAATATAAATGTAGCCTGTGTGATTATCTAACATTTCACCTTGGGGGAGGTTTTGCACTTCACCAAAGCGGATAGGCGCAGGTTCAACGAGCACGTCTAAGAGCTGTTGCCCCCGGCGTACCTCGAGCAGTACGTCGCCCGCGTCTACAGCACGGGCAAACATTCTGCCAGCAAGTGCTTGCCCGCCCAAATTACGAACATCTTGACTATTAATTGACTCAATGACATCGCCACGTCTTAGTCCTGCGTTTGCTGCAGGCGTTTGGGGATACACGCGGCTGAGTACCACGCCTGATCCCTCTAGATAGTTATGTTGGAAGCCCAATCCTGGCCGGCCATCTGAGCGCGGCATGGCGGTGTCACTGTCTACGTAAATAACACGCCCAACCCAGCTCGAGTGCTCGTCTTCAAGTTCAAACACCATGCGCCGCGCTACGCCATCAAAACTGCGCCGTGAGGACGCATTTAGAGCAGCATCACGGTACTTGTTCGCCCATTCGTCCCAGTCGATGTAGGCTGCATCCCAATAGTTTTCTTTGAAGACATCTACCATCGCTTGAAAGACGGTTTCACGCCCTTGACTGCTCGAGAGCAAATCTTGGGATTGGGCAACTGCCCCAGCTGAACCAATGAGTCCAATAAGAATGAGTGTCCGAACAACTAGTGCCCGAACGGTATAAAAAGAAGCTCGAGCCGTGTTTCGCGGGTGCAAGTAAGATAGGACAACCATGTCGCATTGTAGAGCTTAAGGTAGACCCAATACCGTACAGCAGCTAACAAATTTTTATGCGTTTTATTACATAGCCCTGTTAAACGTAACCGATGAGTATTGCGTTAACGCCTTACTTGCGCATATATTTGTGTGTATCGTAAGCTAAATAACTATGCGCAGCTAGGTAAAGAATTTCAATTGATGGTCCTGAGTAGTACAGCTAGCGTTTCCATGCGCAACTGCCTATGGCAGCTACTCGTGGAAACGCTACGATTACTGGGAACAAGCATAAACAGCATGTGGTCATTAGAAAACGACCACATGCTGTTAACCTTGCTGTGCCAACGGTTGTAAATGGCTACTTACTCTCGTAAATAGCCACTTAATATCTAAGTCGCTACTGCTTGATAGTCAAACCTAGGTGTTTTTAAGCTAACTTCACGCTTTAAATTTTGACTTTGATAGATGCCGTCCAAAATTGCCATCACTTGTAGTGATTGCTCTGGCGGTACCGGGGAAGGGCGGCCTTCGGCAACGGCTTCTGCAAACGCGCAGCACTCATACGCATGGGGTCCCATAGGGTCTTGGCTGCTCTGTAGAACGCTACTTTGCAAACGCTTACGCTGAAAGTCGCTGCTTAAAAATTGTGCCCGTGGCCAGTGACAACCGCCGTCGGTACCATACAACCAAACTTGCATGTCTTCGCTCATGGTGTCGTGGTGCAGTAACCAACTGACCTCGAGACTCAAAGTTGCACCATTTTCAAAGCGCACAAAAGCGTTAGCAAACTCTTCTACGTCCCAGTCTTTAGGAACTTCTAGCCCACTTTGCCACATAGAAAACTGACCTTCTTTGTAAGCAAGTTCGGTACGCGCTGCCCCACTTACGGTCACCGGTTCAGGGTTGCCCATGAGCCACAACGCAAGGTCAAGAATGTGTACACCTAGGTCTATAGCCGCGCCGCCACCACTGTGCTTTTTGTGCACAAACGTAGGTGTAGGGATAAACGCATTGCGGCGTAAGGCCCAACAGCGGGCGTGGTAGACATCTCCTAAAACGCCGTTTTCAATTTCTTGCTTCATCATTCGGGACGCGCTGGTAAAACGGAAGTGCTGCGCGGTCATCAGCAATTTACCTGAGCGGTCACGCGCGTCGATCATTTGGGCAATATCGGCTGGGGTGGGTGCTAGGGGTTTTTCGCAAATCACGTGTTTACCAGCTTCCAGTGACGCAATGACCAACGGTAAGTGGTACATATTAGGCGTACAAATATCGATAATGTCAATATCGCGGTTACCCAAGATATCTTGAACGTTGGTTGTTAAGTTGCGAATACCGTATTCGCTGCCCCAAGCTTGTAGGGCAGTCTCGTTAATATCTGCGCCCGCAATAACCTCAGCATGTTCTGAGGCAATCCAGCCCGGCATGTGCTTACGGTTAATGTTGCCAGCACCAATTACGCCAACGTTCAGGGTCTTTTTCATAGCATCCTCACTGTGTTTCCCAAACCTTTGGAATATTCTGTAGTTTGGGGATTCTTATTGTTGCTATTAATGTTACTAACTACTTGTAGGGGTATAGCTAGGTTGTACTCGAGCAAGAACATAAGCTCGAGCAGAGCCCGGATAACCCGGCGTACAGTACTACAGCCTGCATTAACCTTTACAAGAACAGGATTGTCGAATTATAGAGGGAAAACGTACAGTTGTCTAGTCTTTAGGGGTATTTATGTACAAATTTTGCTCAGCTATCTACCTCTTAACACTAACTACAGGACACAGAATGCCTTGTGAAGGTAACACTATATGGCATCTGGCATAACACCTGTAGCCAAAGTGTATAAATTAGGATTATCTCCCTTTTGAGGCTGTTGTATGTACCCCTCGATACATTTGTAGCTAGCGTGACCTTCAAATGAAGGGGGTGCTGCTCGAGCCCTATTATTGTCTCACTGTACTTACAGTGCAAAGTAAGTACAGTGCAAAGTAAGTAAAGTGCAAGGTAGGTAAAGTGCAAGGTAGATAAAGTGCAAAGTAAGTACAGTGCAGATACAGCTGTCACAAGTTGCAGGTTTAAGTATGTGAGGCTTAATGACTTGGCATTTGATGACTAACTTGGCATTTGATGACTTGGCATTTGATGACTTGCGTATTTTGCTGATTACGAGGTTAGTCAAGCTCGAGCCACATCAAACCCAACATGAGAAATGTAAGCAACACATCATTGTTCGAATCATCACGGTTGTGTCACCTTTGAGCATCGTTTACAATAAGTAACGCAAGTCTTTCACAACAAGGTTAACGCTAGCCGCAATCACGTTAGGTGTAATCACGCCACCTGAGTAGCAGGCAGTTATAAAGCAGGGTTTGCTGCCGAGGCTTTGTGTGTATCAATACAGCCTAAATGTCCTGGATTGCGTGCCCTGCTAACACAAGCTATATCCCACGCGCTGTGCTTTTAGTGTTACCGCCAACCTTGTTGGGTGGACGAATGACTTGAAGGAGGTAAAAACTTTTATTAAATCTCTGTGATTTTTAATAAATTCAATTGGCAGTGATATGTGGACATCACAAAATCTTATTACGCCCCTTAAATTTGGAGGAAACATGCAAAAAATTATATGCGCGCTGATCTTCGTGCTTGCTTTCATAGCTGTTAGCCCAGCTTTTGCGCAAAACGTTGCCAGAGAAGACACGGTCATTCTTGATCTTGACCGCACTATTGCCGACCCCACCAACTTCAATTGGTTTACCCCCGGTACCAAGCGCCAACACGGGGCTCACCAAGCTATGTGGGAAC
>CAZMCW010000019.1:14824-25380 GCA_964564405.1 uncultured bacterium
TTATCCTTAACTATGTCACCGGCGAAATTGAACCGTGGTTAGGGCTAAGCTTTACACCCAACGACAGCCTTGACGTGTGGACGCTTAGCTTGCGCGATGGCGTCATGTGGTCAGATGGCGAAGCGTTTAACGCAGATGATGTCGTCTTTACCATCAACATGCTACTAGGCGATGAAACGTCGGTACTCACCGAAGCAGCCAGCATGCAACAGTGGGTTGAAAGTGTTGAAAAAGTTGATGACCTCACGGTGCAATTTAACTTGCTTGCCGCTAACCCTCGCTTCCAACTTGACTACTTTTCAATACGCATTTTTAACAGCTTGCTGATTATGCCTGAACACGTTTGGGCAGGTCAAGATCCGTTTACGTTCTCGTTTTATGATGAACAACAAGGTTGGCCGATTGGCACAGGCCCGTACACGCTTACCAGCACTGAAACCAACCGCACCGTGTGGGACCGCCACGACGACTGGTGGGGTGCTAGCAGCGGCTTTATGGAACTACCAGAACCTTTGCGCTTGGTGTGGGTTTCGTCGGGTTCAGAAGAAAACCGTGCGCAACTGCTCACCAACAACCAACTTGACATCGGTCACAACGTCACCTTGGGTGCATTTGAAGTGATTCAAGCGCGTAACCCCAACGTCATCTCATGGCAAAACGATCTGCCTTATGCCTGGCCAGATCCCTGCCCGCGCCAGCTCGACATCAACACAACTGTTGAGCCGTGGAATAGCCCGTCAATGCGGCAAGCACTCAACTTAATTATTGATCGCAATCAAATTGTAGCCGTTGCCTACGAAGGTACAACCTCACCTTCACAAACCATGTTTGTGCAATACGGTTCTATGGACGCGTTTATCAGCGCGGTCGTTGATGCTGGCTACGGACTTTCAGCCAGTGCAGATGTTGAAGCTGCCCAAGCGATTATTGAGGCTGAAGGCTGGGAACTAAACAACCGTGGTATTTACGAAAAAGACGGCGAGCTACTCACTGCAGACGTGATTGTGAACAACTCAAGCACCGAATACACCCGCACAGTAGACGTGATTGTTGAGCAACTTATTCGCGCTGGTATTGACGCGGTCGCCCGCCCTATTGACAACTCCACCTTTTGGGGATCAGCCGCACCTACCGGTGACTACACCGTTGCCTACGGCTGGCTGTCCTGCAGCTCGGTAAATGAGCCTTGGGCCTCCATGAACCGCTATACCACCCGCTTTGTGGTGCCTGTTGGGCAAGAGTCACCAGGTATTAACAACACTGGCCGCTGGGACACTGACAACGCCGCTGCTTACACCGAAATTGTCGATAGCATGGGTAGTCTGGAACTCAACGACCCAGAAATTCCTGGCTTAGTTGCTGAGGCTTACAGCTATATTGCTGCTGATACGCCTATTATTCCACTTGTCCAAGCGTCCAAGTTAATCCCTATGAGCACAACCTACTGGACAGGCTGGCCAACCACTGAAAACGCCTATATTCACCCAGCATTTTGGTGGAATAGCGCACATAGAATTATTCACAATTTGACAAAATCTAACTAATGCTGTTAACTGCCTAACGCTGCAGTTTAGGTAGCTAGCTAGAAACCTGTGACGGCTCGAGCTTCTTTGTTAGATGAGGCTCGAGCCGCTGCGTTCACTCTCTTGACATGTCAGCTACCCTCCTCAGCCACGTAATTAACATGCCACACAACAGAGGACACTATGGCTAAAATACCCGCTCAGTATTTAATCAGACGACTGCTCATCTTTTTTTTAACCATCTGGGTGGCAGCAACCCTCATTTGGATTATTCCTAGACTGGCACCGGGCGACCCTATTAGCGCCATGATTGGGCGTATGACCCAAAGTGGTGGCTACGTTGAAAATGCGGATGTCATTGTTGAAGGGCTTAAAGAACGGTTTGGGCTCAACGACTCACTTTATGTTCAATATTTTCGCTATTTAAGAAATTTAGCCACATTTAATTTTGGGTATTCACTTGCGTATTTTCCGACCCCAGTTAATCAGCTTATTAATCAAGCGTTGCCGTGGACACTAGGGCTTTTGCTGTTGGCCGTGTCTATCACGTTTGTGGTTGGCAATTTACTAGGTGCGCTCATGGTCTGGACGCACACCCCTAGGGCGCTGCGTTTACTTATTCCGGTTACCATGATTTTTACGTCGGTACCTTCTATTTTAGCAGCACTTTTTTTGTTGTATGTTTTTGCGTTTTTGCTGAACTGGTTTCCCATGCGTGGGTCGTTTGCGCTAGGTGTTGCCCCCGGCTTAAATTGGGACTTTATTGTCAGTGTCATTCGCCACGGCACCTTGCCCGCACTGGCCATTATTTTAGTGAGTTTTGGTTACTGGGCCCTAGGGATGCGCGGCATGATGATCACCGTTGAAGGTGAAGACTACATGCATCTGGCTAAAGCTAAAGGCTTGCGCCCGTTTTACGTGCTTTACCGCTATATGTTGCGCAATGCTATTTTGCCGCAGATTACAGCGTTTGCGCTGGCACTTGGCACCCTGGTGAGCGGTCAAATTTTGGTGGAGTATATTTTTGGCTACCAAGGCATGGGCACACTCATCTACGACGCCATTGTGACCCGCGACTTCGCCGTTATTCAGGGAACATCATTTATTATCATCGTCATGACCTCGCTTGCGGTGTTGGTCATTGACTTAATTTATCCGTTTATTGATCCCCGCATTTCACACGAAGGAGCCTAAGAGCTATGGCAACAGCATCACCAATACCAGCCCTAGCGGGTAGTCCAGTTAAGCGTATGGGGCGCTTTAACAAGTGGGATACCCCGTGGCTCAATAGCAAACTACTCATTGGTTTAGGTATTATTGCAACTATTTTTTTGTTTGGTCTCGTAGGTCGTTTCTTTTGGGATACTGACCTTGCGTTTACGGCGTCATCACCCCTCAATTTGCCGCCGGTGGGTTTTACCAATACACGGGGGCAGCAGGGCGTACTAGCCCACCCACTTGGAACTGATAATAGCGGGCGCGACATGCTCGCTGTGCTTATTGTGGGCGCGCCCAACACCTTTTTAATTGGCATCATTGCGGCTTCCGTAGGCATGGGCATTGGCATTGTTTTAGGCTTTAGTGCTGGCTTTTTAGGCGGGCGCGTGGATGAGTTTGTGCGGCTTATCTCCGACGTAACTATCACCATTCCGGCACTTATGGTGCTCATTGTGTTGCAGTCCGTGCTAAGACAAATTGACATTACAACCATGGCGTTACTCATTGCTGCGTTTGCTTGGCCGTCGCCAACGCGACGCATTCGGGCACAGGTACTCAGTATGCGCGAAAGTGGTTATGTGCGCATGGCGAAACTGTCTGGCGTGTCCACGGCAGCTATTATGTTTAAAGAGATTTTGCCGAACTTGATTCCTTACTTGTTTGCCAGTTTTACAGCAGGGTCTACCAGTGCTATTTTGGCAGCTGTCGGGCTCGAGACCCTCGGCTTGGGACCGCAACGCGTACCCACATTAGGTGGCACCATTTACGATGCCATTAACGCGGCCGCACTTTTACGCAATATGTGGTGGTGGTGGGGCTTACCCACACTGCTGCTAGCACTCATGTTCATTGGACTTTTGCTCATCAACATTGGGTTTGACGAAATTGCCAACCCGCGCCTTCGCCAAGCATCCTCTAAAGGAGCTTAGCGCATGGCTGACGCTATGGCTAACCAAGCAACAAACTCACCTCCTGAACAAGTGGCTGCCAGCACCAACAAGCGCACCGTCTTACAGGTAGACGACCTCCACATCTTTTATGAAACCCCCAAGGGCGACGTACGTGCTGTCGATGGCGTGAGTTTTGAACTCTATGAGGGTGAAACCCTTGGTCTTGTTGGTGAATCCGGTTGTGGTAAATCAACCACGGCGATGGGTGTGCTGCAACTTATTACGCCGCCGGGACGAATTGTCTCCGGCAAAATTACCTTAGACGGGCAAGACCTGCTGAACTTGCCGCCTCGAGCCTTGCGTGACGCCCGTTGGCGTGACCTTGCGCTTATTCCGCAGGGCGCGATGAACTCGTTAAACCCGACGATGAGCGTTAGCGCGCAAATTCGGGACGCGATTGAAGCACACGAGGGCAAACAGACAAATAAAGCTATTAAAGAACGGATTTTAGAGTTGTTCGCTAGAGTTGGTTTGCCAGCGCGCATCTACAGCATGTACCCGCATGAGCTCAGTGGCGGCATGAAACAACGTGTCTGTATTGCTATGGCCATTGCCTTGGGTCCAAGCGTGGTCATTGCCGATGAATCAACCAGCGCGCTCGACGTGGTTGTGCAGCGGGTGATTGCCCAAACCATGCTCAAGGTTAAAGAAGACCTGGGCGTGTCCATGATTATGATTGGTCACGACATGGGGCTTATGGCCCAAATGGCCAACCGCATTGCGGTCATGTATGCTGGCAAAATTGTTGAAATTGCCGAGGTCAACGACCTTTTTTACAACCCAGCCCATCCTTATTCACAACTTTTAATTGAATCAGTACCATCGCTTACAGAACGTAAACCCCTCAAAATCACCGAGGGCATTACCCATGACCCCCGCAACCCGCCACCGGGCTGTATCTTTCAGTTCCGTTGCCCTATGGTGATGGATGAGTGCCGGACGGTCGCGCCACCGCAGATTGAACTGCGCCCTGGTCAGCAGGTTGCCTGTCACTTGTACAAAGACGGCCTCACCCAAGACGATGTTAACCGCGACGGGGTAAACCATGCCTGAAGCTCTGTTAGAGATTCGTAACGCCACCAAACTCTACCAACGCGGCGGGCAAGATGTCGCTGCGCTGCAAGACTTTAATCTGACTATTCCTAAAGCCCCAGCTTCCATCGTGACCATTGCCGGGGAAAGTGGCAGTGGCAAAACCACGCTCGCCAACCTAGTGCTCGGCTTTACCCGACTTTCGTCGGGCAGCATTACGTTTGATGGGCAAGATGTGTCTCACATGGACGCACGGCAGCGTAAAGATTACCAGCGTCAGGTGCAAGCGGTGTTTCAAGACCCGTTTGGCGTTTACAATCCGTTTTACCGTATTCGCCATGTGTTTGATTTGGTCATTCACAACTTTAAGTTAGCAAGTAGCAAGCAGCAAGCTCGAGACATGATTGAAGAAGGCCTCAACGTAGTGGGTTTATACGGTGAGGACGTCCTCAATAAATACCCGCACCAACTTTCCGGCGGGCAGCGGCAGCGCATCATGATGGCAAGGGCCTATATGGTCAAACCCAAGTTCATTGTGGCAGATGAACCCGTGTCGATGGTGGACGCTTCACTTAGAGCCTCGATTTTAGACGTGATGATGCGCTTAAAAGACGAGGGCATCTCGTTTTTGTACATTACCCACGATTTAAGTACGGCCTATCAAATTGGTGACCGCATTATTTTGTTGTATCAGGGTACAGTCTCAGAAACAGGCAATGCTGTGGATGTCATCAGTGGACCCAAGCACCCTTACGTGCAACTGCTAATTGACTCAGTACCGCAACCCGACCCGAACATCCGCTGGGAAGGTGAGATTGTCTTACCTGCTGAGGAAGAAATGCGTACCTCAAATAGTGCTGGTTGCCGTTTCTATCCACGTTGTCCGCAGCGTATGGAACGTTGCCTAACGTCACAACCACCGCTTTATACGGTGGCGAGCAAAACAGGTAGCCTCGACCATCAAGCCTCGTGCTATCTTTACGACGATCAAGCTAGTGCTGTCATGGACGGTAGTGCAACCCAAGCAAGTGCGCCCGCTGGCGACTAGGTCAACTTCGTTTACATCAATAAGATGCCGTATACAAACTATGCTAGGCAGCATCTTCTATTGGTTACGGTAGCGGTTGTACGACGTGTTGTACTGGACGACTGATGTTGAAGGTTGTGTTTAAGGAAAGGGAGAAGGGGAGAAAGGGGGATGGGGAGATTTCATCAGATGTGACACATATATCATGACCTTGTGAAGTTGCTGTCATAAAGATGGCGTCAATATTAGATGACGATACGAGGGTATCAATCCTGAGGTTAATCAATCACGAAGGTAATCAATCATGAAGGTAATCAATGACAGGGATGTGAATACAAGCTGATGACCGTGCTATGTCTGTTTGAGATCGCGAAGTTTTTGGGTGGCTTCGCTGGCGCTGAGTTCACCGCGCTCGAGCGCCGCCAAAATCTCACTGCGCTCCGCTGCTTTTTCGCGTTGCCGTTGTTCCTGGTTGAGGCGTTCACGTTCCACTTCTGTGCTGTCATCAGCTTGGTAACCAAGCGTTTTGAGGAGTGTTTCCAGTCGCTGGCGAATGGTGGGGTAGCTAAGTCCCATCAGTCGCTCAACTTCTTTGAGGTTGCCCCTTGTACGCACAAATAAACGCAAAAACTCGAGCTGCTGTTCGGGTAGTAAGGCAAACTCGTTGGGTACAAAGCGCCCCTCAATAACTACCCCACTGTGCGGGCTGGCCAAGCGGGTGACCTCGAGCGGCTCCCCTGACACCGGACAGCGGGTGGGCATAGAGTAACGCGGCGCGTCCATCTGAGATTTCTTCTGAGTAGACATCAACTTACATCGACCGTGATGCGTGTACTGGCACCGTCTTGCTCGTTGCTAATATCCACCAAACGTCCTTCGGGCAGGTCGCCCATAGCAAACAAATGTGCCAAGTGGTCGATGACAATGCCCTGCTCAGCTAGTTGACTACGAACGTTATCAGGAATGAACATGATGCCAAACTCGGCAAGTTTGAGCGGAATGGCGATGTTAATCGCTTGAGCGTTGGGACGTTGAATGGAAACATGAACGGCTTTGGCAGGTTTTGAAGCAGGTCGTTCAGGGGTTCGTTCAGCGTTTGGTTTGGGGGCTGAGGGACTATCAAGTGCAGTGAGGAGTTCTAAGGCTTCGTCTACGTTGATGCTACCAGCGGCAAGCAGCTCGAGCACCTGCCGTCTTTCTGTTTGCTGGCGGCTTGCTGCTCCCTGGGTAGACTCAGTAACACTTTCGTAAGTTGACGCATCCATCATTATGCATCCTCTTGAGGTGCATCAGATTGAGGTGCATCAGAGACATCCTCGGCTATATCATCATCTGCGTCATCATCTGCCGCAATAAGCGTAACGTTACCGGCTTTGGTGACAACATCAAACTTGGCATTGCCACCTGCCAGTTGTGCTTGCAAGCGCCCGCCCATCATCTCGCGGGAGACTTGCACGCTGTCCCAGGTGCCGCGTTTGCCAATATCGCCTGCTTTAACGCGTGCCCGCACGGCCGCGCTCGAGCCTGCTGCAAACGTGACCTCAGCATTCCCGCCGGTAATCCGCAGGGCATTTTGTCCTTCGGTAAACTGGCCGCGAATCTTGGCATTACCGGCTTTTAAGCGCATCGTGATGAGCTGTACATCATTTACAGTGATATTTCCAGCGTTAACTCGAGCAAACACAACAGGTAAATGGCTGATTTTGACATTTCCTGCGTTATTGACAACAAACACAGCGTAGCCTGCGGGAACACCTATCTCATTGTTGCCAAAGCTATTTAAGGTGTAGTTTGTGCCGTCTTGCTCGAGCTCTGGCGCGTTTAGCACGCTATCTTCGCGCACATCAGCCACATTGGGTGCCGCTAACGAGCTATCCAACTTGACCCTGAGGTTGCCAAAACGGTTGCGAATCACGATCCACGGCAAACCTTCGTAAGATGTGCCCGCGAGTGCCTGACGTGCATCTGCAGGTTCAGGTGGCTCGGGTGGTTCAGGGACGTCATCCCCACTAAACCAGTTCACAAAGGGCATGTGGTCAAACACGTTGGTGATGACCTTGCCGATGACATCATCATCGTCTATATCGACGTCAACATTGACCTGTACACCATTATCACTGTGTTTATCTTTAGCAGCATCACCACGCGTACTGTAATGATAGCTGTAGTGCTTACCTTGATTATCTTTGTTTTGGTTACTGTTGTGCTTAGACGTGGTGCCATCATTGGATGTTCTGTAGGCATAGCCATAGCTATAGCCTTCATCGCCACTTGTCTCAGTCGTTGTTTCGGTGGTTGTCTCAGTCGTCGTTTCAGATGTTGTTTTTGGGGTTGTGTCAGCTGCTGTTAATGGCTCAGGTTCACTATCTTTAAGTGCCTCAAAGAGCATGGCAGCTTCTGCCTCAGTGATTTTGCCGTCTTCTACTAATTGTTCAATACGTCTTATGTCATCAGCTTTTGACGCCTGAACAGGGGTTGTACCATTGGTGGGTTGGTAAGTTGAAGTATCTGATGGATTCATAATTGCACCACTTTCTTCTGTGTTGATGTCATGTAGCGGTCTGTTTGCGGCTCGAGCACGTTGGGCATAACAACAGGCTCGAGCTTGCTGGCAAGGGCATGTAATATTTGAGCTAAACCAGCTCGCAGTGCACGTTCATCCGCTTTAGCTGAAGCAGCATCGCGGTGGCAGCGGCTAATGCGGTCATGCGCTGCTGCTTGCAAACTTTCAGCATGATTGGGCGTAATCATGTGATCTCCTTAAAGGTGAAGGTGTCAGTTAGCTACTGATGGCGTCTAATGAAGGTACATCTCAACGAGCACAATTGAACTAATGGAATATGACCCACAATACATGTGCCCTTTTTTAAGAATATAAACTCGAGCTTTACATTTGTCAAATCTTATTTTACATATTTTGTCTTGGTGTCATTTGTGGGATGACATTAGAAAAGCGCGTCAATGTAGATAGGGTTACGACCAACCGTTCCATCACTCACGTCTGAGACAATATTTATCTGTTAATATGACGACGTTTGCCGCGTGCTCAGCACGCACATTGCTCGAGCTAAGTACCTCCTATCTGGAAACCGCAGTTTTCGTGACATGCCTTTAGCGGTTAAGGATGGGCACTACTGAGTTTGGTAAGTATCACTTTTCGACTTGAAGGTACTTATCTGATTGATATCTTAGCTAGCACTTTAAGCGCGACAATTGAAGACTGCAAAGACAAAGTTTCCAACCTCGAGCTGCACGCATAAAAAGTTGTCTCGAGTGAGTTATTCATAAAATAAATATATTAACACATGTTTTTAAGGAGCTTTATCATGGCGACGCAACATGCCCAAGCCAGTCCAGAACGCATTATCGACACACCTAATTGGGTGCGCGATGCCGTGTTTTATCAAATTTTCCCAGACCGTTTTGCCAAAAGTGAGCACGTGCCCAAAATTGGCCGCTTAGAAGCGTGGGGCAGCCCACCTACCGTGCATGGTTACAAGGGTGGCGATTTGCTAGGTGTCGTTGAAAATCTTGACTACTTGCAAGATTTAGGTGTTACCGCGTTGTATTTCAACCCTATCTTTCGCTCAGCGTCCAACCACCGCTATCACACGCACGACTATTACCAAGTCGACCCCATGCTGGGCGGTAATAAAGCGCTCGAGAAACTTTTAGAAGCTTGCCACGCTAGAGACATGAAAGTTGTCCTAGACGGTGTATTTAACCACGCCAGCCGGGGCTTTTTTCAATTTAGTGACATTTTGGAAAATGGTGCAGCTAGCCCCTACCGCGACTGGTTTCACATTCGCCGCTTTCCCTTAAATCCTTACGGCGGTGGCGAGATTGGCTACGACGCTTGGTGGGGACTTGCGGCCTTACCTAAGCTCAACACCGCCAACCCAGAAGTGCGTGAGTTTTTGTTTCAGGTAGCCGAATACTGGCTTACGGTTGGTATTGACGGCTGGCGGCTAGACGTCCCCAACGAAATTGACGATGACGCCTTTTGGCGCGAGTTTAGAAGGCGCTGCCGGGCGATTAACCCAGAGTGCTACATTGTAGGTGAAATTTGGGATGACGCGAGCCACTGGCTGCAAGGGGATCAGTTTGATGCTGTCATGAACTACCCGTTTACGCGGGCTATTTTGGGGTTTACCGCAGCTGAGTCGCTCAATGTTAGCGAGATCAAACGCTGCGGCTACCAACACATTCCAGAATTAGACGCTGACGAGTTTGCAGAAACCATCGCTGACATTTTGACCTATCACCCCAAAGCCGTTACCGATGTGCAGCTTAACTTGCTAGGCTCACACGACACGCCTCGAGTCCTCACGATTGTCGGCAACGACAAAAACGCCGTGCGTATGGCGCTGCTCTTTCAACTGACGTTTCCTGGTGCACCTTGTTTGTACTATGGGGACGAGCTTGGTTTAGCTGGTCGCCACGATCCAGATTGCCGCCAAAGTATGCCTTGGGACGATGAATACATCTGGAATCGGGGCTTATTGGACTATACCAAACGCCTTATTCAGTTGCGCCACGAAGAACCTGCCCTGCGGCGGGGTAGTTATCACACGCTCTACGCTGCGGACGGTGTCTACATCTACGCTCGCGTGTTAGACGGGCGGTGTTTGATTGGCAGCATCAACGTGAATCATGAACCCGTGACGCTCGAGCTGGTTGTAGAGGCTGGTATCCCGCTAGGTGAGTATCAAGACGTATTTAGTGACCACACGCTTACGCTCACCCAGAACACCTTGACGGCTACCTTAGGGGCTCGAGCTGCCACCTTGTGGCAACCTGCTTAAA
>CAZMCW010000020.1:0-4513 GCA_964564405.1 uncultured bacterium
AGAACTTACTGCCGACGACTTGCTAGATTACCTGCTAGACAATATGCGCGGCGGTACTTTGCAAGCCACCATGAACATGACGGTCACGCGCCCAGACGAAACGAATACCTACATCATCGACGTGGTAGGCGACGGCGACGAGCGCAGCCTCATTCGGGTAGTGGAACCTGCTAGGGATGCTGGGCAAGCGTTTTTGACCGAAGACAATAACCTCTTTTTGTACAACAAGCGGGCGGAGTGATAGCTTTTTAGGGTCCGACTTGAACTACAACGACATCGCTGGGCGCGATATGGAAGACGACTACACGGCTGAAATTAGTAACCAAGACGCTGACACCTTTGAACTCACGTTAATTCCTATGCCGAACGCACCCACGCCTTATGGCAAAGTGGTCATGATTGGGCGTAAAGCAGATTTTGCGCCCCTCGAGTACCTCTACTACGACCAACGCGAGACAGCCGTGCGGCGCATTAACTTGAGTGACTACATGCTCACCCCGGACGGTTTACCGTTCCCGCAGGTATTAGAGATTAGTAACCTCCTTGAAGAAGGTGAGTCCACCACGCTCAGCTACGATAATCTTCTGTTTGATGCAGATATTCCCGATAGTTGTTTTAGTGAACGCGCCTTAGAGCGAGGCTGTAACTGATGTGGCTCCTAGCATGGCGCAACATTTGGCGCAAAAAGTGGCGCAGTTTGCTCACTGCGTTTGCAGTAGGCGTGGTGGTTTACCTCACCTTGATTTACTTTGGCATGGTGGGGGCGTCGCAAAACGGTATGTATCAAAGCATCAGCCAAAATGCGGGGCACATTCAAGTGCGCGTGGCAGGCTACCGCGATATTCGTGACTTTGATGATCTTTTGTTAGCTGACGTTAGCAGCTTAGTGACCCATGTGAGCACGGCTGTCGCCGAGATCACCACCGAGATCACCACCGAGATAAACAGTGACATTGACACAGAACTCATTCGTGATTTACAGGTAAGCACTGCCCTTGAAGTACCTGGACTGCTTGAAGGTGATGGCCGCTCGAGGGGCATTGTACTGCAAGGTATTGACCAAACGGACAGTGGCCGCGAACGCTACGCTGAGGAATACCTCGAGGCCGGTAGGTTACCCACCCCCGGCGATCTAGAGAGCATCGCGCTGGGTAACAAGTTAGCAACTGCGCTAGGTGTTGAGTTGGGTGACACTGTTTACATGTACGCTCCCGGTACAGAAGGCTACGGCGCGGCTGCGTTTACGGTCACGGGGCTTTTGAATATTGCTGGTGCCGAAACCTTCGCGGTGAGTTCGCTGCTAGCTGCCCAAGACGTGGGCGCGCCAGAAGACGCTAGTCGGGTTGAACTTTACTTTCCCAACTTGCGCCGCTTTGTGGACGACCCTGTGCTGGACTCTATGCGCGACCAACTTGTGAGCGCTCTAGCTGGGGCAGGTGTAGCAACAGACGCGCTCGAGGTTGAACTGTGGCGCGAAGTTGACCCGAGTATCTCTAGTTACCTCGCCAGTTCTGAGGGCATCACTACCGTGATTACCGGGTTATTTTTTGTGCTGGCAGGGCTTTTGGTGATGAATACCGTTTACCTGAGCGTCATGGAACGCATCAAAGAGTTTGGCGTGATGATTGCCCTTGGCACCAAACGCCGCAATGTCGTTCGCATGATGCTCGGTGAAAGTCTCTTTATTTGCGCCGTGGGTGCGAGTGTTGGCGGTGTGTTGGGCATGGTGTCGCTGTGGCGCATGGCCCAAGGCTTTACCTTTCCCGGTATGGAAGAACTGTTTGTGGAATACGGACTACCTGCTACCTTGTACGCGTCGATTAGCCCCGATCAGATTGTGATAACAGTGGTATTTACGGTGCTCACTGGTATTTTAGCCGCCCTTTTCCCAGCGTTTACCGCTGCCCGCTTGGAACCCGTTGAGGCCATGCGGTTTAGCGCAGCTTAGTCACTTTAATTTACTAATTTTGAGAGGACATATGTCATGTCAGTGTTATTACAAGCCAAGCAGCTCGAGAAAACTTACCGCGTCGGTGAGGTTGAAACTTACGCCCTACGCGGTGTTGACCTAGAGGTTACTGAAGGCGAATTTACGGCCGTCGCCGGACCTTCTGGTAGTGGTAAAAGCACTTTGCTTCACCTGCTTGCTGGGCTAGATAAACCTAGCCAAGGCGAAGTGTATTTAGAAGGCGAACGCATCGATACTTTGAGTGTGGCCCAACTGGCGAATTTGCGGCTTGCTAACTTTGGCTTTGTGTTTCAAGCCTACAACTTAATTCCGGTACTCAACGCGCTCGAGAACGCTGCGTTTGTGCTCGAGCTACAAGGTGTTCCCAAAAAAGAACGCGAAACCAAAGCTATGGAAGCCCTTACCGTGTTAGACATGGACCAGTATGCTAGCCGCCGCCCTAACCAGCTTTCCGGTGGGCAGCAGCAACGCGTGGCTGTAGCCCGCGCCCTAGCATCTAACCCCAGTGTGATTTTGGCAGATGAACCCACCGCCAACCTCGACAGCACCACGGGGCTTGCGCTTATTGAGCACATGAAACGCCTTAACGAGCAACAAGGTGTGACCTTCTTGTTTAGCACCCACGATCCCCGCTTGCTCGCCCATGTGAAGCGCATTGTCCGTGTGGAAGACGGCAAAGTTGTCGGCGAAGATAGCCCCCAACGTGAACCTGAACTTGTTGCAAGTGGCGCGGCTTAAATTTTCGTCACCAGCTTAAATCTCAAAATTTTAGACCAACGTGTTCGTCTGGTGACGTTATCTAATGCGTTGGTCTCATTATCTTGATGGATTTTTTAGAAAGACAGGCAAGTTCATGACAGGCAACTATCGTTTCAAAATCTTGGGTTTTAAAATCTTACTGTTGATGCTCTTAGTAAGCTTCTCTAATGCACAAAACCCTCTGGTAGATGTCTTGGACGCGTTAGGCATTGGCTATCGGGGTGAATTAGGTGCGCAGTTTGAAACGTTACTAAATCGAGACACACAGCAACAAGCTTGGACACTTGACGGGCGTTTAGAGTTGGATAGCAACCTCGACTATGGTTCAGGTGATGTGCAACTTACAGCAGTAACCGCGCCACGGATTGTGTTTTCGAATGCTGAAACTGTAAACGAAGACGGTACAACCGAACAAGACTTTGTACGGGCACATTTGGGGTTAACTGAGGTGTACGGGTTCACGACCCTTGGTGCGTTTGATGTGAGTGCGGGGCTCGAGCGGCTCCCCTTGGAATACGCACGGCTTAGTGTGCCCCTCAACCTCGAGCCCATCCTAGAAGGCAGCTTGCGGCGCGGCTTACTGGGCGCACGGGCTAGTTACTTTACAGGCGACTGGCGGTTACGCGGCGGACTTTTTTACGACGGCCTCTACGACGACAGCAGCGACGAACTTGGCGGTTTTGCCAGTGCCCGACGCAGTTTTGGCAACTTTGAGCTAGAAGCCTTTGGCGTCTACGCAGGTGAGCCGATTCTTGGGGCAGGTGGTAGTGGTGTTTTGGAAGGCATCTGGCTCCTTGAAGACATTGTGGTCTACGGCGAAGCGTGGTGGCTTGTTGACAGTAACGACCTGCGCGCTAGTTTTGGTGCAACTGGCAACCCCGCGTTTGGCAGTTGGACGGTTGAACTTTCCTACCTTGTGCCCGGTCTAGGCAGCGTGAAGTTTGACGGTGCCGACGACGGTAGCCGTGACACCACAGCAACCGACCCACGCCCGGCAGTCCTCGGACAACTCGATTGGGTCATTGACAACGAACACGGTTTAACCGTTAGCGGTGCGACTTTTTTTGATGATGATGCAACTAGGGGTCAAGCGAGCATTATTTACAGTAACCTTGGCTTTGAAGATCAGTTTACCGCCAGTATCACCACGTTGATTGGGCCTGAACCTGTGACGGTGGTGGGATCGGTGGGGGTGAGGTACTTTTTTTGATGTCTAAGCACACACCTCAGCAAGTCATTGACCCACTTCTTGGTAACTTATTACCCCATATTCAAGCTGGCGAATTCAGTGGCGCGTGGGAAGGTTCGTTTGATTTACCTTGTTTTAAAGAACCGCTTGTGTTCTGGGTCATGATAATGCGAAGCAAAAATTATGCGGATACAGACTTTCAGATTCCTGAATTTAGTTTAAGCGATTTACAGAAAGCGTTTGTTCAAGATTTTATTCACGACTGTGCTTCTTATGCGAAAAGATTTTTTGCAGCTATCCTTGAAGGTTTACAAAAAGATCCAACAGTATGGGGAATGTTCTCAGAAGAAAGTGAAGAGCTTGAATTGATTTCCTCTATCTCAAGTGTTGAAGATTTAAAGGAACACCTTGCTGAGCCTCACCTTTATATCCTGCCCGATGTCGATGGCAAGGTGGCTTATGGCTTTGGGTATTGGGAGCCTGCGTGGGACCCAGAACATGGCTATGGTGTCAGATTTGTTGACAATGCGTTACAAGAAGCTGGCCCAATGGAAGTGGCCCAAGGCTAGGTTAGTACTGGCTCGGTGCTGACTATA
>CAZMCW010000020.1:4523-7669 GCA_964564405.1 uncultured bacterium
GGATATGAATTGCTAAAGCGCCCGCCGGTTGGCAATCGCTCTTCCTAACGTCACCTCATCGGCGTACTCAAGGTCACCCCCCACAGGTAGCCCGTAGGCAATACGCGATGTTAACTTGCCTTGTTCACTGAGTAACTTAGCAAGGTACATAGCTGTGGCCTCACCTTCTACTGTTGTTGAGGTGGCGAGGACAATTTCATCAATAGGCTCAAGGCGAATCATAAGTGCGTTGAAGGTAAGTTGGTCAGGCCCCACGCCGTTCATAGGGCTAAGCGCGCCTTGCAAGACATGGTACAGCCCGTCGTACTCGCCGGAACGCTCAATGGCCAGCACGTCGGCAGGTTGCTCAACGACACAAATGATTTTTTTGTCGCGCTGTAATCCTGAGCAGATGCCGCAAACCTCGTTATCAATATCGGTAATGTTAAAACAAGTTGGGCAGTACTTGAGGTTGGTTTTGGCTGCCAGCAGCGCCCGCGCTAGCGTTTCCACGTCATCATCTGGAGAATTAAACAAGTAAAACGCCAAGCGCTGGGCACTTTTAGGCCCAACGCCGGGGAGTTTACCTAACTCGCGAATGAGTTCAATAAGGGCTTGAGGGTACTTCACGCGTGTGGCTTAGAACATCCCGCCGAGGCCGCCTAAGCCGCCCATGCCGCCCATCACGGAGCCGAGTTCGCGCTCTTGCAGTTCTTTGGCGTTGCGCTGGGCTTCGTTGACGGCGGCCATGACGAGGTCCTCGAGCAACTCAATCTCATCTGCATCCACCACACTGGGGTCAATTTTCACCGCGCTAATGTTGCCATCACCGGTAGCGGTAGCTGTGACCATGCCGCCACCCGCCGTTCCCTCGACGGTCATTTCTGCCAAGCGCTCTTGTACTTCGGCCATTTTGCGTTGAGCTTTTTGGGCTTCTTTCATCAGTTTTTGCATGTTCATACTTAAAACTCCTTTAGGCTTTTTGCGTGTGTACTTTTTGTTGGGGTGTGGGTACTTTTTGCTACTACCATACTGCTGTGGTATCACTTTACCGCGTTGTTGCGGTTGTTAGCGTCGTTGTTGTTAATCATCGGGATTAGCCAGGGTCGAATTAGAGTTAATCATCGTCATCGTCATCTTCAGCAACTAGCTCACTGCTGTGTATTACATTGGCGTGTATTACATTGGTGTGTATTACATTGGTGTCTACCGCGCTCGCGTCATCAAGCTGCTCATCTGTGCTCGCTTGCTTGCGTGCTTGACTGTCTTGGTGCCACGCGATAATTTTGCCTGGAAACAGTTGGGTCATGGTGATAAACCGTGGGTCATTGTGTAAGTCTCCGCTGAGATCATCTGCAGGTACTTGAGGTGAACCTTCTTGTGTACCTCGAGGGAACGCTTCAGTTTCACCATCTAGGGGAATACTTTGTGCGTCAACTACAGGTGCATCTTCACGGTTCCAAAAGTCTGCCGGCAGTTCTTCGTCGTAGTAGGCAGATGTTGTTGGTACTTGCTCGTTCGGTTGAGGTGATTTTGGCGGAGATAACTCTGTGGATGTCTCAGCTTGAACTGCTGACGCATCTACCTGAGCAGGATTGTTAGCGTTGGTCTGAGGTGTCGCTGCAGAGTTTGCTATTGGTGCTGGGTTTGGCGCTACCGATGTTGCCTTTTTAGCAACTTCAGATGGCGCTGCTGGGGAAGTTGCTTGAGGTGATGTTTGTGGTGAGGTTGGTGAAGAAGCTGGTGCTGCTATCTTTCCGTTGACGTCGGAGGATACTGCTGGGAAGGTTGCCTGAAGTGCCGCTTGGGAAGAGACTGCTGGTGAGATAGCTCGAGCTGCCGTGTCTTGACCCGCTGTGTCTCGGGCTGCTGTGTCTCGACCTGCTGTGTCTTGACCTGCTGTGTCTTGACCTGCTGTGTTTTGAGATTCTGGGCCATCACCTGAGGATGCGGGTACAGCGGCGCGGGCCGCTACATCTTTTTTGGACTACCTGTACTTTCAGAACTTAACCCGGTCGGGCTTGAGCCTATTGGATTTGAGCTTACTGTAGGCGCGCCAAGGTGTAAGGCTTGCCCGGGCCCACGAATGTCGATGCTGGTCTCGCCATACAAACCTGTGACCAACTCAGCTAAACTGTCGCCATACTTTTTAAGTTGCTCAAAGTGAAACTTGTGGCGGTCATCAAAAATTAACGTGAGCTTGCTGCCATCAATTTCTGCTTCAGCAGGTTTGATAAACGCTTTGAGGCGCACACCTGCTTGCGTTTGAATCTTGCGCCAGTCGAGCGATGCAGACGGGCTTGCTGTGGCAGGTTGCTGGGCGGCTGTTTGTGTTGGACTCGAGGACGATGCTGGTGTTGAACGTGTCGCCTGTGCTAGAGATGGATTTTGAGCACGCGCTGGCGTTCGTGTAGGTGATTGAGCCTCACTATGCGGATTAAAGTCAGGGAGCGCGTTTGTAGGTTGAGCCTGGGGGCTCGAGGAACCTTGCTCAATATGGGATGATGCACTATCTCCAGTGAGTGCAGCCTCACGAGGAACATTGCCCACCAAAGTATTGTGTGCTTTGATTAACGCTACTTCTAAAGAAAATAGATCGTTGTAGCGCACAAAACGCTCGGTTTCATCATCTAGTGCGTGGATGAGCCGTAACATAGCGGGTTCGTCTAGCGGCAAGGTGAACCTGTAGCCGTCCATGCCGAGGTTGGCATAAAGAGCGTCACGTAACGTCATAATGAGCCGTTCAACTAGACTTCGTGGCGCAAACCCAGCGCGGTACAGCTCAGCGGCGGCATCAAAAAGGGCGTTTAGTTGACCGCTAACCAGGGCTTGGGCTAGAGCTTGTAAACGCTCTTGGGGCGGCAGTCCTAGGGCCGTTTCCGCGTCTTGATAGTTAATCGCTTGACCGGATACAAGGAGGCGCTCGAGCAAGGATTCAGCGTCGCGCATGGCCCCATCTGCTGCTCTCGCCACCAAACTAAGCGCGCTTGCTTCAGCATCAACTCCCGCCAGCTCGCACAAATGGACAAGTTTGCTCTCAATCTCGGCATCACTTAAGCGCCGAAACCGAAAGTGCTGACAACGCGACAGAATTGTGGGAGGTAGTTTTTCAGGTTCGGTTGTTGCCAAAATGAACACGAGATTAGCCGGGGGTTCCTCGAGCGTCT
>CAZMCW010000020.1:7679-12551 GCA_964564405.1 uncultured bacterium
CCGCTTGCCTCCACGAATAGCGCTCAAATTCACTTTTTCGCGCAGTTCGCGAATGTCGTCTACTGAATTGTTGCTAGCAGCATCCAACTCAATGACATCTGGGTGGCTAGCTTGCCGCACGGCCATACACGACCCACACTCACCACAAGGCGGTGTAGTTTCGCTGGCGCGTTCACAGTTAACGGCCATTGCCAAAAGCCGCGCCGTGGTTGTTTTACCTACGCCACGCGGGCCGCTAAACAGATACGCGTGCCCAATCCGGTTTTTGGACAGCGCCAATTTGAGCACGTCTTTGACGTGATCTTGCCCAATAACTTGGGCAAAGGTGATGGGCCGAGCTTGTTGGTAAATGGCTGTCATGCGACCTCTATGGTATCACTCTTGGCGTCTTAACACGATGCGCATTTAGACGTGATCTTTAAGCTGATGTGTTTTGAGGTTGATAAGCGAGTTTAGGTGATATTATACGTGTGAGACGCACATGTCATCTTTTGAGTAAACGTACTATGCGGCGCAAGTTACACATAATAACGACCCTTCTGATGGTAAATTGAAAGCCCATACGCTAACCTCTGCAAGTTATCTAAGTGAACTAGACTAGTGCTATTAAACTGAACTTTTTCTACAAAAGTTAGATATACTCAAAAAGCGCTAGCATTCAACACTACACATTATGACTGACTCCTATGACTGATCTGGAAAATTTTAATATTAGCTCTTTGAGACGTGCTGTGACGCGGCTCGAGCAGGGCCTCGCGCGCTACCGCTTAGACGAACGCGATGAGCAAATCCGCGACGGACTGGTTCAACGCTTTGAATTTACCTACGAACTTGCGCACAAAACGTTGCGCCGCTATTTGGTCAGTATCGCAGCAGATGCTACACACTATGCTGATGCTGCTTTTGCTGACCTTATTCGAGCAGGTAATGCTCACAATTTACTGCAAAGTGAGTGGGCACAGTGGCGCACTTACCGTGCGCTGCGAGCTAAAACTAGCCATACCTATGACGAACAGATTGCCCTCGAGGTTGTTGCTATTATTCCCTTATTTTTAGCCGAGAGCCAATACTTACTTGACCAACTCCAACGCGCTTTAGGACTAGAGATGCCGCCAATTAATATGCAACCTGACCACTGGCAGCTTTTACAGACAATCCTCCGCACGCATGTGCCAGATTACACGGTGTGGGCGTTTGGATCACGCGTGAAAGGTCATGCCCAGCCTTATGCCGACCTTGACCTAGCTCTCGAAGGTGACACTACACTACCCATGGAACAGCGCGCGTCAGTCGAAGAAGCCCTACGTGAGTCCAGCTTACCGTGGCCAGTTGATCTGCTGGACTGGGCAAGCACCTCAGCTGAGTTTAAAGCGCGTATTGAAGCTGAGCGGGTGTTACTACTTGCTCGAAGCTCTTAGAAATAGAACCTTATACTAAAATGATGTTTTGATGTCGCTTTGCGGCATCAAAATCGCTCGTGAGAGTGTACCCTTAGATGATTCAGACGATGACATTCAAGAGTCAATTTGGTATTAGGTCTAACTTAAAAGACCATCAACCCGTCCACGGTCGGCTGCCAAAAAATATTACTCTGCATGCCCCAATGGCGCATAGGACTGTACAAAAATAACCACGGTGCATCATGAACAATGTGCTGTTGCACTTGGCTGTAGAGTGCTTGTTTGTCAGACGAGGTGGTGGTTTTGGCGATAGTGTCAATAGCGTCGTCAACAGCGGGGTTGTGGTAGCCCAACCACCACGGGCCTTGTACACCCGAATGAAACTTTTCGCGTAAAACCCGGTAACTGCTGATGGGGCTCGAGTCAAACACGCATGCGTTTTGTATGTTACTTGCCCGCACCATGTCAGCATAGGCAGGGCGGTCGTCGTGCAACTTAACCGTAATATTAATGCCTACTTCAGCACACTGTTGCGCAATCATGTTAGCCAACCGAGGTGATTCGTTGGGGTGAATAGTGGGCGCGTCTAGCACAAGGTTAATGTCATTTATACCAGCTTCTTGAAGTAGCTTGCGAGCTTTGTCTGGGTCGTATTCGTAGCTAGCAAGGTTGCTGTTAAAGCCTGCGTGCAACGGCGTAAGGGGTCCGTGTAGCGGCAGGGCGTAACCTTGGTGGAGTGTTTTGATGAGGTGTTTTGGGTTGACCGCGTAGTTCATAGCTTGGCGCACGCGCACGTCACAAGTTACACCCGACAGCAAGTTAAACATGACAATGACACATAGGGTACTTTGCATATTTACAAGCCGCGCACCGTGTACTATAGCTGGCAAATGAGCTAAGGGCACTTCGCTAATAACGTGAACCTGACTGTCGAGTAACGCTTGAACTCTTGCTTCAGGATCAGCTTGCGCGCGAAACTCGAGCTGTTTGAGCAATTTTAGACCGCGCCAATGGTTATCAAAAACCTCGAGCACAACGGCATCACCGCTAACATCAACCAGTTTGTACCCACCTGTGCCTACAATGTCACGGGCAGTGACCGTCTTCGCCAAGTGTGCAGCTGGCATGATGGGAAACTTGGCGAGCAAGTCCAGCAACTCCGAAGCTGGTTCAGGCATAATGATGCGCACGCTAGTAGCCGCCGTGCTGTCAAACTGCGCGCCGGCTAAATAGCTTTGGTAGACGCCCGCCGTCCCCAGTTCACCGCCCAAGTCTTCATCGCGAATGCGCTCGAGGTTGGCGACAACATCTTGGGCAGTTAAACGGCTACCATCATGAAACTGAATATCTTTATAAAGCTCGAGCTGCCAGGTGCGCCCATCTTCTGACACTTGCCACGTTTTGGCGAGGTTGCTGCGGATGTGTCCAGCGGCATCCCGGTTGACCAACGGTTCAACTATGTTGGCCAAAATACTGAGGCGGTTTTTGTCGTCACTATTTGTATGCGGATCGCCAATGCGTACATGCGGTTGCAAAACGATACGTTCCATGTTGATTACTATGCCACAACATTAGGCCATAACATTAGGCCGTAGTTGGCAAATTTATAGCTAATTTTGGTTGCGTCGATATAGAGAGCGCTACTGAACATCATCAAGTCGTATCATCATTAAGCTTTGATGGATGCCTTTTGTGGGAAGTCTGGTGTTTGGATGTTTGCTCACTATAGCGGTATGTATAAACATTGAGCTGTAAACGGAACGTGTCTATTGGTACTCGCCT
Organism: uncultured bacterium; assembly: GCA_964564405.1. GTDB lineage: Bacteria > Deinococcota > Deinococci > Deinococcales > Trueperaceae > JBCCBI01. The sequence goes on from CAZMCW010000020.1 coordinate 10,862, forward strand.
AGCTCGGTGAGTATGGAGCGAGTCTATACTTACGGCTAACGCTACAAGTGACTATTTTTTAAATTACTTAGCCTTGGCCGTGAGGTTATAATGATGACTCAGGTGACGACTCAGGTGACGACTTAGTGGATGTATCACCAGAGTTGCTACGATTATTGCGTGCAGTAAGAATCACACCTACTAGCAAAATACCTGCGCCTATGGCTGTAAGTAGCGAGGGAACTTCGGTAAAGACAATAAGCGCGAGTAAGGCTGCGCCAATGGGCTCGAGCAAAATAATCGTAGCTACCAACGTTGGTGACACGTGGTTCATCGCATAGTTAAAACTGGTGTGGCCAATAAGTTGTGGGACAAGCGCTAGCAAGATAAGCCATATCCATGTGAGCAGCGGATACGGCGCATAGGCTAGATCAAACACTAGGGGTAAGGGCAGTAGGGCAAGTGCTGCCACGGCGTACGCACTCCCCACATACGCAGGTAAAGATAAGCCGCGCCGCTGCGCTGCCCGACCTAGCAGCAAATACGCAGATATGGCCACTGCACCTACTAAAGCAAGGCTGTTACCTAGCGCAGGTTGACTGCCAATGCTCGAGCCATCAAAGCTAATAAGCGCGCCGCCCAATACGGCTAGCACCGCACCAAGTAACACGGTGAGTGGGGGTGCTAACCCTAAAAAAAGCCAACTAAACAGTGCCATCCAAAGCGGGTTGGTATTGACGAGCGCGGCACTAGCTGTCACGCTGGTGTAACTTAGTGAACTTATCCAAGTTGCAAAATGAGCCGCTAGACAAAGGCCAGCAAGTATGGTGTAAGGTGCGTTTTGTAAGCTCAAAGGTGTGCGTTTTAGCGCGCGCAGTGTAAAAGGTGCTAACACAAGACTGGCAAATAGCATCCGGTAAAGGGCAATCACCACGCCGGGCGCTTCAGCTGAGCGAATGAACACCGCTGCTGTGCTCACAGCTAGCACGCCCACCGTTAGCGCCATGCGCGGGCGAACTATTGGTAAGTTGTGCCCCTCGCTAATAGCTTGGTCTTGCTCGAGTGATGCCACCGAAGTTGCACGTTGTAACGGCAAACCTTTGTTCTTAACCAAGCGTTTTGTAGAAAACCAGCGCACCCCTTATGGTACCTAATTGAGGCTGTCAAGTAGTGAATTAAACAATGTGACAGAGGGCTTTTCTTTATGCTAGAGAAGATGGTCACAAGCTTGCTGATTAGTACACGCAACACCTCAGATGCACAGGTGTTTACTAATGTTTGGGTTGCTAATATGCGCAAAACTCATAAGTGCATAAGACAGAGTTTAATTCACATCAACCGGAAATTATAGCGTAAAAAGTTTGTCATGGAAATGTCAGCTGGTATCTTGATCAATGACTTTTTGTGCTCTACCGTAGATTGTCTAAAACCTTGACGTTACCGATGCTGACAAATCGAGCATCTACAAATCGAGCATCTACAAATCGAGCATCTACAAATCGAGCATTGACAAATTGAGCATTAACAAATCGAGCATTGACAAATTGAGCATCAGCTAATCAGAAGTAAGGTCGTCTCGAGGTTTTTCCTAAAGGACACTATGCGCACCGAACAACTACCTGCTTACAAGCTACCCTCGCTCAGCAAATTACGTGCTGATCTTGCGGGTGGGTTGGCTGCAACCATTATTGGTTTACCCAAAAACATTGTC
>CAZMCW010000020.1:12561-25176 GCA_964564405.1 uncultured bacterium
GGGCTTATTGCGTTTGCACCACTAGGATCAGCTTACGCCAGCGTTGGGGTGACTGCAGGCTTTTTTAGCGCTATTTTTGCAGGTTTTATTGCTGCGCTTTTGGGCAGCACACCGTCACTTATTTCAGCCCCATCACCGGCAGCGGCGCTCGTTGCCAGTTCGCTTATGGCCCAACTGTTTTTGCCGGGCTTTAGCCGCGTAGGTGCGGAACTTGACCCCGCGTCGTTTACCAGTATTGTCGTCACGGTGGCGTTTTTGGTGATGTTTTTAACGGGACTGTTGCAGGTTGGCTTTGGCTTTTTTCGGGCGGGTAACCTCATTAAATTTATTCCCTACCCGGTCATTGGCGGGCTACTAAACGGGCTAGCGCTCACGGTACTCCTTGATCAAATTCCGGATTTACTGGGACTCGAGGGCTTCACCTCGGGCATGGCAAATATTCAACCGCTTAAACTCATCATCGGAGTAACAACAGCGCTACTTATGTGGTACGGCAAACGCATCACAGAACGCGTGCCAGATGCACTTTTGGCGTTGTTAGGCGGCTCACTTTTGTATTACGTGGCGGTGGCTGTCGGCTTAGGTGGCGCGGTTGGCGATAGGTTGGGGTTTGTAAGTCCGGGTGTGCCGCAAAATTATTTGGCAAGTTTTTTTAGTATTTTGCGGCTCGAGGGCATGCTCGAGCTTTTCCCCACCTTGCTGTCAGCCTCGTTTAGTACGGCCCTACTTATTTCCACCAAAACCTTGCTGGTGGCACTCAGCTTACAAACGCTCACCAACCACCGTACCAACGTAAACCGTGAACTCATCGCTCAAGGTTTTGCCAATATGACGGCGGCGAGTGTGGGCGGCCTTGCGGTAGAAGGGTCGTTTAGCCAAAGTGCGGCCAGCCACCGTGCGGGTGCTAGCAGCCGCTTATCCGGCATGATGTGGGGACTGTTTACGCTTATTATTGCGTACTTTTTGGGAACCTTGGTGGGCTTGGTACCTAACATTGTCATGACGGGTATTTTGATTATTGTGGCGTTTTCGCTGGCTGACCCGTGGAGTTTGCGGCTTTTGCGTGACTTTTTTACAGGGAAAATTCGTCAACGCGGCTCACTCTGGGGAGACATCATCGTCATTTTGCTGGTAACAGGCGTGACCTTGATCGCAGATTTGGTCACAGCGGTGACCGTGGGCTTGGTGTTATCTGTCCTGCTTTATGTATTTAAGATGAGCAAAGCAACCATTCGGCGCAACTACGATGCGGTCATGCAACACTCGAGCAAACAACGTGATGACCAGTCGCTCGAGGCTTTGAGTGAAAACGGTGCTCAACTTGGTGTGGTGGAACTTGAAGGCTTTATCTCGTTTGCCTCGGCAGATACCATTGTGAATCAAGTGGAAGCCCTGGCTGAAGCTGGCAAGCAATATCTTATTCTGGACCTTAGCCGCGTAAACGACATGGACATTACCAGTGCCCGTCTGATCGAGCAACTCAACAAACGCCTCGCCAACGACGGTAAAGAACTGGCCCTAAGTGGGGTTACCCGCAGCTCTCAACTGTGGCAGTTTTTGGAAACAACAGGTATTACCGATAGTTTTGCAGACGATCATCTTTTCGAGGATACAGATGTTGCGTTAGCGTCGTTTGAAGACAAACTGCTACAAGACACGTTACCGCAATATTTGTTTAAAGTGCTGGCAGACAACCCCAAATGGCTTTATCTTTCCAACCTCAAAAAGTCCCGCCAAGAAGACATGGACGACGACGAAATTGCGCTCGAGGACATCACCGTACTACAAGGTATGTCCGAAGACGACATGGCCACTCTCACCAGTTTTATGCACCGCGAACGTTTTAGTGCAGGTGAGGTCATCTTTCAAGAAGGTGATGCTAGTAACGCAGTTTTCTTTATTGCTAAAGGCCTAGTAGATGTCAGCAAAGGCGGCGAGCGTGTCGGCAGTTTTGCAGCGGGCACCTTTTTTGGTGAAACTGCCCTACTAGATACTCGCAGTAAACGCACTGCTACTGTAACTGTCACCGAGGATGCTGTCTTTTACCGCCTTAGTGTCATGGATTTTCAGATTATTAAACAAACTGCTCCTAATACGACGGTCACACTTTTAAGCAATATTGGGCGCACGCTCACCGCCAAAATGCGCTACGCACGTGGTGTGGTAACGGTTTAGAGCGTTTTCAAACAAATTTCGATCTGTTAAATGCCAAAAAAGTGCCTATTACTCCAAAAAATTTGCGGGTTTAAGCTGTGTCGTAAAAAGCCTTATCATCATTTGGGTAAAATAGGACCTAGGTGAGGTAGGCTGAGGCCATCACAGTCATTGTTTGTGGTCATCAGCCTTAACTATTCCAGCTACAACTTAAGGGGGAATGATGGAACGTGTAGCACTTGTTACAGGTGGCTCGAGCGGCATCGGGCTAGCTTCAGCACGCGCCCTACAAGCTCGAGGTCACAAGGTTAGCATTGTCGACATCAACGCGGAAACAGGGCAAGCTATTGCAATCAGTGAAGGTATACACTTTGTAGAAGCTGACCTAAGCACCCAAGCGGGTTGCAAACACGCTGTTGACGATACCGTGCAGGCTTTAGGTGGGCTGGACATTTTGGTGAACAACGCAGGCTTTCAGCACATTAACCCCATTCCAGATTTTCCTGAACAAACGTGGGATAAGCTTATTGCCCTCATGCTCACAGCACCATTTTTGCTCACCAAATACGCTTGGGCGTATCTTATTCGCTCAGGACACGGGCGGGTTGTGCACATAGGTAGCGCCCACAGTTTAACGGCAAGTCCTTATAAAGTTGGCTATGTGACGGCTAAACATGGGCTTTTGGGGCTCATGCGCGTCACGGCGCTCGAGGGTGGCGAGCACGGCCTCACCTGCAACACTGTTTGTCCAGCTTACGTGCGCACGCCACTCGTTAAAAAACAAATTGCCGACCAAGCTAAAAGTCGCGGGATTGCTGAGAGTGAAGTGGAAGAAAAAGTGTTTTTGGAAAACGTTGCGATTAAGAAGTTGCTCGAGCCAGAAGATGTCGGCAACTACGTTGCGTTTTTATGTTCCGAAGAAGCTTGGGGTATTACCGGTTCGGTTCAAACGATGGACTTAGGCTGGACTGCCAAGTAAGTGCAGTCATTTAATAGACATTTGGTTGAGTGCCAAAGCAAAGAAAAAGCGACCCGCTTATGAGGTCGCTTTAGATTATTCTTTTGTTGGATGTCAAGTACGTCCACGTAATTTGGGATCAAGTGCATCGCGTAAACCATCACCCATAAAGTTTACACTCAGTACAATGAGCGAAATAAACACACCTGGCCAAACGACCCTTGTTGGGGTGATGTTGATGTAATCACGCCCATCAAATAGGAGTCGCCCCCAAGTAGGTACATCCGACGGAAAACCAAGCCCCAAAAATGACAACGCTGACTCTGTGATGATGGCACTTGCTACCCCCAGCGTTGCAGACACCAAAATAGGGCTTAGCACGTTGGGCAAAATATGAAGCCAAATCACCCGGTTGTTCGCTGACCCCAGTGCGCCAGCTGCCATCACAAACTCACGCTCGCGGACAGCTAGGACTTCACCCCGAACAACTCGAGCTGTGTTCATCCAACTGGTAAGGCCAATAACTGACACAATGAGAATAAAAATCCCCGTTTGCGGCCCAAACACGCCTCGCAAACTATCTCTAAATAACATGATGATGACAAGCAAAAGCGGTAACAAGGGTAGCGCCAAGAACAAATCTGTTAAGCGCATTAAAATGCCGTCTAGACGCCGGTAGTAACCCGCTAACAAGCCGACAGTAGACCCAACCGTAAGGCTGATCAGCATGGCTGTAACGCCAACCGCCAGCGAGATACGCCCACCTGCTAAGTTTTGAGCGAGCAAATCACGTCCCAAATTGTCTGTCCCAAAGGGGCGTGCCATAGAAGGCATCTGATTGCGTTCACGTACATTGGTCGTAGCAGCATCTATACGGTAAAAATAGGGACCTAACAGCACCGTTAAAATAATGCTAAAAAACACCACCATGCCAACAACAGCACCTTTATGTTTGGAAAACTGTTTCCAAGTATCACGTAATTGAGATGACGATTTAGATTCACGCGGTTTTGGGGATATGGGTGAAGACGATACAACGCTCATAAAATCACCTTATGTTTTTGGCTAGGACAGCGAGCTAGCTTTAGGAACCTAAGCATAGCGGATACGTGGATCTAAGAAGCCATACGCTATGTCAGCAACTATGTTAAACGACACAATAAGTACCGCAAAAATAAATGTAAGTGTTTGGACTAAAGGAATATCACTGTTGTAGATACCGCGAATGAGCAAGTCGCCAATACCATTAATGCGGAAAATTTGCTCAGTGATGATTGCGCCCGTAAAAATACTTGGAATTCCTAATGCAATGAGTGTAACTACCGGAATGAGACTATTGCGCAGTACGTGCCCCAGCACTACAATGCGCTCTTGTAACCCCTTTGAACGGGCAGTACGCGCGTAATCTTGACCGAGGTTCTCGAGCATAGCAGATCGCATGAACCGACTTAATTGTGACGCACTAAAAAAGGTAAGTACTGTTACCGGCATAATCATCTGTCGAACGTTTTGTACAAACGTTTCCCAACTATTGACAACTAACGTTGTGTCATAAATAGATGGAAACCAACGCAGTCGCACACTAAAAATAAGGATGAACATTAAACCTGTAAAAAATGTAGGCACTGAAAAACCAATCAACGAAAAAAAAGTGCCAATCTGATCAAAAATAGAATACTGTTTATAAGCTGAAATAACGCCAATTGGAATTGCAATTAGAATACTAAATAAGTACGCAAGTCCTACCACCTGAAGCGTTTGGGGCAAACGTTGCAAAATAAGGTCGGTAACGGGGCTACGTGTTTGCCAAGAGAGAATACGCACACTGTCTTCACCGAGAAGTGTCCAACCAGTGGCGTTTTCAAGTGCTGCTAGCGGTTCGTAATAAAAAAATTGTCTTGCCCATTTTAGATATTTGATGACAAAAGGATCGTCGGCACCCAACGCTTGACGTACCTGCTCACGTACCTCTGGAGGAACTGTCAAGGGTAAATTACCAGTTGGGTCACCTGGTGCAAGGTCGAGAATTGCAAAGATAATAAAGCTGATGACAATCAGCGTAGGGATTGCCGATAAAATACGTCTTATGAAAAATTGGAACATTATAAAATAAAACAAGGGAGCAGCCTGAGCTACTCCCTTGCCTCGAGTAGGTTACTCGGCGCGGTACCAGTCCGCAATATTCCAAAGTTCAGAATCCCATGAGTTCATAATTGCACCTTCTAAGGTGTTGGCACGCGCAGAAACATCACCACGGTACACCAAAGGAATCACTACATGGTTTTGAACGAGTAAATCGTTCATAGCTTTAACAATTTCAGCACGATCTTCAAGTGCGGCTGTTGTCGCAAGTTCTTCAGCAAGTGCGTCGTACTCTTCGCTACACCAGCGGTGTTGGTTACTACCTAGCCACTGGTTATCTATGCCTGCAATTTCATCACAAATCCAGCGACCCATGTAGGCTTCGGGGTCAGTACCGGACATACTGCTGGTGAACATTTGTACGTCTGCGTAGAACTTACCGTAGGTATCTGGGCTACCAGGGTCGTTGCCAAAGAACACCCCTGCGTCGATATTGCGCAGTTCGGTTTCGATGCCAATTTGACCCCACCACTCTTGAATAAGTGCTTGGAAATCTTGCCGCACAGCGTTGGTTGAGGTTTGATAGAGCACGCTCAAGCGCACCCCGTCTTTGCTGCGTACGCCGTCTGAACCCATGGTCCAACCAGCATCTTCAAGCAACTGATTAGCAGCTTCTAAGTCTTGGGTTTGGCAGCCGTCGTTAGCTGTTGACGCATAAACTTCTGGTGCTGGCAAAATATTGCAGGTCACAGCGCCCGTAAGACCGTAGCCAATTTCGGTAAGGATTTCGGTGTCAATAGCAAGTGACATAGCTTCACGTACAGCAGGATCGCTTAAAAATGGATGAGGGTTTTGACCGTCCATATACTCAGCGCGGTCGTCGCCAAGTGACGCATCTGGGTTAGAGAAGTTGAGTAGCAAACGCTCAATAGAGGTACCAAACGAGGTAATAACTGTACCAATACCGGTAGCTTCCATTTGGGCAAGTACCTCTGGCGAGACCTGTAAGTTCCACGCCCAATCAACTTCACCAGTTTCAAGGGCAGCACGTGCTGCTGAAGCTGCGTCGCCGCCACCCTTAATTACAACGGTTTGGAACGCGGGTTTGTCTGCCTCACGGTAGTTGGGGTTAGCTTCGTAGGTCACAACGTCGTTAGCGCGGAAATCTGCGACAACGTAAGGGCCTGTACCAATAGGACCAAAGTTTTCTTCGGTGCATTCTTGCGCGCGAATACCCAAGCAATCTGCAAACTGAGCTTGTTGCAAAATAGGTGATTCAGCACTTACAAAAGCACTATATGGGAATGGCTTGGGTACACTAAAGTTAATCTGCACGGTAAAGTCGTCTACGGCTTCAATGCTTTCGATATCTGTAAAGAAGTTGCTCGAGACACAACCCGCTTCGGGGTTCATACAGTATTCACCTGTGAACACTACGTCTGCAGCAGTAAAAGGTGTGCCATCTGACCAAAGAATGTCATCGCGCAGGGTCCACGTAATGCTCATGAGGTCTTCAGAAACACCACCGTTGTCAACTGTGGGAATCTCGGTGACTAACCATGGCGTCAGATTACCGTTTTCGTCGTAGCGAGCAAGCGGCTCAAGCACCAATGATGACCCCTCAATATCTTTGGTACCACCTGACAAATAAGGGTTTAAAATAGAGATGGCTTGCCAATAGAGAATATCCACCGTACCATCGCTGCCGCGCTCTGCAAATCCACTTGTGAGCATGGCAAAAATACCGAGTAAAACTACAACCTTTTTCAAAATACCCTCCTGAAGAGTAATTACTAACTTCCTCGAGCTAAGCCAGCATGTTCTACATCACTTAATAAAACAAACTAAGACTGCAACAAAATACAGTCTACAATTTTTGTTACTAGCCTGTACGAACAGACATTAAAGCGTAAAACTCGAGGCACAACAAAAGCCAGACACCACGTAAAACTCCTATTTTGATGCCAAGTGCATCAGCAAACCCGTCATTTGTTTGTTCTAGGAGTATTAAATAGGCATCAGGATGGTACAAACATATCATGCTGTCAAAGTGCTGTCAAATGATTCAACAATGTGCAAAAGGTACCTTTAGATGAAAGACGTAACTGTGTTTTTATGCGTTAAAGTTTAACTTTTGTTATGGTTATGCGCTAGCCCATCTCTTCCTAACTTATTTATTGACCTCTGTCACAGCATTTTGGGCATTTTTCATTGACCACTCACATTTTGGCAAAAGCACAAATGTTGAATTTATACAGGTAGTTCTAGGGTCCGTTGTTTGAAAGCAAAGGCTTAACTGGGCATCTAAAGATGGGTTCACAAATACATCATCAAATATCCATTAAATTCATATTTACTGTTTGAATGCGCTCATTAGGTGGCATCAAACAGCGGTATTATCAGCACCATTTTGTAGATGATGACTGCTCGGTGACGGGCTTTTTAGACTTAGCCTAAAAGTTTCTAAATCAATTTGGGGACGTACTTACGCTGTATATAGTAAAATAGTAAAGATGTAAGTAGCGTGCTGTCTAAACGCTATTGCAGTACGCTTGCACATAGCTCACGTGCCCCTGCGTGGTAGAATCAGTAGGTATGAACGAACTCGAGCGTTACACGTACACGCTGAACCAAAAACTGACGCAGCCAGCCCAGAATTTGTGCAGCGCATGAAGCCAACGACTCTAGGAGATTTGCGCGGCACATCTTGGGCCACCAAAGCTGGCCGCAGCGTTAAAGAAGAAATTCGCGACAACCTTATTGCCCGTTTGAAGTGCCGCGAGACGGTCTTTCCGGGTATTGTTGGTTACGAAGACACGGTTGCGCCCCAAATTATTAACGCCCTACTCAGCCGCCACAATTTTATTTTGTTGGGGTTGCGGGGACAAGCCAAGACGCGCATTTTGCGGCAACTTACCGATCTGCTTGACGACGAAATTCCCATATTGGCAGACAGTGAAATCAACGACGACCCGTTTGAGCCCGTAAGTGCTGAAGGCAAGCGTATTTTGGCTGAAGAGGGTGACAGTGCGCCCATTGCGTGGCTTCCTAAACACGCGCGCTACATTGAAAAGCTCGCTACGCCAGACGTGACAGTGGCTGACATTGTGGGTGATATTGATCCCATTAAAGCAGCCAAACTCAATACTAAACTTGGTGATGAGCTGTCAGTTCACTACGGCCTTTTGCCAAGAGCCAACCGTAGTATTTTTGCCATGAACGAGTTGCCTGATCTGTCTGGCAAGGTGCAAGTGGCCCTGTTTAATGTCATGCAAGAAGGTGACGTACAGATCAAGGGCTATCCTATTCGCTTATCACTTGATGTGATGATGGTCTTTTCTGCTAACCCCGAAGACTACACGGCGCGTGGCAAGATCATCACGCCATTAAAAGACCGCATTGGCTCAGAAATTCGCACGCATTACCCGCAGACGCTCGAGGAGGGTATGTCTATTACCGCCCAAGAAGCATGGTCGTCGCGCGGTGGTGACATCGCCATGCCAACCTATATTGCGGAGATTATTGAAGAAGTTGCCTTTCAAGCGCGCGAAGATAACCGGGTGGACAAACACTCAGGTGTGTCGCAGCGTTTGCCCATTAGCCTTATGGAAAATGTGATCAGCAATGCCGAACAGCGCGCGTTGGTGTTACAAGAATCTCGACCACTTGCTCGTGTTACAGACATTTATGCAGGGACGTCTGCTGTTACGGGTAAGTTAGAGCTCGAGTACGAAGGTGAACTCAAGGGCGGCGAAAGCGTCGCCAGAGATATTGTGCGCCGGGCTATCGGGCAAGTGTTTAGTCGCCGCGGTATGCAACTTGATGTTGGCGAGATTGTCGATCACTTTGAAGCTGAAAACTACCTCAAAGTTCCTGACACGCTTAAAACCGAACAACTTCCTGAAGTCATGACCGAAATTCCCGGTCTGCTAGAAGCAGCCAAACGCGTTGCTGAAGGCAAAGATCAAGACGATATTGGGGCAGCTGCTGAGTTTGTGCTAGAAGGCCTCTACGCCCGCAGGCAAATTGCTCGTAGCGAAGAACGCGGTTACAGTGCAGCTGAACCCGACGTATCTCAAACAAGTCGGCAGCGCTGGAATTAGCTTTAAACGTCAATAGCCAAGTTGGTATCAATACAAATTGTGGGTGTTGATATCAACTTGCAAGTATCAAAGCATTGCAAGCATTAAAGCATTGCAAGCATCAAGTTATACTGTCCTTGATAAAGCTACTTACCTTGAAGCGTTTTGGTTGACTTGGTTTTAGAGTTATGTCTTCTAACGTTTGTCAGTACATCTTCTGTGTTGTCCAATCACCTAGTTCACTCACAATTACGATGACCTCACGCTTATGATGAACTTGAGCTGAGGGGCGTTTAATTCAAGACATGTTCGACACCATTTGCCGTGCCACATCAAATTTGCCATGCTGTATTCAAGAAAGGTGCAAACTATGGCGGTAACCCGCTACTCAAAATACGAGGCTACGCTTGACGATCTCGACATGGCGGATTTGATGAACATGATCAAAGAACGCCTGATGGAGTCTGGTTTCAATCGCAATCCGTGGGACCCCGACCCCAACTACGAGCAAAGCTTACAAGACTTGTACGATGCCATTGCTGAAGCGCTGATTAACAATGACCTTGTGTCAGAAGACATGATCGAACAAGCGATGGACGCCCAAGACTGGATGGATTCCAAGTTAGGTGAGGTTGTCAAAGAACTTGCCCAGCGGCTCGAGCGCGAAGGTTACTTGCGCCCGCAAGCAGGCGATGAGCAGGGTGAATCTGGGCAACAAGGCATGAATGGCCCAGACGGCGACCCCGGTCAAGTTAAGTTTGAACTGACCGATAAAGCGATTGACTTTTTGGGCTATAAAACGCTTAAAGATGTGCTGGGTGGCGCAGGTAAATCCAGTATTGGTGCTCATGAAACCAAGTTTCAAACAACCGGCATTGAGGCTGCCGCTGAATCCAAAAAGTACGAATTTGGCGACACCATGAATTTGGACATGAGTCAAACGTTTATTAACGCTGCTATGCGCGGGCAAAATGGGCGCGGTCAAGGTGACGGTAAGTTAGAACTCGACTATGGCGATTTAGAAGTCATGCAGTCCGAGTACAATTCATCAGCAGCAACGGTGGTTATGCTGGACTGTAGCCACTCGATGATTTTGTACGGTGAAGACCGTTTTACGCCAGCTAAACAAGTGGCGCTGGCGCTGGCTCACCTTATTCGTACCCAGTACCGAGGCGATGTGATTAAGTTTGTGCTGTTTCACAATTCTGCGGAAGAGATTCCCCTGGGTAAACTTGCCACCTGCCAAGTTGGTCCGTATCACACCAACACGGCTGAGGGGTTGCGCCTCGCTCAAAAAATCCTCAAACGACAAAACAAAGACATGAAACAAATTGTCATGATTACCGACGGCAAACCGTCTGCCATTACCCTACCTAACGGGCGCGTGTACAAAAATGCGTATGGCCTCGATCCGGTGGTGCTGGGTGAAACCTTGCGTGAGGTAGGAAGCTGCCGCCGTCAAGGGATTCAAATTAACACCTTTATGCTTGCCCGCGACCCTGAACTTATGGCGTTTGTTCAGCAGGTAAGTCAGATGACCAAAGGTAAAGCTTACTTCACCCGTCCGCATACCATTGGGCAGTATGTGCTCATGGATTATCAGTCGCGGCGTACGAAGATGGTGAATTAGGAAGTAGAAATATCAAGATGATTAACGGAGAGGCTCGAGTCACAGATGCTCGAGCTTTTCTATTTGCATATCAACCCTTCTTACAAATAATGTAAAGGAAGCTTATGATGGCATCCACCGATCAAGCCTACCTCCTCAGCAAGCAATATCACAACGCAGACAAACTGCATGCCAGGGTCAACCTTCACAAACGGTTTAGCGTGGGTCAGCTTGACTTTTGGGGTTGGATGTTTGATCAGATGTTAACTATGGACACATCAAACGACCCCAAACGCATCCTCGAGCTAGGTTGCGGGTCAGGGCTGCTGTGGCGTGCCAACCGTGAACGCATTCCGACAAACTGGCACATCACCTTGAGCGATTTTTCAACCGGGATGCTTGCAGAAAGTCAGCAAGCCCTTAGTGATGTTGACAGCATCAGCAAGTTTGAGGTGATTGACGCTCAAGACATCCCTTATGAGGCTGCCACATTTGACCTTGTGATTGCCAATTTTATGCTCTACCACGTGCCAGATTTAGACAAAGCTGTACACGAAATACGGCGCGTCTTAAAACCGGGTGGACAGCTTGTAGCTGCTACCAACGGGGATAAGCATATGCTCGAGCTCAAACAACTTATTGATGGTTGGCACAGTGAGCTTGGCATACCAAATGCTTTTAGCCCCCCAGCCACGCTGAGGTTTCGGCTCGAGACCGGACATGACATCTTAAAACAGCAGTTTGATGAGGTCGTCTTGGAGCTTATACCAGCAGGTCGGCTCGAGGTCACTGAAGTGCAACCTATCCTCGATTATGCGTTATCAACGAGTCGTTTTCGGGCAGATGCATTTGAGGCAGGTGTCCTAGAAAAAATCGTGCAGCACGCGTACCGTGATTTGGAGCAACGCCTTAGCACGGGTCCGTTCGTCATCAACAAAGCCTCAGGCTTGTTTATTGCGTCATAAAAAGTATCTTTAGGCAACTGACAAAGGGTATTAATACCTTAATAAACATGGTACTCTACAGACATGGTCAGCTTTGGATACACCATCTACTACGTGCCAGACGTAGCAAAAACCCTCAATTTTTTTGAAACAACTTTTGGTATGACCCGCCGTTTGTTAACTGAGGAAGGTGATTACGGCGAGTTGGCAACAGGTGACACGGTACTCGCGTTCGCATCTCATGAATTAGGTCACGCAAATTTGCCAAAAGGTTACGTTGCTGCGTCAACCTCCGACAAACCTCTTGGCGTTGAAATTGCCCTTGTGACCGACGATGTTCACGCCGCGCACAACGCTGCACTTGCCCAAGGTGCCACCGAACTTGCTGAACCTGTAAGCAAACCTTGGGGCCAAGTTGTGTCGTATGTGCGTTCACCTGAGGGGATTTTGCTCGAGTTGTGTACGCCGACAAATTGAGCTAGTGAAGAAATCTAACCACTAAATAGTGATGTTCCTTTTTCTTGGTTCAAAAGCGCTTGCTTGCGGTCAAGCCCCCAACGGTAGCCACTAAGCGCACCACTACTGCGCACAACTCGGTGACAAGGAATCGCGAGCGCAATGGGGTTGGTGGCGCAAGCTCTGGCCACAGCGCGTACGGCAGTAGGCTCCCCAATCGCCTCGGCAATGTCTTTGTAAGAGCGGGTTTGTCCGTAGGGAATGGCTTGTAAGGCTGCCCATACTCGAGCTTGAAACTCGCTAGCCTGCGGGCGTAGGGGAAGCTCGAGC